>NC_022657.1:7485357-7800476 GCF_000494755.1 Amorphoplanes friuliensis DSM 7358
CACCGCCGCGGCCGACGATCTCCACGGAGTCGTTCGGCGGATCGATCAGGGCGGCGGTGTGCTCGTCGATGCCGAGGACCGCGGCCTGGGCCGGCAGCTCGCGTTCCAGGATCCGGAGCCGGCGTTCGCCCAGGTAGCAGAAGCGCGTGTCGTGGGTGCCGCCCTCGGTGTTGTCGTAGTGCGGGATCACCGCCACCGAGAGGTCGAGGTGCGCCATCAGGTCCAGCCCTTGCGCCCAGTACGGCGTCGCACCGACCTTGTAGATCTCGTACACCGGGACCGCCCAGCGGCCCATGGTCGCCGCGGCCGCGGACGCCAGCACCGTGACCGGCCCGACTTCCTTGATGTTGGGCCTCTGCCGCGAGGGCCCGACTTCATCGAAGTTGGGCCTATCCGGCCGCGAAGGCCCGACCTCGTTGAAGTTGGGCCTCTGCCGCGAGGGCCCGACTTCATCGAAGTTGGGCCTATCCGGCCGCGAAGGCCCGACTTCATTGAAGTTGGGCCTGCGCCCGCGGGCCAGGCGGTCCTGCAGTGCCTGGCCGACCGGTGTCGACCGCCAGCAGTCCATGGCGTAGGTCGGGCTACCCGGCCCGGAGAAGAGCCAGTCGGCGGCGCGCACGGCGGCCAGACCCTGGTCGGTCTCCGCCGCCACGCCGGGGCCCCGAAGACCGGGCGCCACGGTCACGGACAGGCCCACGCTGCGGGCGAAGTAGGCGCAGGCCTTGGCGGAGATGTCGGCGACGTTCTCCTGGAAGCCGTAGGGCGTCTCGAGCAGGACCGCCGAGGGCCGGGACGGCAACGTGCCGGCCAGACGGCGATGGACACTCACCATGGTCGGGCTGGTCTCCCCCGACCCCATGATCACCAGCAGACTCATGCAGAACCCTCTCGCACGTGTGTCTCTGTTGCCAAGACTTGGCAATTACTGGACCATCGTTGAGTGGATCTTCATCAGACGCCGGCCGCGATGCCGACCACCGATGAGGCGATGCTCCCAGGCGTCACCGTTGTCGTCGAGACCTTCCTGCTCGGTACGACCGGCGGGCGCCTCACCTACCGGACGGCGTCCCGGGCCCTCACCGACGACGAGCACCCCGACGCAGTGGCACGTGCGCTCGCCGGTGTGGCTGCCGACGGGCTGCTCCACTCCACGTCGTGGCGGTTCGCGTCGGGGCGGATCGTCCTCACGTACGCGGCACTGCCGGACCCCGATCCGGGCTCGGCGACGGTCGTGCGGGCGCCCGGGCAGACGCTTGCGGCCGGCGACGGTCCGCTCAGCCCCTCACCCGGGCGGGTCGACGCGGACGACGTGGCGGTCCACGCCTGCCGGCACCTGGCGTTCCTCCGGCGTACGGACCCGGTGGTCAAGGCGTCCGCGGCGCGGCACCGGGTGCTGTGGGACCTGCTCGACGAGCATCAACCGGCGGTTGCCGGACTTCTTCGGCCCGCCTGATCAGCCGTTCCATCTCGGCGCGGGGCAGGGACGGGTTGGCTGCTGCGGCGGTCGACAGCTCGGGATCGTCGAGCAGGGCGACGATGCGATGTACGGGCAGCCGTGCGCAACCCGCCATCACCCGCCGCACGGACTCGTCGGGATCGGTGAGCAGCTCCTCCACCAGAGCCGGGTCGGCGTCCGGATCGCGGGCGACCAGTTGCCGGACAGCCGCATCCGGGCTCGTGGCGAAACGCGCCGAGTCGGTCACGGGAAACCGCAGCCGGCGGCGGGCGCAGCCGTCGTGTTCCAGGAACGTGCGGAGCTTCAGCGCGGGTGATGCCGCCGGGTGATGCACCGCGAGCAGGCCCCGGACCACCGCGTCCGGGTCGTCGGCGAGCACTGCGGCGATCTCGGCGGGGAGCAGCGGGTCCGCGGCGGCCCTGCGGCGCAGCAGCGGGTTCACCGAACGGGCCCACACGGCCGACTGCCCGGGTACGACCGGCACGGACTCGCAGCCACAGAAAGTGGTCTCCGGGGGTACGGCGATCACCGCGCGTTGCGCCTCGGTCAGGACGGGATGGACCGAGACCTCCGCGCGTACCGAGGGGTCCGGGTCGGCGCCGAGCCGGACCGCCTGGGTGCTGGTGAGATCGTCACGCCGGGCGGTCTCCCGCCGTACGCGGTGGAGGTCGTGCGTCACGAGCGCCGCGACCACGTCCGCGGGCAGCGTGGTGTTCCTGGCCAGGGCGAGCAGGTCCTCCTCGTCGCCGGCGGCGAGCACCTCCTCGATCAGCTCGCGGGTCAGCGGCCGGCCCAGCAGGGCAACTCGCTCGTAGCCGCCGGCGCCGTTCAGGTCGGCCACGACCGGCGGGTACAGCTTCGCCGCCGCGGCAGCCCGGACGGTGGGCGACTCGTCGTGCAGCAGCGCCTGCTGATCCGGCTCGTCGAGGTACGGCGTGAAGTGACAGGCGATCAGGCGGAACTGCTCGTCCTCGTGCCGGACCAGCAGGGGCCGCAAGCGGCCCTCGCGCCCGGCCTCGTCGAACACCTCGCCCAGCATCTCCTGCCGTGACAGCAGCCCGCGGTCGACCGACCGCGCCAGCCGGGCGAAGATCCGCGACAGGGCCCACTCGGGCAGCGGCAACTCCCGCTGCTTCTCCAGGCGGCTGCGCACCCACGGGTCGGGATCGTTCAGCAGACTCAGGCGGGTCTGCGGGTCGACGGACGTGTTGCTGCCCACGGCGGCCCGCATCCGCGGCGCGGGATGGTCGAGCATCGCCGCCACCACGGCGGCCGGCAGCGATGCCCGGGCGGCCAGACCGTCGGCCGCCCGGCCGTCCGCGACCAGGCGCAGCAGCAGCTCTTCCGGGAGCGCGGGATTGACCGCAAGGCCCTCCAGCACGGGGTCGACGGCGGTCAATGGACCACGGTCGGATGTGCGACAGCTTGTGACAACACCGTGCCGCCGGCGTGACCGGACGTGTCTTTTCGCAGCCAGACCATGGGGGCCATCAGTTCATCCGGCTGCCGGACAGTCAAATCCGGGCTGCGGAAGTGGCACGGGGTTGATATCTCTGAATGGCCGCTTCATTTCGGGCGGCGCATTTCAGATTCACGGGGGAAACACATGTTCATCAAGTACGCGGCTTCGGCCGCACTGTCCACAGTGGTCCTGACGTTGCTCGGCCCGGTGGCCGCGCACGCCGCGGCCGGCCCACAGACGATCACCCGGGACGGGGTGTCGATCAAGTACCAGCGGGTTGCCGCCGCCGCGACGCCGAAGTCCGGCAGCGGAGCAACCCGGTCGGACTTCGACGGCGACGGGCTCGACGACATCGCCGCCACCGTCCGTGGCGGGGTGGTGGTCCGCTACTCGTCCGGGCGGTTCATCGACTACTTCGGCAACACCACCGGCTCGACCGCGCTCACCCTGGGCACGGCCTTCACCAGCGGCGACTTCGACAACAACGGGTTCGACGACCTGGTCGTCGGCGACCCCGACGAGACCGACAAGGCCAACGGTACGGCCGCAGGCGGTCTGTGGATCGTCCCCGGCTCCGCGCAGGGACTCCAGGTGTCGAAGATCCGCCACCTCAACCAGAGCACCGCGGGTGTTCCGGACGCCTCGGAGAGCGGTGACGAGTTCGCCGGTGCGCTCGCGGCCGGTGACATCAACGGTGACGGTCGCGCCGATCTGGCCGTCGGTCTCCCGGGTGAGGATGTCGGCACACAGGCCTCCGCCGGTGGCCTGATCATGTTGCTCAGCGACGCCAACGGTGTCAGCACCACGGGCGCCAAGTGGCTCGACCAGAACACCTCGCTGGTCCCCGACACCGCCCAGAGCTGGGACCGGTTCGGCGGGGTGCTGGCGATCGGCAAGTTCAACGCGGACGCCTACGCCGACCTGGCGATCGGCAGCCCGGGTGAGAACGAGGGTGCGACCGCCACGCCGAGCAAGGGCTCGATCAACCTGATCCTCGGCGGTGCGAGCGGCCTCAACGTCCGCGGTGTCGCCTCGGTCTACGGCGACGACTTCACCCAGGTCGCTCCCGGGGTCAAGCCGATCCGGCTCGGCTTCGGCGGCATTACGCTGGCTGACACCAACAACGACGGCCGGGACGACCTCGTCGCCGGTACACCCGAGGCCACGGTCGACGGCAAGGCCAACGCCGGCATGGTCGTGACCCTGTTCGGCGGCAACAACGGCTTCTTCGCCGGGGAGTCGCAGGTCAGCACCCAGAACAGTGCCGGGATCCCGGGGGACGCCGAGGCCGGCGACTCCTTCGGCGCCTCGGTCACGGCCGGTGACATCACCGGTGACGGCTTCGGTGACGTGGTCATCGGCGTGCCCGGCGAGGACGTCGTCGACGCACCCCTGGCGCCTCCGGGCAATGTTGTCGACGCCGGTGTCATCAGCCTGCTGCGTGGTTCGGCGACCGGCCCCGCCGGTGGTGTGGCGCTCGAGCTCTCGCAGGGTTACGAGTACACCCCGGGAACCTCCGAGCGGGGCGACCGGTTCGGTGACAGCGTCCGGGTGCTCGACCTCGACGGGCGTGATGGGCTCGACGCCATCGTGTCCGCACCGGGCGAGCTCGGTGTCGACGAGGGCGGCCCCGCGCCGACCGACGGCGACACCCCGGGCGCGGTGACCGAGTACGCCGGCGGTGAGCCGAACTTCATGTACGGCGTCCGCCGGACGACGGGCACCGAGCTGCGTCTGCCGGGCTTCAACACGAACATCTACGGCACGGTTCTTTGACCAGCACTCCGCCGGCCGGGCCTCAGTCCGGCCGGCGGAGCTGTGCCAGCTTCGGCCCGCCGAGCGGTTCCGTCTGCCACTGCGCCTCGAACCGCTCGCCGGTGAGATCCAGGCTCAGCCGCAGGCGGTGCGGCGTCTCCACGAACACGACATCCACGAGCAGCCGGCCGTCCGCCCACGCGTACGCGCTCGCGACCGGTCCTGTGGTCGTCCAGGCCTCCGGTGCACCCAGTGGCACGGTCACGGCCGGACCCTTGTCGGTCAGCACGAGCTCGCCGGGGCGTACCTCCACCGAGAGCAGCGCGGTGACCCCGTTGCCGGGACCGGGCTCGAGCAGCGCCGGAGCGATCGCCCCCACCGGGCCACCGGGCACCGGCCGGGACAGTGCTGAAGTCCCGTCCGCGGTCAGGGCGGGGAGCAGGTGGCTCCACAGTGCGTCCAGCACACCCTGCATGTCCGGGCTTTGCGAAGTGATCGCGACAACCGCGTCGGCCTCCGGCAGCACCACCATGAACTGCCCGAACGCG
This sequence comes from Amorphoplanes friuliensis DSM 7358, assembly GCF_000494755.1. Taxonomy (NCBI): domain Bacteria; kingdom Bacillati; phylum Actinomycetota; class Actinomycetes; order Micromonosporales; family Micromonosporaceae; genus Actinoplanes; species Actinoplanes friuliensis. Next base: position 7,490,579 of record NC_022657.1, read on the forward strand.
CCGTCGCCGCGATAGCCGTGGCGGGCGCGCCAGAACTGGAAGCCGTACCCCTGGTCCCAGTCCGGCTCGGGCCGGACCGTGGCGACGTGAGCCCGGGTGGCCTCCTCGACCCACTCCGGCGACAACAGCTGACGGCCGTCCCATTCACCGTTGCGCAGGTACAGCTGGCCGAGTTTGGCGATCGCCTCCGTCGGCGCGTACAGGCCCGCGTAGCCGATCTCGCGGCCGAGGCGATCTTTTCTCCACCCGTACCCGGAGATGCCTAGCGGATCGAAGAGCCGGGGACGCAGGAAGTCGGTGAGCGACCCGCCGCTGACCCGCTGGACGATCGCGGAGAGCGCGTAGGTGCACGGCTGGTTGTAGGCGAAGAAGGTGCCCGGCTCGCGCTCGGGCGGCAGCAGCAGGAGACCGAGGACCAGGTCGCCGTCGCCGGCCACCCGGGCCCGGTCCAGCGTCTCGTCGTCGTGCCCGCTCGCCATCGCGGCCACGTGCCGCACCCGGATCGCCCGCGATCGCGCGTCGGTGACTCGGGCGTCGAACTCGGGAAAGTACGACAGCACCGTGGCGTCCAGGTCGACCAGACCCTCCGCCACCGCGAACGCCAGGGCGGTCGAGGTGAAACTCTTGCTCAGCGAATACAGCAGGTGCGGCGTCTGCGCGGCGTAGGGCTCCCACCACCGTTCGGCGACAACGTGACCGTGCCTGACCACCATCAGACTGTGCAGCTCGGCATCGTCGAGCGCCGCAACCGCGGCGACAAACGCCTCGATCCCGGCGGCGTCCACACCCTGAGCATCCGGCGCACTACGAGGCAAGTCCATCCCTGAGTTATAACGCGTCGGCGGCCGGCCACGGCGTACGAGGTGACGGCGTAGGTGTGCCGGGCCGGGAGCGTACCGAGGGGCCGGCCCTTCGGGAGCTCCGGCGGGCACCGGGGCGAAGACGCTCGCCCGCGACAACGGTTCCATGATCCGAGGCTGATCGGCGTTCATGCAACCTCGGCGGGACCGCATCCGTCTGGGAGCTATGAGACGCATGGAGTGCTCGTGACGAGCGAGCGGGATCAGCAATTTCACGACTTCGTCCGGGCCCGGCGGGCCGGGCTGGTCCGCACGGCGACGCTGCTCACCGCCGGTGACGCGCACCTCGCCGAGGATCTGGTGCAGTCGACCCTGACCAAGCTGTACGTCGCCTGGCCGGCGTTCCAGCGGGCCCACTCCCCCGAGGGGTACGTGCGCCGGGTGCTGGTCAACGCGCTGACCGACGAGCGCCGGCGGTTGTGGTGGCGGCGGGAGCGACCGACTGCGGAGCTGCCGGACCGGCCGCACACCGCCGCCGAGCCGGCCCGCGGTGAGCTGGACGACGGGCTGCGGACGGCGTTGCGGGACCTGCCGCCGAAGATGCGGGCCGCCGTGGTGTTCCGCTACTTCTACGACCTCGACGTCGCGGAGACGGCCGACGCGCTCGGCTGCTCGCACGGCACGGTCAAAAGCCAGACCGCCCGCGCCCTCGACCGGCTGCGGGAAGCACTGCAATCGAACGCCCTTTTTCTTCGCCAAGGAGTGACCCAGTGACGGACCTGCGCAATCACCTCGAGGGCATCGCCGGCCCGGCCGTGCCGCCGACGATGACCGAGATCGACGCTGACCTGAAGCGTGGCCGGCACGCCCTGCGGCGGCGTCGTGCCGTTCAGGTCGCGGGCGGGTCGACGTTCGCGGTTGCCGCACTGGTCGCCGCCGTGGCGTTCGCCGGCAGTGGCGCGCAGACGCCGGGTGACTCCCCTCAGGCCGGCGCACCGGCGGTGGCCGAGGGCGTGACGCATCTGGTCGCGTACACCGGTAAGCAGCCGAAGGGTTTCACCATCGACAAGGCGCCGGACGGGTGGTTCGTGCAGGCCGACGACGAGAGCAGCCTGCTGCTGGCACCGAGCCGGATCAAGGGCAAGCCGGGTGTCGACCCGTCGCAGGATCCGCTCTACGACGACCGCAGCTTCGTCGGCAAGATCGCCGTGATGCTGCAGAGCAAGGACGAGCAGGGGCCGCGTGACGGCAAGGCGGTCAAGGTCGGCGACAAGGACGGTGTGCTGGTCAAGAGCCTCGACAGCACCGACGGCCGGACGCTGTGGGTGAAGCAGCCCAAGGGTGCGTACCTGCTGATCCAGTTCTGGGACGGGATCGGCCTGAGCCAGGACGAGATGGTCGTCTTCGGCGCCGGTGTCCACGTCAACAAGGACGCCAAGCAGGGTGTCGGCTGAGCGCAGCACCATCGGGGCGGGGCGGGGCTGATGCCCCGCCCCGCTCCGTTATATTTCCGTTACCGAAGATCCCGAACAAAGGCGCCGGCCCTCGCATCGAACCTGTTGACGGACCAGAGAACGTGCGAATGGGAAAGGCACCGACCATGCGATTCCTTCCGGTCATCGGAACACTCCTCGCCGCCGCGATCGTCACCGCCGGATGCTCCGACGGTGTCGAGCGCCTCGACGGCGCGGCCACACCGATCGGGGCCGTGAGCGCTTCGCCGTCTCCGGCACCTTCGGTCACGTCGCCGTCGTCGGCACCCTCCTCGTCGCCGTCGCCGTCGCCGTCGGAGTCGCCGTCGAAGTCGCCCTCCAAGTCGCCGCCCGGGTCGTCGCCGACGTCGTCCTCGCCGAAGAGCCGGCCGACGGTGCTCGGACCCAACGGGCTCGGTGCGCTCAAGCTCGGCATGAGCCAGAAGGAGGCCGAGGCGACCGGTGTGCTCACCGCGTTCAAGGGCAAGATCAATGAGGGTTGCAACCAGCCGGCCCACGTCAGGTACGCCTCGGGCATCAATCCCGGCAGCGACGGGATGGTCTACTACTCCCCCGGCGTCCTCGGCATCCAGATCATCGACGCCTACACCGGGGTACGCACACCGGAGGGCATCACGCTCGGCAGCTCGGCGAAGGCCATGCGCAGGGCGTACCCGGACTGGCGCAACGCCACCGAGGAGGATCCCACCGCCGACGGCCGCGGTTATGCGGAGGTCGCCGGGAACGGCAAGGCGCGTTATCGCATCGTCACGGCCAACGGTCTGGTCGTCGAGCTGACCCTGCAATGGGTGAACCAGAACTGCTACGAGTAACCGGCACCGGCGCCTGCCCGCCGGAGTCGACCATCGGGGGATGTCGAACCCGGCGGGCAGGGTACTTCTCAGTAGCGCAGTCCGGCGAGAATCTGATCGGTGCGGTCGACGTCGTCCGCCTGTCTGATCTGGACATACACGCCGTCACCACCGGACGACAGCAGAGCCGCCTCGCTGTAGGAGACGGGTGTGCCCGGGCAGTTCGTCCAGCGTTGCACCGCGCCGGTCAGACCCGACGCGGTCACCGCGCGGGCGGGCAGCCGGGTGCATCCGGCGTGGACCGGCAGGCGCGCACCGCGCATCGTGGCGCTCACACCGGCGAAGACGCCCGGGTTTCTGCTCGCCGTGTCCGGCCAGCGGGGAAGGTCGGAACCGACGAGCAGGCCCGGCGCCGGACCGGCGGCGAGTCCCACGGCCGCCGGGTCCCAGCCGCCGTCGATCAGCTGGTCGGCCCAGGCGTCCGGCACCGCCACCGAGAGAACTCCGGTGGCGTCGGCGACCCGGGTCCAGCCCTCGGCTGCGGTGGCCGAACCACCCAGCGCCACCGTCCCGGCCACGGCCACCAGCAGCCCGGCGGAGAGCAGTACGCGGGAGCGCCGCCGGAACGGGCTGGCACCGCGGGCGTCGTCCAGCGCGGCAGCGAAGGAGGCGGCGGTCGGCCAGCGCCGGTCACGTTCGGCGTTCAGGGCCCGCAGCACGATCCGGTCGACCTGTTTGGACACGCCCGCGCGCAGCTTCGAGGGCGGCGGCGCCCCGGCCTGCGGCGTCCGGCCGGTGAGCATCTGGTACGTCATCGCGCCGACTGCGTGCACATCGGCGCGGACGTCCAGACCGCCACCGGGCAGGTGCTGTTCCGGGGCCATGTAACCCGGGGTGCCGGCCACGACGGTGAACCCGGAGGCGTGCGCGATCGCCTTGGCCAGCCCGAGATCGGCCACCAGCAGGCGTTCGCTGCCGCGGACGGTGGCGAAGAGGATGTTGGACGGTTTGAGGTCGCGGTGCAGCACGCCGGACTCGTGCAGGTCGGTGACGGCGTGGGCGATCTCGGCGGCGATCCGCAGCGCCTCGCGGACCGGCAGCGGGCCGGCGTCGAGCCGCTCGGCCAGCGTGCCGCCGGCGGCATAGGTCATGACCTGGTACGGCCGCCCGTCCGGCAACTCGTCGACGTCGTGGATCCGGACCAGCCGCTCGGAGTCCGCACGCCGCAGGACCTGGGCCTCCTGCTCGAACCGGGCGCGCACGTCGGGGTGGTGGGCCCAGTTGTCGGCCAGCACCTTGATGGCCACCGAGGACTTCAGGGCGTCGTCCTCGGCGAGCCAGACCGTGGCGAACGCGCCGGAACCCAGGCGGCGGGTGACGCGATATCGACCGATCCTGGCTGGAACTGACACGTACGTATTATGAGCGGCTCTGCAGGACACGCGACGGGGGCACGGAATGCAGAACGATCACCAGGAGGAGCTCGCACGCCGGGCCGCGGACGGGGACACGAGGGCGCTCGACGACCTCCTCACCGCCATCCGGCCGGACGTGCTGCGCCGCTGCGCGCGCTTCCTGCCCTGCTGGCAGGACGCGGAAGAGGCCTGTCAGGACGTCCTTCTCCAGGTGGCCCGCACCATCGGGCGCTTCGAGGGGCGGTCGCGGTTCAGCACGTGGCTGCACGTCGTGACCGCCAACAGTTGCCGGCAGACGTACCGGTCGCTCAAACGCCGTGCCGCCGAGGAGGCCCACGACATCCCGCCGGTCGATCTGCCGGATCCGCGGACGACCAGCGTCATCGCCGGGTCGCGGCTGGACCTGCTGGACGCGCTCGAGCAGCTGGAGGCCAGGAAGGCGGAGCTGGTCGGCCCGATGGTGCTGCGGGACATCTGCCAGCTCGACTACCGCGAGATCGCGGCGCAGCTCGGCATCCCCGAGGGCACGGTGAAGTCCCGCATCCACCAGGCCCGCGGTCACGTCCGCGAGTACCTGATGCAGGGCAGCTGACCGCGCGAGGCGCGGAACGACAAACGGGCCACACCCGGGTGCGGGTGTGGCCCGTGCAGAGTCACCGCTCACCGGCGGCTCTTTGATTCGGTCAGCCGGAACTAGCGGTTGTGGCCGCCACCGTGGCCGTGGCCGTGGCCGCCGCCGTTGTGGCCGTGGCCGTGGCCGCCGCCGTGGCCGTTGCCCATACCGTTGCCGTTGCCGTGCCCGTGGCCGTGGCCACCACCGTGGTTGTTGCGCCACGAGACCTCGAGCGCGTAGAAGCCCCGGCGGGTCCGCTCACAGTCGAAGCGCTGCCACTGGCCGAAGAACTGGCCGATGCGACCGGCCCGCTCGCACTGACGCTCGCTGCGGTAGATCCGGACCACGCGGTCGCGGTCGGTCTTGGCCTGCTGCTGAGCGCTCTGCGTGGTGGCCGAGGCTCCCTGGGTGGTCGACGTCGCCGCGACGGCGGGGCCGGCACCGATGGTCGCACCGGCGACCAGGGCCATTCCGGTCATAGCCAGCATTCGTGTTGCCTTACTCATGGAACCACCTTTTGTCGGCAGGTCAATTGCTTGATCAAGACAAACACGATCATGGACCGCAATTCGCTGATTACGCCGACGTTAACCCGATTAGGTGATGAGTGCGTGTCGCGCCGGACCGAGGCGAAAGAATCCGAAATCGATCTCGCGATAAAGGCCTCGCCCGCCGGGTGGAGGAGCTGTTCCGCCGACCGGTCCACAAGATCAAACCATTCGGCTGATAAGAACTCCCGGACTCGTGCGCCGACCCGTGCTATTGCCGCTCGGAGCAGCGAATAGCCGAGGCGGGGAGCGTCTCGATTCCGGCGCTGAATACCGGAAAAAACTGCGAATGATACCTGCGGGATACCCGGATTCCGGTCCGGCAAACAAAGCGCATCGGCGTGTGTCCCGGACACTCCGGCGACACGCAGAAATGTTTCACGCCGGAGGTGAGAAACAATGGCGGCGGCTCATGTTCACCGCACTGGAAGGTGCGCAGGAAGACGTCGTGATTGTTGTTCGTGTCGCCGGCGACGAGGTTGGAGGCGTAGGAGCCGAACACGACCGTTCGACCCGTGCCGCTCAGCCGGGGATAAGCGCTGTCGCCGTTCGTGTGGGAGCCCGTCACCGGTGCCACCACCGCCGCCCGGGCGCCCCGAGTCCGACACGCGGACGGTCGTCCCGGCCCGGAGGTCACGCACGAACACGTCGCCGGCGCCGTTGGTGTCGCCCGGCACGGACCAAGGCTCTTGATCTCCGCCAGGACGGCCCGCCGGTTGGCCGGTGCAGGCAGTGATGGCGGCCACCGCCCGGTCAGGTGTGGCCGTGCGCGCATCCGGGAAAGCACGCCGCGTGCGCCACTACTCGGTTGAACTGGGCTCGCCCTCGGGCGGCGCCTCCGGCACGGTCGCGGTCTACGGCCACTGGGGTCGTCCGGTGCTCGTGTTTCCCACCGAGCTGGGACGGGCGTGGGAGTTCGCCGACAACGGCATGGTCGCCGCGGTCGAGGACCTGATCGAGGCGGGCCGCATCAAGCTCTACTGCGTCGACTCGTTCGATGCCGCCACCTGGTCCGCCGATTACCTGCCGCTCGAGGAACGGGCGCGGCGGCATGCGTCGTACGAGTCGTGGATCAACGATGCCGTGGTGCCGCACATCCGCGCCGACACCGGGACGGCGGCGGAAATCATGACCACTGGGTGCTCACTCGGGGCGTTCCATGCCTTGAACTTCGCCTTCAAACGGGCCGACCTGTTTCCTCTGGCCCTGTGCTTCTCCGGCAACTACGAGCCCGCCGCCTGGCGCAGCTGGGGTGAACGCGGCGACGCCGTCTACTTCAACAGCCCCACCGATTACATCGCGAACATGGACGGTGATCACCTCGAGTGGCTGCGGTCGCGGCTCTCGGTGCTGCTCGTCTGCGGGCAGGGGCAGTGGGAGGACACCACCGGCGCGCTGGAGTCGACCCGGCGCATGAGCCAGTTGCTCGCCGCCAAGGGTCTGAGGCACGATCTGGACCTGTGGGGCCCGGACGTGCCGCACGACTGGCCGTCGTGGCGGGCGCAGCTCGCGCACCACCTGCCCCGCTTCTGCTGACCGGCCGGCACTGATCGGACGACGCTCGTCACGCCAGATCCGGACGACAGCCGAGCGGGCGAAAGACAGTGCCTCCGCGAACTACTGCGCCGCCCGGCCGGCGCTGCCATGCTTCGCGACCATGAGGCGTTTGCACTCTTCCCGGCTCGCGGCCGTGGTGACGCTGGTTGTCGCCGCCCTGATCGCGGTTGCGCCTGCCGCGTCGGCGGCACCACCGGCGCCGGCGGACCTGTCGATCTACTTCGTCGGCCCAGAGGAGATCGCCCGCGGGCAGACCGCCATGTTCCTGTTCCAGGCGCACACCGAGACCTCGCCGCGGCCGGAGAACGTCCGAGCGGTGCTGACGCTGCCGGCCGGTCTGACGTGGGAGTCGGCGGAGCCCGGTGCCGTGGGCTGCCCGTCCTATCCCGGCGAGCCGAACTGCTCGCGCAACAGCGGCACGTGCACACCGGACGCGACCCGCACGGTGGTCACCTGCACTGCCGATGAAGCCGACGACATCATGAGAGGCACCTACTCCTACAACGCCACCGTGCGGGCCTCGGCCGACGTCGCGGTCGGGACCGAGCTCACGGTGAAGGCGGAATTCACCTCCGACGGCGTGGAGGCCACACCGGAGAACAACACGTCGACGGTCACCTCCACCGTGATTCTCGGGTCCGATCTGGGGATCACCGCGGTCCCGCCCGCCGCGCCGGTCGTTCCGGGCGAGCCGGTGAAGTTCTCCCTGATCGTGCACAACTACGGTCCCGGGACGATCTCCTTCTTCCGCGTCGCCGAGAGCTACGGCGGCGACTGGTACATGGGCGGTTCCATGACCAACGAGGGAACGGAATGCGTCCCGGACCCGGGCGCCCTGGTCTGCGAGGTCACCATGGACCTCGCGTCCGGCGAGGAGGTGAAGCTCGACCACGTGATGCCCACCCGCGTAGTGGACTACTTCTGGGGCACAAAACAGGGCGGCGGCGCGCACGTTCACAACAATCCGGATGAGACCAGCTTCGACACCACGAACAATCGCACGAGCTTCAAGTTCGAGTTCGCGAAGAAGCCGGCGGGCACGCCTGCGACCACTCCGGCCGGCGACGGCACGGGCGGGACCGGCGGCACCGCGGCCGGCGGCCTGCCGATCACCGGCGCGGCGGCCCTTCCCCTCGCGCTGGGCGGCGCCCTCCTGCTCCTTCTCGGTACGGGCGCAGTCCTGCTCACGCGCCGCAGGAAGCCTCGCGCCGAGCAGTCGCGCAATGGCCGGGGAGACATCGACCTCTGACCGTTCCGCCACCGCCCTGAGCGCTCACAGCGGGGTACGGTCGGCCCGGCGCGCCCGCGTCGACGACCTCAGGAGACCTCAGGATGCGCCGGATTCTCGCCGCTGTGACCGTGGCGGCGACGCTGTTCGCGGCCACGGCCTGCACCTCGGACGACAACAAGTCGGACCAGGCGGGTGGCAGCACCAAGGTCAGCGTCGGGGTCATCCCGATCATCGACGTGGCGCCGATCTACCTCGGTAAGCAGAAGGGCTTCTTCAGCCGCCGGGGCATCGACCTGACGATGGTCCCCGAGCAGGGTGGCGCACCGATCGTCAAGGGCGTGCTCGAGGGCAAATACCCCTTCGGTTTCAGCAACGCGACTTCCCTGATGGCGGCGCAGTCGGAGGGTGCACCGCTCAAGGCGGTCGCGAACGGTGTTGCCTCGACCGGGCGTCCCGGCCGCGACTTCTCCGCGATCGTCGTCGGCTTCGGCAGCCCGATCCGGTCGGCGAAGGACCTGGCCGGCAAGCGGATCGCCGTGAACACGCTGCGGAGTCTCGGCGACACCACCGTGCGGCAGTCGGTCCGTCAGGCCGGCGGGAACCCGGCCGGTCTCAAGTTCCAGGCGATGCCGTTCGCCGACATGCCGGACGCCCTGCAGGCCGACCAGGTCGACGCGGCCTGGGTGGTGGAGCCTGCGCTCTCGGCGGCACTCACGCAGGGCGGCCAGGTGGTGGCCTCCAACTACGTCGACACCGCGCCGGATCTGACGGTCGCCATGTACTTCACCGGTCAGCCGACGATCGACAAGGACCCCGAGCTGGTCGCCCGCTTCACCGAGGCCGTCAAGGAGTCCCTGAAGTACGCCGCCGGGCACCCGGACGAGGTCCGCAACACCGTCGGCACCTACACGCAGATCAACGACACCGTGCGGACCGCGATGATCCTGCCGAGCTGGCCGGAGGCGATCAACCGGGCGTCGCTGGAACGGCTGGCCACCCTGGGCCGCGCGGACGGCATCTTCACGAAGCCGCCCGCGCTGGACCAGTTGCTGCCCTGATCAGTTCGGCGGTGCTCCGGCCTTGCGGCTGATGCCGTACGTGATGGAGCTCGACTCGATCACGGTGCCGGCGGCGATCCGGTCCATCTTCTGCGCCAGCCGGGTGCGTTCGCCCACGAAGTCGCCCGTACGCGGGTCGATGATGATCTCCCGGGTCTGGCCCGCCGCGGTGATGCCGAAGGCTGTGCCTTTGCGGCCGTCGAGTGTCGCTGTGCGTTCGGTGATCACCAGGTCGGGCAGCAGCGCGAGCGACCGGTAGAGCGCGGCCCGCACGTCGGCGGGCAGCCGGGCGCTGCGCAGCGCGTCCGCGACGTAGACCAGCACCTCCTGGTCGGGGTCGTTGCCCTTGCCCTGGGTGTCGCGGCGCAGCCGGTCGAGCAGTTTGCCGGGGTCGCGCGGGAGCTTCTCGATGAACGTGTCGGTCGGCTCCTGCCAGTTGCCGCTCTGCGTGCACGGGTTCTTCCCCTGCTGGGGGTACCAGATCCCGCACTTGCCGCGGAGGTCGGTCGGCGGGCGCTGCGGTGAGCCCGCCCCGATCTTGCGGGCCTGGGCCTCGGTGCCGACGAGCCAGGTCCGTTCGCCGGTGTCGCTCTCGCGCATCGCCCACTCGTCGTGGTGGTCGGCCGGGACCCAGACCTCGATCTTCCGGCCCTCGCGGACGGCGAAGTGCTGGCTGCCGGCGTCCGTGTAGGTCATGGACAGCGCGTGGGTGGAGAGGTACCGGAACTGCCCGGCCGGGATCCTGGGGTCGACCGTGCGGATCTCGGCGTCGGCGGCGGTCTGCAGGATCTGCGCGACCTCGACCATGGCACCGGGCGCCGCCGGGGTGGTCTCGGGTCGCAGGGCCACAAAGGCCACTGCGGTGACCGCGGCCGCGGTGGCCAGGATCGCCAGACCCGGCTGCCAGCGGCGGCGACGGGGCGTCACCGTGGCGAACACCTGCTCGCGGGCGCGCTGCAGGGAGGCCGTGTCGAGGGGTACCTCGGGGTAGAGGGTCTGCAGGTCTTCGTCGATCATGACGCACCTTTCGTGGCGTGGGCACGCAGGCCGCGGCGGACGCGGTGCAGCCGGGAGCGGACTGTTCCCTCCGGGATGCCGAGGGCGGTGGCGATCTCGGCGGTGTCGAGACCGCCCAGACTGGTCAGGAGCAGGACGTCGCGGTCGCCGTCGGGCAGTTCGGCGATCGCGGCCGCCAGCCCTTCCACCCGCGTCCGCGCGTCGAGGCGTTCGGCGGCCCGGTCGACCGCGCCGTCGTCCGCCTCGCGCAGCCCGGACAGGCGTTCCGAGATCCGGCTCTGCTGCGCCTGACCGCGGTAGTGGCGGCGGAGCAGGTTGACCGCGATGCCGTAGAGCCAGGCGCGGACGCTGCCGAGCCCGGGCCGGTAGTCGGACCGCGCCGACCACGCCACCAGGAACGTCTCCGCGACGAGGTCCTCGGCGACCGCCGGGCCGGCCTGTCTGGCCAGGTAACGCCACAGCCCGGGCGAATGTTCGTCGAACACCGCGGCGAACGTGTCCGCCGCCCCCGTACCGGTCAGCAACGGCCCGTCGCCCACTGGCCGCACCTCCGTGCCGGCGATTCTCATACCCCGTATTGCCACCTCGCGGTGGCCGCGTTCACGGTAGCCCTCGGCCGCTGGGGAAACGCTTCCCCATATCGGCCTTATTTCTTCATATGACGCCCACAATGCCTGGGCAAGTCTTGAGAAAGCGCTTCCCCGCGGGGATGCTCCGGGGCACCCCGAACACCGGTCGGCCCTCCCCAGCCGGATCCCCACCGCGGCGAGGGCGGCCCCCATCCCCGGAGGATCGCCATGCACAGAACCCACCGCCAGAGCCGGAAGCTGCTGGGTATATCCCTGGCCGCCGTCCTGACCGGCGCCCTGTCCCTCACGATCGGCGGCGGCATCGCCGAGGCCGCGACGGCCACCGTCCAGGCCGAGGCGTACGCCGCCCAGTCCGGCGTGCAGCTCGAGGCCACCGGCGACACCGGCGGGGGCCAGAACGTGGCCTACCTCGCCAACGGTGACTGGATGCGCTTCGACGGCGTCGACCTCGGGCCCGCCGGCGCGCTGACCGTCTCCGCCCGGGTCGCCTCGGCCATCGGCACCGGCAGCGTCGAGCTGCACACGGGTTCGGCGACCGGGCCGCTGCTCGCACAGTTCCCGATCACGGCGACCGGCGGCTGGCAGAACTGGGCCACCCTGACCGCCACGGCGTCCACCCACCCGACCGGCGCCCAGACCGTCTTCGCCGTGCTGAAGAACAGCGGCACCGGCAACTTCGTCAACATCAACTGGTTCTCGTTCGGCACCGGCGACACCCCGTCCGGCGACGGCTGGGTCACCCTCGACCAGGCCAAGTGGAACGCCCAGCTCGCGGAGTTCCGCGCGATGGCGCCTCGTCCCGTTCCGGCCGATTCGGTACGCGTCCCCGAGTTCAACGCGTCGTGTCTCTACAGCCACTCCAAGCCGGACGACCCGATCGTCTTCCCGGGAATGGCCGGCGCCTCCCACATGCACAGCTTCATCGGCAACAAGAGCACCGACGCGAACACGACCACGGACACCCTGCTGCGCAACGCCGGTACGAGCTGCAAGCCGGCCGAGGACCTCTCGGCGTACTGGATCCCCACCCTCTACGAGCGCAACCAGGTCGTGGAGCCCAAGGACGTGGTCGTCTACTACGGGTCGCGGCTGGTCGACTCGGCGGCCACCGTGCCGTTCCCGCAGGGCTTCCGGATGATCGCCGGTGACGCCCGGCTGCAGGCGCCGACGCCGGCCGGCTCGGTCAACCAGTTCTACTGCGCCGGCGCCGGTGGCGAGATCGGCCGCAGCGCGGACGGCAACTGGCCGCGGTGCGCGCCCGGTGCCACGCTGATGTTCCAGCTCGTCTTCCCCGACTGCTGGGACGGTGTGCACCTGGACAGCCCGACGCACAAGGCGCACGTCGCTTACACCTACGACGGCACGTGCGGCGGGGCCTTCCCGGTGGCGATCCCGTCGATCTCGTTCCTGATCGCGTACCCGACCGCGGGCTCGGCCGACGGTTTCCGGCTGGCGTCCCAGATGGCGTCGTCGATGCACGGCGACGCGTTCCTCGCCTGGGACAACGCCGCCCTCGGCCACCGGGTGAAGAACTGCGTGGTCCAGCGGGCCAAGTGCAACACCGCGGGCGACTTCTGATCCGTACGGTGTGAGAGCCGGTCGGTGCGCGACGGCGAGGTACTGGCACACTCGTCATGTGGGTGACGGGGAGCTGGAGAGTCACAGCCTCGTCGACCTCGCGCTCGACCGGCTCAGCCGCGAGATCCTCAGCGGCCGGACGGACCCCGGTGAGCGCCTCGTCGAGGAGCAGCTGACCCGCAGGCTGGGCATCAGCCGGGCCCCGCTGCGCGAGGCGCTGCGGCTGCTGGCCCAGCAGGGGCTGGTCGAACACATCCCGCGGCGTGGTGTCCGGGTCGCGACCCTGTCCGACGACGACGTCCGCGAGCTCTACGAGGTCCGCGACGTGCTCGAGCGGCACGCCGTCGCGAACATCCGGCCCGGCGCCGATCTCTCCGGGCTGCAGGCCGCGCTCGAGGTGATGCGCAAGTCGACCGAGGCCGGCGACCGCTTGGCGATCGCCGACGCGCACCGGCGCTTCCACGTCGAGGTGGTCACCCTCGGCGGCAACCGCCAGCTGTCCGTCCTGTACGAGTCGGTCCTGGTACGCCTCCAGTTGTACATGGCGGTCAATCTGCGTCGTGAGGCCGAGGTCGCCGAGCCGTCGGACGGTGTGCACCGCCACGAACGCCTGCTGGCCGCGGTGGCTCTGGGCGACGCAAATGCCATCATTTCCGCTCTGAGCGCCCACGGGGCCCGCACCTATCTGCCCTAGATCACGCCACGACATCTGAGCGTTACCTGACGTGGAGTCGGCCGAAACAGAACGGTCGACAATCGACAGAATGAACGACGTCTTCCAGCGCATCCGCGACCGCGGCGACGACGGGGTCTGGATCAGCACCGTCGGCGAGGCGGATCTGCGGGCCCGGGCCGCCGCGGTCCCCGCCGGTCTTCCCCTGGCCGGACTGACCTTCGCCGTCAAGGACAACATCGACGTTGCGGGGATGCCGACCACCGCGGCCTGCCCCGACTTCGCCTACGTGCCCGATCGGACCGCGCCCGTCGTGCAGCGGCTGCTGGACGCGGGTGCGCTGCTCGTCGGCAAGACGAACCTCGACCAGTTCGCCACCGGGCTGACCGGTGCGCGGTCGCCGTACGGGTCGCCGGAAAGTGTCTTCGGGGGTGGCCTGATCTCCGGTGGGTCCAGCTCGGGCTCGGCCGTCGCGGTGGCCGCCGGGCTCGTCGACTTCTCCCTCGGCACCGACACCGCGGGCTCGGGCCGGGTGCCCGCCGCGCTCAACGGCATCGTCGGCATCAAACCGACCCGCGGGCTGCTCAGCACCGCTGGTGTTGTCCCCGCCTGCCGGTCCCTCGACTGTGTCTCGATCTTCGCGCCGGACGTCGCGCGGGCCGCGGCGGTGCTGCGGGTGGCCAAGGGCCTGGCGGCCGGTGACGCCTGGGGGCGTACGGGTTCGTCCCCGCTGCGCAGCCCGGCCGAGCTGCGGATCGGGGCGGCCCGCAGCCTCGACTTCTTCGGTGACGCGGGTCAGGAGAAGGCGTTCGCGGCCGGCCTCGACCGCTTCGGCGGCGACGTCCGAGTCGTCGACATCGAGCCGCTGCTGGAGGCCGGTGATTTGCTCTACCGCGGGCCGTGGGTGGCCGAGCGGCTGGCCGACCTCGGTGACTTCCTCGGCGCCCACCCGGACTCGGTGCTGCCCGTGACCCGGCAGGTGCTGGAGACCGGGCTGCGGTTCACGGCCGCCGACGCGTGGCGGGGCGTGCATCGTCTGCAGGAGCTCAAGGCCTGGACCGACCGGCTCTGGGAGAGCATCGACGTGCTGGTGCTGCCGACCATCGGCACGACGTACACCCACGAGGAGATCGCCGCCGACCCGATCGGCCGCAACCTCAACCTGGGCCGGTACACGCAGTTCGCCAACCTGCTCGACCTCGCCGCGGTGACCGTACCGAACGGTTTCACCGAGGACGGACGACCCGCCAGCCTGACGCTGTTCGGGCCGGCCTTCAGCGACGACACCCTGGCCCTGCTGGCCGGATCACTGACCGAGCAGGACGACCTGATGACGATCGCCGTTGTCGGGCTGCACCTCAGCGGCGAACCCCGCAACGCCGAGCTCACCGACCGCCGGGCCACGCTGATCGGCGCGGCCCGCACAGCACCCTGCTACCGGCTCTACAGCCTGCCCTCGGGCGCACCGGGACTGGTCCGCGACACCACGGGCGCCTCGATCGACATCGAACTCTGGCAGCTGCCGGCCGCGACCGTCGGCAGCCTGCTCGCCGGCATTCCCGCCCCGCTGTCCCTCGGCCGGATCGTCCTGGCCGACGGCAGCGAGGTGACCGGCTTCCTGTGCGAGGCCTACGCGGCCGCCGCAGGTCAGGACATCACCGCCAGCGGCGGCTGGCGGGCACACCGTTCATCGGAAAGGCAGGACACATGACCGCCAGCATCGGACCGGTCAAAGCCACCCCCTACCTCTGGCCCTACGACGGCTCGGTGCCGGTCGAGCGCACGGCCCTGATCTGCATCGACTGGCAGACCGACTTCTGCGGACCCGGCGGTTACGTCGAGTCGATGGGGTACGACATCGCCCTGACCCGGGCCGGCCTGCCCGCCACCGCCAAACTGCTGGCGCACGTCCGCAGCCTCGGCATGCTCGTCATCCACACCCGCGAAGGTCACGACCCCGACCTGTCCGACCTGCCGGCCAACAAGCGGTGGCGCTCGGCGCAGATCGGTGCCGAGATCGGCAGCCAGGGGCCGTGCGGGCGCATCCTCACCAAGGGCGAACCGGGCTGGGAGATCGTGCCCGAGGTCGCTCCGGTGGCCGGTGAGGTGATCGTCGACAAGCCCGGCAAGGGTGCCTTCTACGCGACCAACCTCGACCTCGTCCTGCGTACGCATGGCATCACGCACTTGATTCTGACCGGCATCACCACCGACGTGTGTGTGCACACGACGATGCGGGAGGCCAACGACCGCGGTTACGAGTGCCTGATCCTCTCCGACTGCACCGGCGCCACCGACCCGGCGAACCACACGGCAGCACTGCACATGGTCACGATGCAGGGCGGCGTCTTCGGGTGTGTGTCCACGTCGGACGACGTCATCGCCGCGACGGAGGTCTGAGATGCCCACCGTCGAGGCGCAGCCAGGCCCGTTCACCTTCGACCCTGCGACCACGGCGCTGCTGGTCATCGACATGCAGCGGGACTTCCTCGAGCCCGGCGGTTTCGGCGAGAGCCTCGGCAACGACGTCTCGCAGCTGCGCCGCACGATCGCGCCTCTCGCGGCGTTCATGACGACCTGGCGGGCGGCCGGCCTGCCGGTCATCCACACCCGCGAGGGCCACCTGCCCGACCTCTCCGACTGTCCACCGGCCAAGCTCGAACGCGGCGCACCGAGCAAGCGGATCGGCGACCCCGGCGCCTTCGGGCGCATCCTGATCCGCGGCGAGTACGGCCACGACATCATCGACGAACTCCAGCCCGCGCCGGGTGAGGCCGTCGTCGACAAGCCCGGCAAGGGTGCGTTCTACGCCACCGAGCTGCAGGAGCTGCTCGACAAGGGTGGCATCCGCAGCCTGCTCGTCGCCGGTGTGACCACCGAGGTGTGCGTGCACACGACGGTCCGCGAGGCCAACGACCGCGGTTACGAATGCCTCGTGCTCGCCGACTGCGTCGGCTCCTACTTCCCCGAGTTCCAGCGT
Source organism: Amorphoplanes friuliensis DSM 7358 (assembly GCF_000494755.1). Taxonomy (NCBI): domain Bacteria; kingdom Bacillati; phylum Actinomycetota; class Actinomycetes; order Micromonosporales; family Micromonosporaceae; genus Actinoplanes; species Actinoplanes friuliensis. The sequence continues at coordinate 7,506,923 of NC_022657.1, forward strand.
GTCGGCCTGGAGATGATCGCCGCCCAGGGCGGCATCTTCGGCTGGGTCGCTGATTCCACGTCGGTCCCCCTCCAGGAGCTCTCATGAAACTCCCCTATTGGGTACGCGGTGACACCAACGCGTTCTTCGGCTTCGGCGTCAACGTCCTCGTCAACGTCCTGACCCTCACCGGCCTGTGCATCGGCGTCATCGGCATGGACCCGGGTGACGTCTTCGGTGTTGTCCTGCCCGCGCTGGGCATCGCCCTGGTGCTGGGCAACATGTACTACACCTACCTCGCGCGCCGCCTGGCCGCGAAGGAGAACCGCTCCGACGTCACGGCCATGCCGTACGGCCCCAGCGTCCCGCACATGTTCATCGTCATCTTCGTCATCATGCTGCCGATCTACCTGCGCACGAAGGACCCGATCCAGGCGTGGACGGCCGGCATCGCGTGGGCGTTCATCATCGGCATCATCGTGCTGATCGGCGCGTTCGTCGGGCCGTACATCCGCAAGTACGCACCCCGCGCGGCGCTGCTGGGCACGCTCGCCGGCATCTCCATCACGTTCATCTCGATGAACCCGGCCGGCCAGATGTGGAAGGCCGCCTGGATCGCCCTGCCCGTCTTCGGTCTGCTGCTGATCGGCCTGCTCACCGACGTCAAGCTCCCGTTCAACCTGCCCATCGGCCTGGTGGCGTTGCTTCTCGGCAGCGCGATCGGCTGGGCCGGGGGCGCCATGTCGGTGCCGGACGTGACCGCCGCGGCCAAGGACATCGCCTTCGCCTTCCCGCACCTCAAGTTCGACCTGCTCCTCGACGGCCTCCGCGACATGGCCCCGCTGCTGGCCACGGCCATCCCGCTGGGCGTCTACAACTTCACCGAGGCCATGACCAACGTGGAGAGCGCCGCAACGGCCGGCGACCGCTACAACCTGCGCAGCGTTCTGCTCGCGGACGGCGGCGGCGCGGTCATCGGCTCGATGCTCGGCTCCCCGTTCCCGCCGGCCGTGTACGTCGGTCACCCCGGCTGGAAGGCCGCGGGCGGCCGCACCGGCTACTCGATGGCCACCGGTGTGGTCATCGCCCTGCTCTGCTTCTTCGGAATGTTCGGCCTGCTCGGCACGCTCTTCCCGACCGCGGCCATCGTCCCGATCCTGCTCTACATCGGTCTCCTCATCGGCGCCCAGGCCTTCCAGGCCACACCCAGAGCGCACGCCGCGGCGGTGGTCGCGGCCCTCATCCCGAACATCGCAAGCTGGGCCACCGGCCAGATGGACAACGTCCTCTCGGCGGCCGGCACCACCGCGGCCGACGTCGGCATCAGCACCCTCGCCGGTGCGGGTGTCGTCTACGACGGCCTGAAAACCCTGGGCTCCGGCGCGATCCTGGCCGGCCTGGTCCTCGGCGCGATCGTCGCCTTCATCATCGACAAACGCTTCTGGCAGGCCGCGATCTTCTCCGGCGCGGGTGCCGTCCTGACCTTCGTCGGCCTCATCCACGCCGAAAAGGTCCAGCTCAACGCCGACGGCCCGGTCAGCCTCGGCTACCTCTTCCTCACGATCATCTGCGTCCTCTTCGCCCTGACCAAACCCGCACCCCGCGAACCGGACGCCGACGAGCTCGAACTCGAACGCCTCCACACCGGCGGCAACGAGTTCACCGAGGCGCCCGAGGGCGGCGTACCGGCAAAGGTCTGAAAATCCCACCGACGGCGGCGGCCCGGCAGCGATTGCCGGGCCGCCGCCACCCCGCCCAGGAGGTGCCATGCAGATCAACCGGCCGGACATCGTCGACGAGGTGGCCGCCGCGTTCGCGGACTACGAGGACGCCCTGGTCGCCAACGACGTGGACCGCATCATCGCCTTCTTCACCGACGACGCGGTGCGCTTCGGCGTCGCGGACCAGCAGGTCGGCCTGGCCGAACAGACAGCCTGGCGCAAAGCCCAGCCACCCCTGCCCCCGGGCCGCCGCCTCAAGGACACGATCATCACCACGTACGGCGCGGACGTCGCGGTCGTGACCACGCTGTTCGGGTACCCGGGCTCGGACACCCTGGGCCGCCAGTCCCAGAGCTGGCTCCGCCTACCCTCAGGCTGGCGCATCATCACCGCCCACGTCAGCCACCCGGCCGCGTAGCCGCGATTCCTTCGAAGAGGGTGATCAGGCCCTGCGGTGCCTCGGCGCCGAAGATGAGATCGATGGTCTCGTGCGCGGCGATGGCCGCGGCCTCGCTGCGCGGGAACATGACCTTCTCGTAGGCAGCGAAGGCGGTTTCGGGGTTTGCGGCGATGGCCTGACCGAGTTCGGCGCCGTCGAGCATGGCGAGGTTCGCGCCGTCGCCGCCGGGCAGTGTCACGTGCGCGGCGTCGCCGATCAATGTCACGCCGGGCACCCGGTCCCACCGGTGATCGCTGGGAAGCTCGTAAATGCTGCGCAGGACCGGCGCGGTCTCCCCCTCGGTGATCAGCGAGACGAGTTCGGGGGCCCAGCCGTCGAACTCCGCGGCGATCCGGGCCTTCGCGGTGGCGGCGTCGGCGAAGTTGATGCCGGCGAACCACTCGACCGGCCGGAAGAAGACGACGTAGGTGTGGATGACGTTGCCCGCTTCCCGGTGGGCCAGGAATCCCTGGCCGGGGATCAGGGCTTTCAGGGCGCCGCTGCCGACCGTCCTCGCCGCGCCGGGGTGCCGATTGTCGACGTCGTGCAGGTAGAGGTCGACGTAACTCATGCCCGCATAGGCCGGCTTCGCGTCCGAGACCAGCGGCCGGACCTTGGACCAGGTGCCGTCGGCGCCCACGAGCAGGTCGGAGACGACCGTCGAGCCGTCCGCGAAGGTGAGCTCGTGACGTCCCCGGCCGAGGGGTGCCGCCGACAGAAGCTTCTTGCCCCACTGCACGGTCCCGGCGGGCAGCGACTCCAGCAGGATGCGGCGGATGTCTCCGCGCAGAGCCTCCGGCCGTGTCATCGAACCGTCGTCGCTCAGTTCGAGAAGCACCGTGCCGTGCTGATCGAGGACCCGCTGCGCACCGCCGCCCCGGTTGATGATCGAGCGGTACTCCTCGGTGAGCCCGGCGATCTCGAGCGCGAGCTGACCGTCGTGCTCATGCAGGTCGAGCTGCCCACCCTGGGTACGCGCATCCGGGGAGGCGTCCGCGTCGTGAACGGTGACCGGGACGCCGTTGACGTGCAGAACGCGCGCCAGGGTGAGCCCACCCAGACCCGCGCCGATGATCGTGACCGGAGTTGTCATGGAACTAAGTTCTACGCAGCGAACATTGTTCGTGTCAACGTATAGTGACAGGTATGGCAGTCGACCCCTCCCGGCGCCGCGCCGCCCGGCACGCCCAGCCCGGCACCGTCCCCCTCGATCCGGCGATCCCCAGGACGCCCATCACGGTCGAGCGCATCACCGACGCCGCGCTGCAGGTCGTCGCCACCGACGGGTACGACGCTCTGACCATCCGCAGCGTCGCGAAGGTGCTCGGCACCGGGCCGTCGTCCCTCTACGCCCACATCGTCAACAAGGCGGACCTCGACGACCTGCTGGTCGGCCGGCTGTGCTCGCAGATCAAGCTGCCCAGGCCCGATCCGGCACGGTGGCAGGAACAGCTGAAAAACGTGTACGCCCAGCTGCGTGACCGGTACCTCGAATATCCCGGCGTCTCGCGGGCCGCGCTGGCCGTCGTCCCCACCAACCTGGAGACCCTGCGGGTCGGCGAGGGGCTGCTGGCCATCGCGCTCGCCTCGGGCGCCGGCCCCCGTACCGCGGCCTGGGCCGTCGACACGCTCTCCCTCTACGTCGCCGGATATGCGCTGGAAGCCTCGATGGTCCAGCAGCGACGGAAGGACCCCGGTGCGATCTGGGTCCTGAGCCGCGACGACCTGGTGAGCCGCTTCGAGGCGCTGCCCGAGGACAAGTTCCCCCACACCAGGCGGTACGCCACCGAGCTGACCTCGGGCACCGGACACGACCGCTTCGACTTCGCCCTGGACATGGTCATCGACAACCTCGCCCGAGCCGGGAGCGTGTGATGACTGTGCTGGTGGTCGGGGGTACCGGGATCGACACCGTGGTGCCCGTCGGTGAGCTGCCGATCCTGGCGGCCGACGGGGTGCAGGCGGCCGGGCCGGTGCGGACGTTCGTGTCGCACACCGGGACCTGTGTTGCGCTCGGGCTGCGCAACCTCGGGGTGGAGGTCACCGTCGCGGATGCGGTCGGGGACGACGAGGAAGGGCGGCGCATCACGGCCGCCTTTGCCGGGTGGGGCATTCCGTTGCGGACGGCGATCTCGACCGGTGGCACCCGCCGGGCCGTCAACCTGATGGACCCCCACGGGCGGCGGCTCTCGATCTTCGATGCGCGGGTCGTGCCCGGCTACCGGCTGCCGGTGGAGACCTACCGGCCGTTGCTCGACCGGGCCCGGCACGTGCACGTCACCCTCACGGGCTGGGCGCGGCACCTGCTCGCGGAGGCACGCACCGGCGGGCGCACCGTCTCCACCGACCTGCACGACTGGAACGGGACCGACGACTATCACCGCGACTTCGCGCTCGGCGCCGACCTCGTCTTCGTGAGCGGTGTCCAGCTCGGTGACCGGGCCGCCGAGGTGGCCCGGTGGATCCTGGCCGACGGTGTCGCCTCGCACGTGGTCGTCACGGCCGGAGCAGCCGGCGCCGACCTCTACACGGCCGGCGGGCACCTCCACGAGCCCGCCGCCGACCTCTACACGGCCGGCGGACACCTCCACGAGCCCGCCGCCGACCCGGGCGGGCCGATCGTCGACTCGAACGGTGCCGGGGATGCCCTCGCCGCCGCCTTCCTGGCCGCGCTGTCCGACGGGCTCGACGACGCCGCCTGCCTGCGGCGTGGTGCCATCGCCGGGGCGTACGCGTGCACCCGGCCCGTCGGCCCGGACGGCTTCATCCGGAGGCAGGACTGAGTCCGGACCGGGTCGACAGCACCAGGCCTTCACCACTAGAACTGGGCCATGAGCTCTGAGCGGATCGAGGCGGCGCTGCGGCCGTACGTGGAGAACGGTCACCTGCCCGGCGCGGTTGCGCTGAGGGCACGGGGTGCGGAGGTCGACGTGGCCTGTGTCGGCGTCCGCGATCTCGGGACCGGGGTGCCGATGACCCGCGACACGCTGTTCCGGATCGCCTCGCTGACCAAGCCGCTGGTCGCCGCCGTGGCGCTGATGCTGGTCGAGGACGGCACGCTCGCGCTGGACAAACCCGTCGACGAGTGGCTGCCCGAGCTGGCCGGGCGGCCCGTGCTGCGGGAGCTCGGCGCGGAGCTGGACGATGTGGTGCCGCTCGCCCGGCCGATCACCGTGCAGCATGTTCTCACCTACACCCACGGGTACGGGGCTGTGATGGCACCGCCGGGGACGTACCCGGTCCAGGAGCGGATCGAGGCGCTGCAGCTCGGGCCCGGCGCCGATCCGGAGCCGTTCTCCCGCGACGAGTGGATGGCGCGGCTGGGGACACTTCCGCTGCTGCACCAGCCGGGTGAGGGCTGGAGTTACCACGGTGGCGGCGAAATCCTCGGGGCGCTGCTGCAGCGGGCGACCGGTCTGAGTCTCGAGACGCTGCTGCACGAGCGGCTCTTCGAGCCTCTGGGGATGCGGGACACCTCGTATGCCTGCATCGATCCGGAACGGCTCGCAACGGCGTACCGGCCGGGCATGTCCGGGGAGCTCGAGGTGTGCGCGGAGCCTGAGGGCCGCTGGTCTCCTCCCCTGCGGGTGTCAGGGGCGACCGGGCTGATCTCGACCGTCGACGACTGTCTCGCCTTCGGCCGGATGCTGCTCGACGGGGGCGGCGGTCTGCTCTCCGACGGTTCGGTTGCGCAGATGACCACCGACCGGCTCACCGCCCAGCAGAAGGCGGCGGCGATGTGGTTGCCGGGCTTCTGGGACGGGTGGGGCTGGGGCTTCGGGGGCGCGGTCGCCACCGGTCGTGAGGTGCCGGGGCCGGCGGCCGGGAGCTACGGCTGGACCGGCGGCACGGGCACGGCCTGCTACACCGATCTGCGTGGCGGGCGGGTCGGGGTGCTGCTCACGCAGCGGGAGATGACCAGCCCGATGCCGGACGCGTACGCGAACGCGTTCTGGGAGGCGTTCTAAAGATCTCAAGCCGCGCACCACCCGGCCGATGGGGCTGTCCTCGCACCGCCCCTCGGAAGGACCCCCGGATGCGCATGAAGTCCCGCGTTCTGTCGCGGCGCTGGATCGCGGTGGCCGCGGTCGTCGTCACCGCGATACCGGCGACCGCGTTCGCCACCCTGCCCTCCGGCCCGGAAGCGCTGCCGCACGCTGTCGGCGGTGTCATCCAGAGCACCGTCCGTGTCACCGCGAAACCGGCGACCGGTGGTGTGCACGCCAACGAGGTGCTGCCCACGAGTGTCGACCTGCGGCAGTACGCCCCGGCGGTCGGCGACCAGGGCCAGATCGGCGCGTGTGTGGCGTGGACGATCGGCTACAGCATCATGGGGTACTGGGCGAACCGGACCAGTGGTGTCGGCGCCCCGTACGCGCCCCTCTTCCTCTACATGCGCAACGTCGCCAAGGGCGGGGCTCCCTCGGCCGGGCTGAACCCGGACTCGGTTCTCGCCAACGCGGCGTCGGGTGGTGTCGACACCCAGGCGAACTACTGGCAGGGCACGGCGAACTGGCAGGCCGCGCCGACACAGGCGGAGATCGACAACGCGAAGAACTACCGCGTGGGCAACTGGAGCCGTCTCTTCGCCGGCGCGAACCAGGGTGCCGGCGCGCAGACCGCGATCATGCAGACGCTGGCGTCCGGCAGCCCGGTCGCCCTCGCGATCCCGGTCTACAAGGACTTCATGTACCTGCGCAGCCACAACCTCTACACGACCGTCAGCGGCACGAACCTGGGCGGTCACATGATCGCCGTGTACGGGTACGACGCGCAGGGTGTCTACATCCGGAACTCGTGGGGTTCGGTGTGGGGCAACAGCGGTGACGCCCACGTCGCGTGGAGCTTCATCACCAAGGCCGCCACGGGTGGGTACGCCGTCAACGGCATCTCGACCCCGGCCTCCCCGATCCCGCTGCTGCCGACCGTCGGCGCACTGTCCACCGTCAAGGCCCCGGCGGGCACCTCGGTGACGATCACGGGCGCCGGTCTGTCCAGCGCCACGTCGGTGCGCTTCGGCGGCGACGAGGCCACCTTCACGCAGCAGACCGTCGGCGGCCTGACCAAGCTCGTCGCCGTCGCCCCGCCGCACGCCGACGGGGTTGTCGACATCACGGTCACGAACCCGACCGGCACCAGCGTCGCGAGTTCGACCAGCAAGTTCACCTACGTCCCGCCGGCGCCGGGCATCACCACACTGAACCCGGGCACCGTCGTCACCCTCGGCGGGACCACGGTCACGCTGACCGGCCGTGATCTCACCGGTGTCACGAGTGTCAAGGTCGGCACCACGGCCGTTCCCGCCAAGGCGGTCACCCCGACGTCGCTGAGCTTCGTCGCTCCGGCCCGGACCGCCGGAACCGTCCCGGTCACCGTGACCAACACGTACGGGACGAGCACGCCGGCCGGTCAGCTGACGTACGCCCTGCCGCCGGCCCCGGCGGTGAGCTCGATCGAGCCCGGCAGCGGTCTCACCTACAAGCGGACGGCGGTTGTCGTCACCGGTACCGACCTCGCCGGGACCACCAAGGTCACCCTGGGCGGTACGCCGGTCTCGTTCCAGAAGGTGTCCGGCACCCAGCTCAAGCTGACCCTGCCGGCCGGCACCGCCGGGGCCCGGACCCTGCAGATCACCACCCCGGGTGGCAGCAGCACGGCCACCGAGGACAGCACGTTCACCTACCTGACGCCGCCGGTGCCCGCCATCACCGGGGTCACGCCGAGCAGCGGCCTCACCTACCTCCGGACCCCGGTGGTGATCACCGGTGAGAACTTCACCGACTCGACCAAGCTGACCCTGGACGGTGTCGCGCTGTCGTACACGAAGGTCTCGAGCACCCAGATCAAGGCCACCCTGCCGGTCCACGCGGCCGGGGCCGCCGGCCTCCAGCTGACCACCCCGGGCGGCACGTCCGCGACGGGCTCGGCGGCGCAGTTCACCTACACCGCCCCGCCGGCCCCGGCGATCACCTCGCTCAGCGTCACCTCGACCATGACCAGGACCTCCACCCCACTGCTGATCACCGGTACGGGTCTGACGGGCGCCACACGACTGACGGTCGGCGGCACCTCGACGACGTTCACCAAGGTGTCGGACACCCAGCTCAAGCTGACGCTTCCGGCGCGGACGACGGCCGGTGCCGCACCGATCGTGGTGACGACGCCGGGTGGCACCAGCGCGCCGATGCCGTTCACCTTCCTGCCCCGGCCCTGACCCTGACCCTGCTCCGACGATGGCTGACGGCCGGCGGTGATCCGCCGGCCGTCAGGCGTTCAGCAGCTTGAGGAGGGTTCGCAGGCGGAGGGCGTCCTGGGCCGGTGGTGCGCCGTAGGCCCGGCGGTATTCGCGGGTGAACTGCGTTGCGCTCGCGTAGCCCACCTTTTCGCCCACCAGCGCGGCGGTCGCGTCGCCGGCCACCAGCAGTCGCCGCGCCTCCTGCAGGCGCAGGCTCTTCTGGAACTGCAGGGGGCTCATCCCGGTCGCGGACTTGAAGTGCCGGTGCAGCGTCGCCGTGCTCATGTGGGCGACCGCCGCGATCGCCTCGACGCTCAGCGGTTCGGCGAAGTGCTGGTGGATCCAGCGGGCCGCCCCGCGCACCTGCGTGACGTGCGACTCCGCCAGCGCGAACTGCCGCAGCACCGGCCCCAGCGGGCTGCCCAGCAGCCGGTAGAGGATCTCGCCCTCGATCCGGCCGGCCAGCGCCGGGATGTCCTCCGGGGTGTCGAGCAGGCCGACCCACCGGACCACCGCGCCGATCAGCTCGGGACTCATCCGGGCCGTGGTCATCCCGCCCGGGTCGGTGGACTCCCGCCCGGCCGCGGCACCGAGCTCCAGCAGCAGGTCAGCCAGCACCTGCTGGTCGAGCTGGAGCACGGCTGACCGGTACGGCATGCGCTCGAAGGTCGCGGTGATCGGCATCTCCAGCGAGGCGAGGAACATGTGGCCGCTGTCGACCTGCCAGTTCCGGTCCCCGGCCGCCGTACGCTTCGAGCCGCTGCCGACGAAGCAGATCATCGGCGTGTAGAGCATGTCGATGGCGCCCGGGCGTTCGTCGGCGGAGACCAGTCCCAGGCGCGGAACCTCGGTGTCCGTCCAGAAGCCGGCCGTGTGCGCGGCGATGACACGGGCAAGATCTTCGATCATCCCTCGGCCCTCCGGGTGAGAGGATCAGGCAAGACTATGCGGCTGCGGGCCCATGACGCCAGGCGCCGGCGAACCTAGCGTCGAAGCCATGACGAACATGCACAAGCGGCAGCTCGGGACCCAGGGCCTCGAGACGTCGGCGATCGGCCTCGGCACCATGGGCATGACCATGGCGTACGGCGCGGCGGACGACAAGAACAGCCTGGCGACCATCCGGCGCGCCCACGAGCTCGGCGTCACCCACTTCGACACCGCCGAGCTGTACGGCCAGGGCGAAGGCGAACGCATCCTCGGTGAGGCAGTCCGCGGCTTCCGCGACGAGGTGGTGCTCGCCACCAAGTTCGGCTTCGACTTCACCGACCCGGCCCAGTACGGCGTTGCCCTCGACAGCCGCCCCGAGCACATCCGCGAGGTGGCCGAGCGCAGCCTGACCCTGCTCGGCACCGACCACCTCGACGTGCTCTACCAGCACCGGGTCGACCCGGACGTGCCGATCGAGGACGTCGCCGGCACCGTCGGCGAGCTGATCAAGGAAGGCAAGGTGCGGTTCTTCGGACTCAGCGAGGCCGGCCCCGAGACCATCCGGCGGGCACACGCCGTCCAGCCCGTCTCGGTGCTCCAGACCGAGTACTCGCTGTTCGAACGGGCCGTCGAGACCGACGTGCTGCCGGTGCTGCGCGAGCTCGGGATCGGTTTTGTGCCGTACTCGCCGCTGGGCCGGGGCTTCCTCACCGCGGACGTGCGCCCGGCCGCCGAGTACCCCGACGACGACATGCGGCACTGGGACGACCGCTGGCAGCCCGGCAACTACGAGACCAACGTCGCCTCGGTCGGCGCGCTGACCGACCTGGCCACGAGCAAGGGCATCGCGGTGACCCAGCTGGCCCTCGCCTGGCTGCTGGCCCAGGGTGACGACATCGTCCCGATCCCGGGCACCCGCAGCCCGGAACGGCTGGCCGAGAACGTCGCCGCCGCCGGCTTGACCCTGACCGAGGCCGACCTGACCCGCATCCAGGAGATCCTGCCCCGCGGCGCCGCCGGCTCCCGATACCCCGAAGCCTTCATGCCGTCCTGGTGAGGCGAGGAGGTCCGGATGGGGAAGCACTTGCCTTGACGCCGGTGACAAGGCTTAGCGTGCGAGGCGACCTGGGAGTGAGGTGAGCCGGATGCTGATCGGGGAACTGGCCGAACGGGCCGGTACGAGCACCCGCACGCTGCGCTACTACGAGCAGCACGGGCTGGTCGAGCCGTCCCGCGACGCCAACGGGTACCGCCGCTACGACGAGGCGGAGTTGCGGGTCGTGCACGAGATCCGGGCTCTGCTGGCCGTCGGTTTCGGGCTGGACGACATCCGGCCGTTCGTGGCCTGTCTGCGGGCCGGCAACACCGCCGGTCACGTCTGCCCCGACTCCGTCGCCGTGCTGCGGCGCAAGCTCTCCGAGGTCGAGACCTATCTGGACCAGCTCGCCGACGTCCGCGACCGGTTGCGGGGCCAGCTCGTCCAGGCCATCGAGGAGAGAGAGATCCGATGCCTGAAGATTCGCTGACGACCGTCACCGACGACACGTTCGCCGAGCTGGTGCTGGGGAGTGAGCTGCCCGTCGTCCTGGACGTCTGGGCGGAGTGGTGCCCGCCGTGCGGGCCGGTGGCGAGGACCCTCGCCGAGCTGGCCGGGGAGTTCACCGGCAAGCTCGTGATCGCGCAGCTGAACATCGACGAGAACCCCGTGACGGGCCGGAACTACCGCGTCATGTCGATGCCGACGCTGCTCTTCTTCCGGCGGGGTGTTGTCGTGCACACCATCGTCGGCGCCCGGCCCAAGTCCCAGCTGCGGCAGGCCCTGGCCGGTTCGTTCGAGGCGTACGTGAACCGTTAGCCGACCTCGGTGCCGTGGTCGAGCACCTTGGCGGAGACCTTGAGCGTCTTGTGCTTCTGGTGGCCGCCACCGACCGTGTAGATCGCGTACGTGTGGGTCTCGATCGAGCCGACCGGGCCACCGCAGGAGAACGTGAACTCCTCAGTCCCCGACTGGGCGACCGGGCCGTACGTGCCGGGCGTACCGGTGGGGTCGTCGACCGAGAGGGCCGCGGAGTCGGCGCCGGTGATCTTCCACTTGATGATCAGAGGCACCGCCTCGGCGCGGAACACCGCGGTCCCCTCGGCGCACTTCGGCTTCTGCACGACCTTGAACGAGACGACGCGCGGACCCTGCGGCTTCGGGGCGTGGGTGGTGTACGTCGGTGCGGGCGAGGAGTGCGTGGGGGCACTCTTCGCGGGCTTCTTGTGCTTCTTCGACGAGGTGGCCGAGGACGACGGGTCCGGGCTCGCGGTCGAGTCGCCGCTGAGATCCTCGGTGCCGCCCATGCCGGCCGGGATGCTGCTGGCCGCCGGGGACGCCGTGGCGCCGATCGCGCCGCAGCCGGTGAGCCCGGTCAATGCGGCGGTGGCCAGCACAAGGACGGTCGGAACGCTGCGGTGGATCTTCATGGCGGGCCTCCTGGCCGGTTCGTCCGCCCCTGTGGGCGTAGAACTCACAGTAGGAGCGCGGTCATCGGCAGTAATCCCGGAAACGTGCCGACCCCCACAGCCCCGTTCACGTTTCTCTGCTAGACAGATCGGTGCTTCACCCCTGACGTCCAAAGGAGACACCCGGTGTCGCGATCCGACCTGTCCCGGCGTTCCCTTCTTCTCACCGGCGGCGCTGCCGCAATCGGTGCCGGCCTGCTCGGCGGTGCCGCACCGGCCTCGGCCCACCCGGCCGACGACCCGGTGACCACTCCCGCTCAGGCGCTGGCCCGGCTGCTCGCCGGCAACCGCCGCTTCCTCGCCGGTCACGCCCGGCACCCGCACCAGAGCCTGCGTGACCTGCACGAGCTCGCGGCGGGCCAGCACCCGTTCGCCATCACGGTCGGCTGCGCCGACTCCCGCGTCTCCCCGGAGGTGCTCTTCGACCAGGGCCTCGGCGACGTCTTCGACAACCGCGTCGCCGGCAACATCGTCGACGACCTCCTGCTCGGCAGCATCGAGTTCGCCGTCGAGGAGTTCGGCAGCCCGCTGATCGTGATCCTCGGCCACGAGCGCTGCGGCGCGATCAACGCCACGATCGACGCCATCCGCACCGGCGGTCAGGCCCCCGGGCACATCGGCGTCATCGTCGACGCGCTCCGGCCGATCGTCGAACCGGTCCTGACCCAGCCCGGCGACGCCACCGAGAACGCCGTCCGCGCCAACATCCACGCCCAGGCGACCGAGCTGCTCTCCCGCAGCGAGCTGATCGCCGAGCACGTCGCGGCCGGTGAGCTGCGCATCGTCGGCGCCCGGTACGACCTCGACGACGGCCGGGTCAGCCTGGTCGGCTGAAAACCCGGGCCCGCGTTTTCCTCAACCACGGGCCCGTTCCGGCGATGGGTTCTCCCGATCGGTGGCCGTCGCGGTCGTCGATCGGGAGGAGGCGCGGCATGAGCAGCACCAGCCTCGTGCGTGAACGCCCCGCCGGCGCCGCCGCGGTCCAGGTCACGGCGCTGCTCCAGCACGCCGAGGAGAACCGCCTGGCCGGCGACTATCGGGCCGGCTCGGCGATCGCCCGGCAGGCCGCGACCCTCGCCGCCGCCGCCGGTGACCTCGCCGGCGAGGCCGAGGCCCTGCGATCACTGGCCAACCAGCTGCTGCGCCTCGGCGAGCAGGAGAACGCCGCCAACGCCTGCCGCGAGGCCGTGGCCGTGCTCGAGACCGTCGGCGACGAGGCCGCGCTGTGCCAGGTGCTCACCCTCCAGGCGATGCCGCTCAACGAGCTCGGCATGCACGAGGAAGCCCTCGACGTCCTGGCCCGCGGTCGCGAGATCGCCCAGCGGCTCGGCGACCGCGACCTGCTCTACTGGGTGCACAACCGCACCGGCGTCGTGCACGGGAGCATGGGCAACCGCAGCCTGAGCACCGAATATCTGATGCGGGCGCTCACCATCGTCGACGGCATGGACGCCGAGGCCCGCTTCTGCATCCTCAACAACGTCGGTGACAACGCCGTCTACCAGGTCGCCCAGCTGCGGTCCGACGGTCACCCCGACGCCGCCGACGAAACCCTGCAGACCGCGCTGGGCCTGGTCGACGAGGCTCTGCGGCTGGCCCGCGACGCCGCCAACCCGTTCCGCGAGTCGATCTGCCTCGACAACTACGGCATGCTGCTGGCCCTCGACGGCGACTTCGCCGAGGCCGGCCGGATGATCGAGGACTCGCGCGCCATCGCCGCCATCCACGGATACCGGTCCCTGGAGTCGGCCGCCCTGCAACACCAGGCACACGTACGCCTCATGCGCGGCGAGTGCGCGGCGGCGATCGACGGGCTGCTCGAAGCCCTCGACCGTGCCCTGGAAGCCGGCGAGAAGCCGATGGCCATGGAGATCCACCGGGAGCTGTCGGAAGCGTACGAACAGGTCGGGAACTTCGCCGCGGCGCTGGGCCACTACCGCTCGTTCCACACGCTGGAACGAGAAGCGCACAACGACGTCGCCGCCGCCCGCGCCCGCATGGCCGTCCACCACTTCGAACTCGACAACGCCCGCCTGGAGGCGAACAACCTGCGGCTCGAGGCGGAACTGCACCGCGTCCGCAGCGCCGAACTCGAAGCCGACAGCCTGAGCTGGCAGCGGCAGGCATCGGAGGACGCGCTCACCGGCCTCCCGAACCGCCGCTACGTCGAGCTGCGCCTCCCCGAACTGGCCGCCACCGGCCCGCTCTGCGTCGCGGTCGCCGACGTCGACCTGTTCAAGGGTGTCAACGACCGCTTCGGCCACTTCGTCGGCGACGAGGTCCTCCGCCAGATCGCAGCCCTGCTCCGCGACAACGTCCGCGACAACGACCTCGTCGCCCGCTTCGGTGGCGAAGAATTCCTCATCGCCCTCGGCGGCGTCGACACCGAGGACGCCCGGGCGCGGTGCGAGGTCCTCCGGGCGCAGGTGGCCGCGTACCCGTGGGACTGCCTGCAGGAAGGCCTGGCCGTGACGATCAGCATCGGCCTGGCCATCGTCGGGGAGGGCGGCGACCTCCCGGCCGGCCTGACCCTCGCCGACCAACGCCTCTACGCCGCCAAGAACAAGGGCCGCAACCGCGTCGAAGCCGACGCCTGACGGGAACGTAACCGGCAATCGGCGCATCGCGGTCGGCTTGGCCCGGCTCTTCGGTCACGGTCTGAACGAAGGCACACCGTCGTCGTTATGATCTCCCGGTCACGCGGCCGAGCGACGGGGGGACCGCGAGGATGAGCCTGGTGCTGCGGCGCGCCCGCGCGGCGAAGAGCCTGCTGCTGGCCGCGACGGGGGTGACCCTGATCGCGACCGCGCTGCTGACCAGCCTCGTGGCGTACAGCCGGGAGGTGGTGACGTCCGGCGGGCGTGAGGCGGTGCTGGCGGCCTCCGCCGAGGAGCGGTCGGTGCTGGTGCGCGGGACGGCCGGTCGCAGTGCGGCCGAGCTGGCCCGGCACGACGCCGCGGTTCGTGCGCAGTTCGCCGACGGGCTCGACGGGCGTGCCACCACCGTTTCCGGTGCCGGGTATGCCGCCGGCCGTGAGCTCTCCGGACCCACGGGCGACGCTGTGCCCGACGCGGGCGGCGCCGTCTTCGCGTCCATCGTTTTCCTCGACGGCCTGCAGGACCATGCCGAGCTCCGCTCGGGTGCCTGGCCGAAGGCGGGAGCGGCCGACACCGAGACAGCGGTCGGTGAGGCGGCCGCCACGATTCTCGAGGTCGGCGTGGGTGACCTGCTGCCGGTCACCGATCGGCTCACCGGGCGCGTCTCGCGGCTGCGGATCACCGGTCTCTGGCGTCCGCGAGATCCGGCCGAGCCTTACTGGCAGCTGGCGCCGGACGTGACCACGGGCGCCTCGCCGCAGTCCGCCACGTACGGGCCGATCGTGGTGACGCGGGAGGACTTCGACGCGCGTTTCCTGCGGAACGCGTCGGCCGGGTGGCTGGCCGTGCCGGACCTGACGGGCGCGGCACCCGCCGACGTGACCGGGGTGGCCGAGGCCGTCCGCACCACCGCCGCAGGCCTGCCCGCGGCCGCCGGACTCGGCACCTCCGCACTGGTCACGACGCGGATCGACGGGCTCGGGCAGCGGCTCGCCCGGGGTGACCTGGTCGGGCGGTCCGCGCTCGTCACCCCGATGCTGCTGGTGATCGTGCTCAGCGGGCTGGCACTGGTACTGGTCGCCGGGCTGCTCAGCGAGCACCGGCGCGGCGAGTCCGCCCTGTTGCGGGCCCGCGGTGCGGCACGACTGCAGATCGCCGGTCTCGCCGCGCGGGAGTCGCTGCTGGTCGTGGTTCCGGCCGCGGTGGCCGCGCCGCTGCTCGCCTCGGCCGTGCTGCGCACCGGTACGCGCCCGGACACGCTGCTCTGGCTGGTCGCCGTCGCCGCGGCTGCCGGGTGTGCGGTGGCGATCACCGTTCCGGCGCTGCGCGGCGGGGGCACGTACGTCGCCGAGATGGCCGACCGGTCCCGCCCCAGCCGGCGTTCCGTGGTGCAGCGGGTCGGCGTCGACCTGGCCCTCGTGGCGCTGGCGGTGCTCGGGTGGTTCCAGCTGCGGCAATACGCGTCACCGCTGGCCGGGCGTTCCGGCAACGGTCTCGGCATCGACCCGTTCCTCGCGGCCGCACCGACCCTCGGTGTCCTGGCCGGGGCGACCCTCGCGCTGCGGCTGCTGCCACCGGCGGGCCGGATGCTCGAACGCTGGGTCGACCGGCGCGGCTGGGTCGGCACGGTCTTCGGCATGTGGCAGGCCGGTCGCCGGCCGCACGCGGGCCCGGTGCTGCTCCTGGCCCTGGCCGTGGCGGCGAGCACGGTCGCCTGGTGCCTCGCCGGTTCGTCGGAGCGGTCGGCCGTCGACCAGGCCGATCACAGTGTCGGCGCGGATCTGCGGCTGGTCGAGACCGGCAGCACCACCCCGGCCGACCGTCCGGCGCAGGTGGCGGCGTTGCCGGGTGTGACCACGGCCCTGCCCGCCTGGCACTCCGAGTTGCAGGTCGGTGCCGGTGGTGACCCGGCCGAGCTGATCGCCCTCGACGCCGCGGCGGCCCCGGCGGTCGTGCGCGTGCGGCCCGACCTCGCGGACGGTGATCCCGCCGCGCTGTTCGCCGCCCTGTCCGCCCGCCGGATCACCGCACCGGTGATCGCGCTTCCGGCCGGTGCCCGCAGACTCACCGGCACGCTCTCCGGTGGCCCGTCCGACACGACGGCGGTGTTCACCGGTGCGGCCGGCGACACCGTACGCATCCCGCTGGGCCGTCCCGGCCGGTTCGCCATCGACCTGCCCGCCTCCCCCGCACCGTTGCGCCTGGCCGGGTTCGCCGTCACCGCGCGCGGCCTCAGCGGGAGCACCGTCTCGTGGCGCATCGGCGCGCTGGCCACCGAGTCCGGCCCGCTGGCGTTCGACGGATCCGGCTGGCAGGCACTGCAACGCTCGGTGGATGTCGGTCAGCTCCAGCCGGGCACCGGCACGATCGGCACCAGCGTCACGATCGGGGACAACGGTGAGGCACCCTTCGCGGTGATGCGCCCGTCGAACGGCAAGGCGGTGCCCGTGGTGGCGACGCCCGAGGCACTCACCGCACTGCACCTCGAGCCGGGCCGGTCCGGAACCCTTCGGCTGGCCGGCGCCCAGGTCATCGTCCAGGTGGTCGGCACGATGACCGCCGTCCCGGGTACGACCGAGGCCGCGGCGGTGCTGGCCGATCTGCCCTCGCTGAACACCGTGCTGCTGCACGACCAGGGCATCGCCCGCGCCCCGCAGGAGTGGTGGCTCACGTCTTCGGCGCAGACCCACACAGCAACCGCGGCCGGCGCCGACCGGCTCCTCGGGCTGACCGTCCTGGACCGGCGCACGGCCGCCGACACGTTCGCCGGGGGCGCGTACGGCACGGGTGCGCGGACCGCACTCTTCGCCGCCGCCCTGGGTGCGCTGCTGCTGGCGGCTGTCGGCATCACCGTCGACGTGCGGACCACCGCCCGGCGGCGCATCACCGAACTGGCCGTCCTGCACACCCTCGGGGCCGGCTCGCGGCTGCTGGCCCGTTCGATCATGGTCGAGCAGGCGTTCCTGGCCGGGATGGGTGTTGCGGTCGGGCTGGTGGTCGGTGTCGGTGTCGCGGCCACGATGGCGCCGCTGCTGATCCTCACCCCCACCGCCGGCCGGCCGATCCCCGCTCCGCTGCTGGAGTTCGAGTGGCCACGGGTCCTCGGCACCGCACTGCTGCTGCTCGTTCTGGCCCTGGGTCTCAGCGCGCTGGTCGGCACGACACTGCGCCGGCGGCTCGCCGTCGCCCAGCTGCGGATCGGGGCGGACCGGTGAGCGCCACGATGCGGCGGCTCCGCGCGTACGCGGGGCACTGGGCTCTGCTCCTGATTTTGACCCTGGTCGCCGGGCTGCTGGCCGCCGGTCTTCCCCGGCTCGCGAACGAGTTCACGGACCGTGGTCTGCAGGGCGACGTGACCCGGCTGCCGCACACCGTCCGTGATGTCTCCTACCGTGCCGCCCCGGAGCTGAAGACGCAGCCGTCGACCGCGCTGGCGCAGCTGCCGACCGTCGAGAGCCGGCTGCCCGCGCCCCTGCGCGCGCTGGTCGAGGACCGCTGGGCGTCGGGGCAGGTGGGACCGCTCGGGCTGAGCGCAACCGGGCCCGGGATGTTCGCGCAGGCGTGCACACCGCAGCCGCAGATCCGCACCCAGACCGGCACCGAGCAGGCCGTCCGCCTGGCTGAGGGCCGCCTGCCGCGCAGCGGCCAGATGGTCGAGACAGTGCTGTCCCGCGACGCCGCGACCACGGCCCAACTCCGCGTCGGCGACACACTCACGGTGGCGGGTGCGACAGGCACCGTCCTGGTACGCGTGGTCGGCGTCTTCGACCCGGTCGACGCGGCGGCGCCGTTCTGGGACGACCAGCGGCTGGAGAGTGTCACCTGTCCCCGGCCGGACGAGGGCATGACGTTCCGGCTGACCCTGCTGACCGACGCGGCCGGGCTGAAACTCGCCACGAGGACGGCGCCGGCCGCGTACGCGTGGCGCTTCCGCATCAACGCGCAACGTCTGCGCGCGTCGGACATCCCGGAGCTGACCGCGGCGCTGGTGGCGGCGCGGCGCACTCCGCCGCTGCCGGGCACGCTGCTCGAGACCGGCCTCGACGGCACGCTGACGACCTTCGACCAGAAGCTGCGCGGGGCCCGGGCCACCCTGGCCATCGTGCAGTCCGGGCTGCTCTCCACGCTGGCCGGCCTGGTCGTGCTGGCGGCGCTGCTGCTGGTCGACCGGCGGCGGCAGGAGTTCGCGCTGCTGCGGGCGCGCGGGTCCACCGCGACCCGGGTCGGCCTGCGCACGCTCGCCGAGACGCTGCTCGTCGCCCCGGCCGGTGTGCTCGGCGGCTGGGCGATCGCGCTGCTGCTGCCCGGGCGGCCCGACGCCGGTGAAAACGTGCTGCTGCTCGCGCTGCTGTTCTTCGCCACTCTGACCGGGCCGGTGCTCGCGGCCCGGGCCCGTAGTGCCCCCGGGCGGGCCCGGTTGCGACCGTCCGCCCGGCGTATCACCGCCGAGGTCTTCCTGGTCGTCGTCGCCGTGCTGGGGGTGGTGCTGGTGCGCCGCCGGGGCCTGTCGGGGACCGTCGACCCGTACCTCGTGCTCGTGCCGGTGCTGCTCGCCGCCGGTGCCGCACTTGTTGCCGTACGCCTGCTGCCGTGGCCGTTGCGCCAGATCGGCCGGTTGGCCGCGCGGGCCCGGGGCGCTCTGCCGTTCCTCAGCCTGGCCCGGGCCGGGCGGGGTGCGGCCGTCACCATCGGCCCGCTCGCCGTGCTGGTGGTCGCGATCGCCACCGGCGTTTTCACCGGCGCGGTCAGCGAGACCGTCTCGGGCGCCCGCGATCAGGCCACCGACCAGGAGATCGCCGCCGACGCGGAGGTGACGGGCTTCGGCTTCGCACCCTCGACCACCGGGCTGCTCACCGCGGTCCCCGGTGTCACCGCGGCGGCACCGATGCTGATCGGGTCCGGGGTGCCGCTGACCGCCGCCTCGGGCCGCCGCACCCAGGCCCAGCTGCTCATCGTGGACGGTGCCGCCGCCGACGAGGTGATGTCCCGCAGCGGCGTCGGTGTCCGCCTGCCCTCCGCGCTCTCGGCCACCGCGTCCGGCGGTCCGGTGCCGGTGGTGGTCTCCCCCGACGTCGCGGCCGAGGTCGGTGCCGGTGGTGTCATCGTCGTGCAGGGTCAGCGGTACGACTTCCGGGTCGCGGCCGTGCAGAGCGCCATGCCGGGGCTCGGGGTCAGCGTCCGGCGGTTCGTCGCGGTGCCGTGGCGTGCCCTGCCCGTGCCGGCGTCGCAGCCGCTCGTCCCGACCCGCTACCTGGTCGCGGCGGGGAGCTTCGACAAGGCGGCGCTGCTGCGGGCTGCGGACACCGGTCAGCGCGAGTACTACCTGGGTCTGCTCCAGCGGACGATCAACGCCGACGCCACCGCGGTCTCGGACGCGCAGCTGCCGCGCCGGGCGACGGCAACAACCTGGCAGGAGTACCGGCGCTCGCTCGAGGACAGCGGCGCCAACGCCGTCCTCAGCTTCACCTTCACGGCGGGCGCGGCCGGTGCCGCCGCCCTCGCCCTGCTGGCGGTCGGGCTGACCGTGCTGGCCGACGCGCCCGGCCGCGGCCGTACCCTGTCCCGGCTCCGCACGATGGGCCTGTCCCTGCGGCAGGGCCGGCGCCTGCTCATCTACGAGCTGGTCCCGCTGATCGGCGTGGCGCTCGTCGCCGGTGGCCTGGTCGGCGTCTTCCTGCCCCGGCTGATCGGGCCGGCGCTGGGCCTGGACGCGTTCACCGCCGGCCTGCCCGCCGGCACCCGGGTCGGCCCGTGGCTGCCCGCTGCCGCACTGCTGCTCGTCGCCGCCGCGCTGGCCACGGCCGTCGTGGTGGAAAACCTGATCAACCGCCGGATGCGCCTCGGCGACGTGCTCCGCCTCGGAGAGGAGAACTGATGGCGGTAACCGATCTCGGTGAGCTGCAACGCCGGGCGGCCGAACGTGCGGCAGCTCGCGCGGGCGGCACCGACCGGCTGCGGGGCCACATCGTCTGCGACGGTCTGGTCCGCATCTTCAAGACCGAGGGTGTCGAGGTGGTGGCCCTGCAGGGCCTCGATCTGGTGGTCGACCGCGGCGAGCTGCTCGCCATCGTCGGCGCGTCCGGCTCGGGCAAGTCCACGATGCTCAACATCCTCTCCGGCCTGGACGTGCCGACCGCGGGCATCGCCCAGGTCGCCGGTTTCGACCTCCTGACCCTGACCGCCAAGCGGCGCCTCCGCTACCGCCGCAAGGTCGTCGGCTTCGTCTGGCAGCAGACCGGGCGCAACCTCCTGCCGTACCTGACCGCGCGGGAGAACGTCGAGCTGCCGATGAGCCTGGTGGGCCGGGCGAACCGCAAACGTGCCATGGAGTTGCTGGAGATGGTCGGTGTCGCCCACTGCGCGGGCCGCCGGCCCGACCAGATGAGCGGTGGTGAACAGCAGCGCACCGCCGTCGCGGTTGCGGTCGCCAACGACCCCGAGGTGCTCTTCGCCGACGAGCCGACCGGCGAGCTCGACGAGGCGACCGCGGCCGACGTCTTCGGCGCGCTGCGCACCATCAACGCCGAGCTGGGCGTGACCATCGTGATCGTGACCCACGACCACACCGTGGCCGACCAGGTACGCCGCACCGTGGCGATCCGCGACGGCCGCACCGCCTCGGAGGTACGCCGCACCGCCCGCACCGGCGCGGACGGCCTCGAGGAGATCGTCTCGGAGGAGTACGCCGTGCTGGACCGTACGGGCCGCATGCAGCTGCCCGCGAACTTCGTCGACGCGCTGACCCTCAAGGACCGTGTGAAGCTGACGCTGGAGCAGGACCACGTGCAGGTACGGCCCGGCGATGAGTGACCCGCTGATCGAGGTGGACGGTGTCGGCCGCGACTACGGCACCGGTGACCGGACCGTGCACGCCGTCCGCGAGGTGTCGTTCGAGGCGGCACGCGGGGAGCTGGTGGCGGTCCGCGGCCGGTCCGGGGCCGGCAAGACCACGCTGCTCAACATGATCGGTGGTCTCGACCGCCCGACCCGCGGCGTCGTCCGCGTGGCCGGCGTCGACGTGACGTCCGCGAACGAGGCGCAGCTGCTCGACCTGCGCCGCTCCACCATCGGTTTTGTCTTCCAGTCGTTCGGCCTCATCCCGATCCTGTCCGCGGCGGAGAACGTCAGCGTCCCGCTGCGCCTCAACCGGCGACCGGCCGCCGAGCGCGAGGAACGCGTCCAGCTGCTGCTGGAACTGGTCGGTCTGGGCGGGCAGGCGGCCCAACGACCCGGCGAGCTCTCCGGCGGCCAGCAGCAGCGGGTGGCGGTGGCCCGGGCCCTGGCCAACGACCCGCCACTGCTGATCGCCGACGAGCCCACCGGCCAGCTCGACTCGGAGACCGGCCGCTCGATCATGGATCTGCTCCGGGCCCTGGTCGACGCCCGCGGCATGACCGCCCTGGTGGCGACCCACGACCCGTCGCTCATCGACCGCGCCGACCGGGTCCTGACGTTGCGCGACGGCCGCCTGGCTTGAATCTCCCCCAGGGGGAGGCCGCAGAGTGGGTGCCATGGAGCTGCTCCCGATCGGCGAACTGGCCCGGCGCACCGGTCTGACGGTCAAGGCCATCCGGTTCTACGCCGACCGGGGCATCGTGCCGCCCACCGGGCGCAGCGCGTCGGGTCACCGCCGCTACGACACCGCGGCCGTGGCGCGGCTCGAACTCGTGCGCACCCTGCGCGAACTGGGCCTCGACCTCGCCACGATCCGCCGGGTCGTCGACCGGGAGGCCGACCTCGCCGAGGTCGCCGCCACCCACGCCGACGCCCTGGCGGTGCAGATCCGCACGCTCAGCCGGCGCCACGCGGTGCTCAGCGCGGTGGCCCGGCACAAGTCGACCCCCGAGGAGATGGATCTCATGCACCGCCTGGCCCGGCTCTCCGCACACGAACGCCGCCATTTGATCGACACGTTCCTCGGCACGGCCTTCGCCGGCCTGCCGAACTTCGCCGGGATCACCCGCACGCTGACACCCGAGCTGCCCGACGACCCGGAGCCGGCCCAGCTCGAAGCCTGGGTCGAGCTCGCCGAGCTCGTCCAGGACCCCGGCTTCGCCGCCCGGCTGCGCCTGCTCGCCGAGCTCTACACCGACGTCCGCTCCCCCGGCCTCCCCCGTCCCGACCCGGTCGCCCTGGTACGCGACCACGATGCGTCCGTCGACGCCGTGCTGGCCCACTATCCCGACCGGGAGCAGTTGACGTCCTACCTCGAGGCGGCCGCCGACCCGCGCCGTGAGCGGTACCTGGAACTGCTGTCGGTGATCAACGGCTGGCCGCCACCCGAGCCGCTGACACCGGTGCTGACCCGGTTCCTCAGCGAGCTGCGATCCCGTTGAGGAGCAGGTCGATCAGGCGGTGCACACGATCACCCTGATCCTTCTCACCCGCCACGATGGAAATGCCGCCGAGGCTCATCAGCACGTCGTACGGGTCGAGGCCGGCGGCGATCGTCCCGTCCGCCACACCCGCCGCCAGGATGGACGCGAGCGCCTCCGTCAGCAGCGCCCGCGTCTGCATGCGGCCACCCTCGTCGGCCAGGACTGCCCGTAGCGCCCCGGCCATGCCGTACTTCGTGGCCATGAAATCCGCGTACCGGACCATCCAGGCCCGCAACGCGTCGACGGGCGGATGCTCGGCGAGCAGCTCACCGGCGGTGCCGGCGAGCCTCACCACCTCGTTGCGATAGGTCGCCTCGACCAGGTCCTCGCGGGTCGGGAACCGCCGGTAGAGCGTGCCGATGCCGACCCCGGCGTCCTTGGCGATGGCCTTGAGCGAGGCCTCCGGGCCGTGCTCGGCAAAGGCCCGGGCGGCGGCTTCCAGCAGGCGGGTGTGGTTCTGCCGGGCGTCGGCGCGCATGGTCCCTCCCGGAAACAGTGGCTAAGCGGAGCCGGGTCCGCTTACTCTCGGAGGAGCTTACCCTTCCCGGGAGGACCCTCATGACACCCTTCGGAGCCACCTCCACCGCCGCCGAGGTCATCGCCGGTGCCGACCTCACCGGCCGGCACATGATCGTCACCGGCGGCGCCTCCGGCATCGGCCTCGAGACCGCGCGAGCCCTGACCGGCGCCGGCGCAACCGTCACCCTCGCCGTCCGCGACGTCGGCACGGGTGAAAAAGTCGCGGCCGACCTCGGCGGCGACATCCGCGTCGCCCACCTCGACCTGGCCGACCACGCTTCGATCACCACTTTCGTGGCCGGCTGGGACGGACCCCTGCACGCGCTGATCAACAACGCGGGCATCATGGCCACCCCACTGCTGCGAACCCCCGAAGGCTGGGAACTCCAGTTCGCCACCAACCACCTCGGGCACTTCGCCCTGACCCTCGGCCTGCACGACGCACTCGCCGCCGGCAACGCCCGGATCGTGTCCGTCAGCTCCGTCGGGCACATCACCGCCGACATCAACTTCACCGACGTCAACTTCTCGCGCCGGGAGTACGACCCGTGGGTCGCGTACGGGCAGTCGAAGACCGCGAACATTCTCTTCGCGGTGGAAGCAGCACGGCGATGGGCCGGCGACGGCATCACGGCCAACGCGCTGAACCCCGGCCGCATCGTCGGCACCGGCCTGACCCGGCACATCGGGGACGTCGTGCCGGCCGACCCGCACGTCTCCTGGAAAAACGCCGCACAGGGCGCCGCCACCTCCGTACTGCTGGCCGCCTCCCCGCTGACAGCCGACGTGACCGGCCGCTACTACGAGGACTGCGCCGAGGCGGTACCCCACGTTCCCGGCGTACGACGGGGTGTGGCCGCGTACGCGATGGACCCGGACCGGGCCGCCCGGCTCTGGGACCTCTCCCTGGGTTTGCTCGGTCGGTAAAGCGACACCCGCCGCCGCGAGGTATCAGAGCCGGTCCCCCGGTGGTCTGTCCTTACGGACGCTGCCGAGGGGGAAGCGTCCTCGCCGCCCGTCCTCAACGGGGCGGGCGGCGACTCGCTGAGGCGAAAGGTGTGCGCACAAGTGAAACGCCACATGCGCGAGAACTACTACGTGGTCGGCGAGGGGATCCTGACCACGGACGGCAAGAGCGGGGTGTGCGAACGCCCGTCCACCGAGGCATCGCTGCGGAAGTTCCGATTCTCCCGCCTCGTGCCCAAGGGCGGGACGATCAGCACGACCATCCTCGAGAAGATCGCCACGGCGATGACCGCGGCGCCCTCGGCGGAACAGCCGGTCCAGCCGGAATCCGCCGACCCGCCGGTCCCGGCCGGCTACACCTACCTGGGCCAGTTCGTCGACCACGACCTGACCCTCGACAACACCGCCCGCGCCCTGGGCGAGCACGTCACCGTCAACGAGCTCCTGCAGGGCCGCTCACCGGCCCTCGACCTCGACTCCCTGTACGGCCGCGGCCCCGGCGACCGCGACGACGACCGCTTCTACGCGCCCGACAAGCTCAAGCTCCGCGTCGGCCTCACCGCGGCGATCGACGGCCCCGGCACCAACGTCAACCTCAACGGGTACGACCTGCCGCGCGTCACCCAGGGCTCGACCAAGGCCGAACGCCAGCGGGCCCTCATCCCGGACCACCGCAACGACGAGAACCTCGTGGTCGCACAGACCCACCTGGCGTTCATCCGCTTCCACAACCGGATCGTCGACCTGCTCGCCGACCAGGGCGTCCCGGGCACCATCCTCTTCGACCGCGCCAAGGAACTCGTGGTGCGGCACTACCAGTGGATGCTGCGCACCGACTTCCTGCCCCGCATCGTCGACAAGGACATCGTCGAGGACGTCTTCACCAACGGCCGGAAATTCTTCGAGGTCCCGGCGGGCGGACAAGCCAACGGGCAATACCGGCACATCAAATCCGGCGACACACCGACGATGCCGATCGAGTTCTCGGTGGCCGCGTACAGGCTGGGTCACAGCATGGTGCGGGCCGCGTACGACTGGAACCGGATCTTCTCCGGCAACCGGGGCACCCTGCCGTTCCTGTTCATCTTCAGCGGGACGAGCGGCAACTTCGACCCGTTCAGCCCCAACATCAACGACCAGGAATCCGGCCTCTTCGAACGCCTCCCGACCAACTGGGCGGTCGACTGGCGGCGCATGTACGACTTCGCCGGCGAAACCGGACGCGACGATCTGGCCGCGCCGCAAGGGTTCAACATCGCGCAGCGCATCGACACGCAGGTCGTGAACCCGCTCGCCAAAATGCCGGAAGGAACCTTCGGCGGCAACGGCACCCCGCCGCCGGCGATCCAGCTCAACCTGGCCTTCCGCAACCTCGTCCGGGCCAACATGGTCGAGCTGTGCAGCGGCCAGGAGGCCGCCAAGTTCCTCGGCTTCACCCCGCTCACACCGGAACAGGTCATCAACGACGTGGTGGCCGGTGTGCTCAACCCCGACGAGCAGACAGAATTCGGGAACCAGACGCCGCTCTGGTTCTACATCCTCCGCGAAGCCGAACTCAACGGCGGCCGGCTCACCGGCGTCGGCGGCCGCATCGTCGCCGAGGTCTTCCACCGGGCGATCGAAGGCAGCCGCATCTCGACCGTCCAGGACCCGACCTGGCGCCCGTCATTGGGCCCGGACCCGGACACGTTCCGGATGGTCGACCTGCTGCTGTTCGCGTTCGAGAACCGCGGCGACCTGCTCGCGCCCCTCGGTGACGTCGCACCTACGCCGCCGAGCGCCTGAGGGATCAGGGCCGGGATCTCCGTGGATCCCGGCCCTTCCTCCCGGCGGTGACCGCCGGTGACTGCCGGGCGTCTGCCATCATGGCCGGATGGTTGTGATCGGAAGGGTCGTCAGGGCTACCGTCGCCGTGTGCGCCGTCGTCGCATTTGCCGGATGCTCGTCGGACGACTCACCCGACCCCGACACCACGATCACGGTCGACACCATGCGGAACGCCCTGCTCAAACCGGCCGACGTCGGCCCGACCTGGAAATCGCCGACCGAGTCCGCCGCGCCCAACCAGCTCGTGAGCATCTGCGGCGGTGACACCGCTCCTGCTTCGATCCCGGGCAGCCCGCAGCTGGTGTCCGCCCCGCTGTCCGACGAAGGTACGGAGGGTGTGCAGAGCCTCACCCAGCATGCCCTGGTCTACGAGGACGCCGTCTCCGCAGCCACCGCACTCGCCTCGCTCCGGACGATCGCTGACGCCTGCCCGCCGAGCATCTCGCAGCCCGCCAAATCCGGTGAGCGCGAGGAGCCCGCGTACAAGGAAACGGCCTCGACGTCACCACTCGAAGAGGGCAGCTGGCTCGGCTTCGTCACCGTCCGCAACAAGCAGTACGACGCGGCGCACCCGGCAACGGCCGACGTGGCCGTCGTCGCCCTGGCCCGCAGCAACGTCGTGCTGGTCGATCAGTACGCGATCTACCGACTGGGGAAGTCCGGGGCCAGCGCCAACCCGCAGTTCTCGTCCGACTGGCCCAAGCTGGTCGGCACCACGGTCAACCGGATCAGCCCCTCTTAACGGGCCTTGCCTTCCCGAAGCATTGACACCGACTTCGCTATCCGGCGCGCTCGTGTCTCTTCTGTCTTTGCGCCTGTGATCTGGAGGGCGTGCCAGCTCTTGTTGCTGTAGGACATGCTGTTCCAGAATTCTTCGGCGGCGGGTTCGGCCTTCAGCGCCGCGGCCAGATCCTCGGGTACTTCGACCTCGCGGACTGCGGTGTCCAGGACCACGTCCACGTCGTAGGTCTCACCTGCCGTGATTCCGGCGGCTGTGCGGCGTTCCGCGCTGACGCCCAGCCAGTAGGCGCCGCCCATTTTGGCAATTGAGCCGCGCCATTCGAAGCCGTTGACCGTGACCACGACCTTGGGGCGGCCGCCTCCGCCCAGGGCTGTCACTATCTTGTCCTCGACTTGGAAGCCGGCTGTGGTGCCGCCGGTTGGCTGGAGTTCTGTTGTGAACCTCATGAGCTGGGAATTTACCCTTGTCTTGTCGGCTCTTTGGTTGGTTGGTTGCGGTGGACGGTTGGGGGCCGGGGGTGACCAAGACGGCTGTGGGGCGTTTTATGCCGTTCTTGGTCACCCCCGGCCCCCAACCTTGCATGGTTTTCCCTTGCGGTTTGTTTTGGTTACTCGCCGCTGGGTGCCTGGTTTGCCGGGGTGGGCCCCTTGCGGTTTGTGGTCTGGCTGCCGCGCTGTGGTTCTTCTTGGGGATTTTGTTGGGCAGGCCGGGGTGGGGTGGGGGTCAGGCGGCGTACCTCGCCGGTTGCGGTTTTTAGCGGGTTTCCAGGTGGGTCGCGCCGTCTTCGTCGTTGTCGTCTTGTTCTTCGTCGTCGGGTGTGGGGTAGCGCCTTTTCAGGTCCAGGGCGGCTTCGAGGCTTCCCTTGATGGCGTGGTGTGACATCAGGTGGTAGCGGAGCATCAGGAAGTCGTCGTGGTGTGGGCCGAGCACCTCGAGGAAACGATCGAGAAGTTGCTCGGCCAGGGCGAGCGTCTCCGGGGTTGCGTAGGCGGGTAGGCCTTTCCAGTACCGCAGCAGCACGAGTTGGGTGTGCAGGGTGCGGGGGTGGTCGGGGCCCAGGAGCCGGAGGTGGTCCGCGACCAGTTCCTCGAAAAGGTGCTCTCCGGCGCCTGGGGTTATCCATTCGTCGACGAGTCTGAGGTGCTGGTCCCGGGCTGTTGCGGTTTCTGGGTGTACCGGCCCGAGTTCTGCGGTGCGGGCGGCGGCGACTCGTCCCCACCCGGCAGTGAGGCGCTCCCCGAGGCGTCGGGCGGCTTCGGGGTGGTCATCTCGGTACTGGGCGAGCAGGCGTTCCATTGTTTCCAGGGTTTCCGGGTCGTCGGGGCCGAGGCGCTGCTCGTGGTCGGCCAGCAGTTCTTCCCAGCCCTGGACGATTTTTGCTTTCAAGGCTGAACGCTCCGGTCCCGAGGAGAACGCGCATTGCGCCCAGGCTTTCAGCGTCATGCGATGAGCGGCGCCCAGTGTGCGAGCTGATGTATCGCCGATGGACCGGAACTCGTCGACCAGCTCGTCCTGGCCGGGCAGCCCGTACTGGACCGCCCGGCGGAAACGCAGCAAGGTGAGGTCGAACTGGACGTCGAGGGTGTCAGGATGATCTGAACCCAGTGTGCGGAGGCGGCTGTCGACGGCCTTGGCCAACTCGGCTTCCATGAGTGCGTCCAGGTCACGGTCATCGCCGGCAATTGCCAAATCTTCGTAAGCCTCGACGAGCCGCAGCCTGCTGCCGACCGTCCGCGGATCGTCGGGCCCGAACAGCCGACCCTGCGCGGCGATCGTTTCTTCCAGCCCGCGCACGACAGCCAGCACTTCCGGGCGCCTGGGCATGCGGTGGTCGAAATCGAGCATGCGACGGATGCTACCCAGACCTGTCAGCGCAGGGCGGTCAGCATGTCAGCCATGATCTTGGTGAGGCCGGGCACCTGCTTCTGCAGCGCCGGCCGGCTGTCTGCATTCTTGTTGGCTTCATCGCTCGGGAACACCACGAGGACGACGTAGGCGTTACCCGCGTGTGTTGCCAGGCCCAATTCCTTGTCATCGGACCAGGCGAAGCCGCCGTTGTCGCCGGACCCCGGCACAGTGACGAAGTCGGCGTAGGAATCCGATGTGGAGCCCTGGTCGACGTCGGCGAGAGTGGTGGCTTGAGCCGTCCCGTTTTGCCCTCGGAACGCCCGCACGTTGATCTCGACGCCCGGGTCGGTGGAGTTCCGCTTCGGGTACTGGCAGATGACGTAGTCCATCTGTGCACCCGGCACGAGCCGGTCCAGTGTCTGTTGCTCGCCGGGTGCTGTAGTGCCCGCGATTCGCTTGCCCTTCGCTTCTGTGCCGGACGGCGGAGCGGACAGCGTCGGGCAACCGTCGGCGAGCACCTGCTGCTCAGCCGGGGCCGACGACTCCGCAATAACGGGCGTTGCCTCTGAACTGCATCCAGCAATAACCATGGTCAGCGTCCCCACCACACAGGCCCGCCGCAATCCTGAAACCACCGTGTTACCCCCGCTCCGCCCACCAGACAGGCTGCACGGTAACGGATCCGGCATGATCGACCGCGAGCACATCGGCAAGGAGCCAGACAATGACGAACTGGGTGGACGGGGCGATCGATGACCCGCGGCCGGCGTCGGACACCGCGGTGCGACAGGCGGAGGACGAACTAGAGGTCTCCCTGCCTTCGGAATTCCTTGCTGTAGCACGAGTCCATCAGGGCGCCGCTCCGGTCCCCGCCGGGATCGACCTGCCCAACGGCTTCAGCACCGCGGTCGATCACCTCCTTCATTTCGAGGACTCCCCGTTCGTCAGCAACATCGTCGCCGCCATATTTCCCCTGCTCGACGTCCTGGACGAAGGCATCATCCCGTTCGCCGCCGACGTGGGCGGCGACTTCTTCTGCTTCGACTACCGCGCAGACACCAACCACCCGTCAATCGCCTTCTGGAGCGTGGACTGGGGCGTCGTGCCACTGGCACCGAACTTCGCCACGTTCCTGGACATGCTGCGCGCCTAGGGATGGCGGCAGCACCGGCTCCCCTACTACCAGGACGTCCGAGGGTGGGAAGTCATCCGGCAAGGAGCGACGCGGAGTTCAAGCCGTCGCGCAAGCGCACTTTGACAGCGGCAGATCAGTGCGCTTGTTAGGGAAGGACAGCACCTTCCCGGAAGTCGGGGGCGCTATCGTCGGCATGGGAGTTCTCACCGACGGTCGATACTCGAATCCCCGTCAGGTCAGTGCATAGCGAGATGCTGCTGCACGGCGGACTTGAGTCTGTCCACAGCCTGCCTGCAGCGGACGATGTGTTGGTCGCTCGCTTCGAGTAGACCGCCAAACTCGAAGTTCGTGGCGGACGCTACATACTCCCGTAGATAGTGGAGTTCCACGACGTAAGCCTCCCAGGCACTCGTCACCGCTTGCGGGCTAAGTCGCATCATCCGTCCGCCGATTGTGGCCCGGTCCGGGCCACTGCCATGCATCCTCGCGCCTGGCTCGGTCAAGCAGAAGAACTCACGCTCGGACATGGCGATGTCGGCGTCGACGTCGGCGTACAGAAGTACCAACGCTTCCTGCATCTGTGCTGCGCGCTGGTGCCCCAGAAATCCGCCACCGCACCATGATGCGAAGGGGAGACAAGTGGCGCTGCCTGCACAGGGGTTGCTCGTCCTGATGCACTACGTCGGGACGAGTGCGCGTCGAACTGGGCGCGACATGCGCCAGTCCGCGTGACGGCCCGTCGCCGGTTGCCGAGCGCGGACGGCGGCGGAACAGCGAGTTGATCTCGTGTGGTGTAGCTGGTTGGCTCGGTTACGTGACTGCAGCTGAAGATCTGACGGCAGCCGTCCAGCCGAAGGCGGTGGTGCTTGCCGCAGGTGAGTGGCTTGGAAGGGCCTTGGAGCCGGCCGGCTTCCGACTGATACCCAACCGAATGCGGTTGGAGCGCCGCGTCGGGGCTCTTGTACATCAGGTTCACCTGCAGGCCAGCCGCTACAACCGTGCGAACCAGATCGTGAGGGTCGGCACGATGCTCAATGTGCGTGACGGTGTTCTGCGGGAGTGGCGCCGAGGCAACCAAGAATCTGTAGTGCCTCCCGCCGACGACTTCGTTTGTGGGCACCTTTTGGGTTACGCGTCCGGACGTGCCGGCGGTTACCTGTACGGCGATGCCCTGGACGGCGACATCGACCTGACGGATCCCCTGATGCGGTGGCAGCGTCTGGAGGCCTTCGCTGTCATGTTCCGGCAGGCGGTACTGCCTTGGTTCGACGAGGCTGGCGACCCGGAACGGATCGCCAGCTCGAGAGCCGGTGATTGCACAAATCGCCCGTCCGCCCTGGTCGAGTGGCTGGCCAGCCGCGATCAAGAAGCCCGGATCGGCACATACGTCCACCGCTATCTGGCCCGCACGCCCGGCGCCCAACAGCAATACGAGACGGGGCGAGCCAAGGGTGAGGCCGGTTTGTCGCACGCCGAACTCCAAGGCGGAGACATGGCTGAAGCGCTCGGCTGGTCGGTAGCGAAGCTGACCCCCTCGCTGTAGATGCGCGATCAGCGGCATGTGCGTGCAGCCGAGAAAGTGTTTGGTGTCCGGTACCGGTGTCCGGCCTCAGGAGGATGAGAATGGCCGGGTGATCAGTGAAGTCGGGGGATGGCCTGCGGGCGAGAATGTCGAAGACCTGGCCAGGTACGCGATGGACCAGGGTGCGGAGGGCTACGACATTCATGAAGTTCGGGTATGCACATGTGCTGCGTGCGGTCAGCAGGTGTTCGGTGTCCAGGGTGATCTCGAAGAGCGCGCGGTCCAGCGCATCTGCCGAGGCTGCGGCGCTGAGCACTTCATCGCCGACAGCGGCGAGCACTGGGACGCCATGAAGCCGGCCATCATGGTCTGCGAGTGCGACGGTGACAGCGACGAGGAGGACTTCAACGTTGCCGTCGGCTTCTCCCTGTACGCCAACAAAACGGGTGTCCGTGCGATAGCGGTTACCGGTCGCTGCTTAGCGTGCGGACGGCTTGGTTACTGGACCGACTGGATGGTCCGCACGGGGGACCTGGATCTGTTGGATTTGGCGTAAGTGCTATCTCGTTCAGGCACACCCTCATCGGCAGATGAATGAGGCTCAGCGGCTGAGCCGTCGGTGGAGCCGGAGGGATTGTCGTGGTGGGCGGTAGCGTGGCGCGCGTGGAGATCGGTGGGGCTGGGGTGCTGCGGCTCGTGGAGGACTTTGAGCGGGACGGTTCGGCTGGGGATGAGCTCGTGGCGTTGGCGGAGGATCGGCCTGAGTTGGTTGCTCCGCATCTGCTTCGGCTGGTCGAGACGAACATGTGGTTGCCGGCCTTCGTGTTCCGGGCGATGACGGAGGACACCGCCGGTGAGGTGGTGCGGCGGATCGATGAGGGGTTGCTGCCGCCTGGGCTTTATCGGTTGGCTGCTGGTCGGACTGCGGCGGCTGTTGATGCCTTTGGTCGGTGGGCGCGGGAGTCGCCGGAGTGGTTGCGGCACTTTCCTGACGGCTTGGGTAAGGAAGGGCACGTCGGAGGGTGGGAGCTTGATCCGGCCGGGAACAGGCGTGATCTGACCAGCCGGTCCGCGACCGCCCTTGTCCCGGTGGGTGAGGGCGGGGCGCCTGTGTCCGGGGGCGCGCTGGATGGCAAGTGTGGGTGGTGTGGTTTGCCGATGTGGCGGCTGCTCGAGGTGGATCGGGTGCTGCTGGCGGACCTTTTTCCGGACAGTCCCGGACCTCTCGTGATCTCGACCTGTGCCCGTTGCGGCGGTTACGCGGACATCTTCACTGAGCAGGGCCGGTTCGTCGAGGAGAACGGGGAGCCCGGGTTCCTCGGCGAGGACGAGGACGGCTGGGAGTTGCCCGACGAGGGTCTGCTTGCCCTCGGTGAGGCCCGGCCCGACCCGTGGGCGACCGGCGCTGGTCGTGGCTGGTCGACGCTGGGTGGTCTGCCCCTGTGGGGGCAGGAACCGGCGTATCCGGCGTGTCCCCGCTGCTCGCGCACGATGCCGTACGTCGGTCAGGTCACCGGCCGGGATCTGGATGGGCAGTGGGGTCAGGGATGCCACTACCTCTTCCACGACCCGGGCTGCGGTCTCTCGGCCGTCGTGTACCAGCAGACTTGATCTCGGCCTCGTTCGCGACAGGGTCAGGTGGCCGCTTGGCGGGAGGCGTCCACGGCTGTGCGGACGGTTTGGGCGAGGCTTATTGCTTGGAGCATGGTGAGGACCGGGGTGTGGATCTCGAAGGCCAGGCTGTCGCCGCGGAGGGTCCAGGCGCTGCTGGTGGTGACCAGGCCGGCTACAGGGGTGCCTGATGTGTCGGAGACGGTGAAGTCGCGCTGGGACCAGTTGCCTTCGGTGGTCAGTTCGCGGCCGTTGGACAGGGTGACCGTGCCTTTTTTGGGGCCGGACCAGCCGCTGAAGGCGTACTCGAGGATGAACTCGGACTGCGGGCCGAGGACCTCGTAGCTGTTGCCCCAGAAGCCTCTTGCCTGGCCGGTGGCCAGGAGAGTGGTGTCGTCGGCGGCGAAGATTTCGAACTTTGCGCGCATGGTCCAGGTCTGCCGGTGGATGACGGCGACCAGCGTGCCGTCGGTGAGGGTGACTTCGGTGGTGGTGCCGAAGGCGGACGACGAGGGCAGGAGCAGGACTCCGGTGAAAGGCTCGTGCATCAGCCGATTATCGCTTTCGGTGTCCAGCACGGCTGCCCTACGATGCTGCTGTTGTCCGCGACTGGAGGGGAGACTGCCGTGCGTTACCGCACCGCTGTTGTTGTGCCCTCGTCGCTTTTCGAGCTGATTCTTGTGTCTGGTGTGCCCAGCTCCGGCTGCGCCGCCTGGGCTGGACGTTCCTGACCGCTGGACACCGCGGTCGGGTGGGCGCTGTCCGCCTTCAGTTCGAGTTTGAGAGACGACCCTCATGCGTGTTCGCAATCTTGGCATTCTGGCCCACGTCGATGCCGGCAAAACCACACTGACCGAACGGATCCTGTACGTCACCGGTGCCACGTACAAGCGGGGTGAGGTGCATTCCGGGACCACCGTGACCGACTTCGACCCGCAGGAGCGCGATCGTGGCATCACCATTTTGCTGCGGCCGTCAGTGCTGAGTGGAACGGTCATCGGCTCAACCTGATCGACACCCCGGGGCACGTCGACTTCTCCGACGAAGTTGAGCGGTCGTTGCGCGTACTCGATGGGGCTGTTGCTGTGTTCGACGCCGTTGCTGGTGTCGAGCCGCAGAGTGAGTCCGTTTGGCGGCAGGCCGACCGGTACGGCGTACCGAGAATTGCGTTTGTCAACAAGCTCGACCGGGCTGGTGCGGACCTGGACCGTGCGGTGGCCTCGATCCGCGACCGGCTGGCAGTGACACCGTTGGTGGTGCAGCTGCCGATCGGTCGCGAGGACGGCTTCACCGGTGTTGTCGACCTGGTCCGGATGCGGTCACTGACGTGGACCGACGGGGTTCTCGACGAGCGGCCGGCTACGGATCCGGCGGCGTTGGCGGCCCGGCAGCGGCTGGAGGAGGCCGTTGCTGAGCTGCACGCCGAGGCTCTGGAGGAGTTGGGCGCCATGTCCGAGCAGACGCTGCGGAAGGCGTTGCGGGAGCTGACGCTCTCCGGCGCCGGGGTGGTCGTGCTGTGCGGTTCGGCGTACAAGGATCGGGGTGTGGAACCGCTGTTGGATGCGGTTGTCGATTACCTGCCGGCGCCCACGGGTGACGCCTATGCGCCGCCGGTTGCGCTGGTGTTCAAGGTGCACACCGCTGCGACCGGGCGGCTCACCTACCTGCGGGTCTACGAGGGCACGCTGCACAAGGGAGATGTTCTGTGGGACGCGGGTGCGGGGCGTAGCGAGCGGATCGCGCGCATTCTGCGGGTGCAGGCGGACCGGCACACCGAGGTGGACCGGGCCGTCGCCGGGGCGATCGTTGCGGTCGTCGGGGTGAAGGCTGCCCGGGCGGGGTCGACGCTGAGCACCCGGGAGCATCCGGTGCTGCTCGAGGCCCCGGTCACTGCCGATCCGGTGGTGTCCGTGGCGGTGGAGGCGAAACGGTCCGCGGACACGCAGAAGCTGGCTGTTGTGCTGGCCGGGCTGGTCGAGGAGGACCCGTCGCTGGCTGTGCGTACCGATCCGGAGACCGGGCAGACCCTGCTGTCCGGTCAGGGTGAGCTGCACCTGGAGGTCGCGGTGGAGAAAATGCGCCAGGCGAACGGCCTGGCCGTCACCGTCGGCCGGCCGCAGGTCGCCTACCGGGAGACCGTTGTGCGGGGTGTGTCCGGGTTCCTGTACCGGCACGTCAAGCAGGACGGCGGCGCGGGCCAGTACGCCCACGTGGTTCTCGACGTTGCGCCTCTCGACGGGGACGGGTTCGAGTTCCGGTCGGCGGTGACCGGTGGGCGGGTGCCCCGCGAGTACGTCCGGGCGGTCGAGGCCGGCTGCCGGGACGCGCTGGTCGGGGGTCCCGTGGGCGGGCACCGGGTGGTCGGCGTTCGCGTGACGCTGACCGATGGTGCGACGCACGCGAAGGACTCGTCGGAGATGGCATTCCGTACGGCGGGGCGGCTTGGGCTGCGGGAGGCGTTGCGCGTCTCCGCGATGACGCTGCTCGAGCCGGCCGTGGAGGTCACGGTGTCCGCGCCGGAGGAGTCGCTGGGTGGGGTACTCGGTGACCTTGCCGCGCGGCGTGGGCAGGTGACGGGGTCGACGCTGCGGGCGGTTACGGCGACGGTGCCGCTGGCTGAGTTGTTCGGGTGGTCGGATCAGTTGCGTAGCCGGACGCATGGGCGGGGGACGTTCACTACTCGGCCGGCGGGTTATCAGCGGGCGGCCTGAACTAAGGGCGGGCCCGGGGCGCGAGTCC
Organism: Amorphoplanes friuliensis DSM 7358; assembly: GCF_000494755.1. Taxonomy (NCBI): domain Bacteria; kingdom Bacillati; phylum Actinomycetota; class Actinomycetes; order Micromonosporales; family Micromonosporaceae; genus Actinoplanes; species Actinoplanes friuliensis. The sequence continues at coordinate 7,542,616 of NC_022657.1, forward strand.
CGGGCCCGTGTCGGGTCTGGAGCTGTGAGGCCCAACTTCAAGGAAGTCGGGCCTACGCCCGCATGCAGGACCGGTCCGGGCGCAAGGCCCGGAACCGTCTCAGGCCTGAACGTGCAAAGGCCCAACTTCAAGGAAGTCGGGACCGCCCGCCCACATGCAAGGCCGATCCAGGACGCAAGCTCTCCGGCCCCGTCAGGTCTGGGTGAGGAGCCAGCCGCAGTCGGAGCAGACGTCGAAGCCACGGAACTGCGCCAGCCGCCGCCGGCCGCAGACCGGGCACACAACCCGATAAGTCTCATGGTGCCCGTCACCGCGCCGGGCCGGGTGCACAACCGTGAAGAACAGCCGGCGCTGCCAGACCCCGTCGCCGGCGTCCACCGCGACGATCCCGGAACGGCGCCGCACGTCCACCCGCAGGAGCAACCGCGTCCGCGCATCAGCGGACGGCGGCGCGAGCAGCAGCCGGCCCACATCGGTCGGCTTGACGTCCTCGATCCCCGTGATCGCCGTCGCCTCGGTGTTGATGCCTTCGGTGCCGAGGGGGACCGTGGCCAGGTCGGTGCACCAGACGGGCCGGGGGCCGAGGTCGGACTGGCCGAGACGGGTGCGGAAGATCGTCCAGAGGCCGAGGTTTTCCGAGCCGACCAGCCCGATCTTGACGTCGGCGTCGCGGCCGTCGTTGAGGCCGACCAGCGACGGACCCCACTTCGTGGAGCGGCGGGCGGCTCCGACCGTGGGGCCGAGGCCGGGAAAGAGTACGTCGGCGACACCTTCGGTGAACCGCCACAGTCCACCTCGGATGCCGCCGACGATCTTGTCACAGGTGGCCGAGCCCCACTCGGCGATCCGGCTTGGTTCGGGCCTGGCGGTCAGGGCGGGGCGCCGCGGCTGCGGGATGCGTTCAGCCGGTTCGAACCAGGAGGGCGGAGCGTCTCGGGGGCCGAAGTGCATCGACACATGCTGTCACTGCGCGGCTACACCGACTACCCCTCAGAATGCTCCGGTGTAGAGGAGGCGGTTGGGGGATCCGGTTCCGGGGCTGGTCACGACGCCTGGGGTGGCGTTGGAGACGATCGCCGTGTGGACTTCGGCGGGGGTCGCGGACGGGTGACCCGCCAGGTAGAGGGCGGCGGCGCCGGCGACGTGCGGGGCTGCCATCGAGGTGCCGCTGATGGTGCTGGTGGCGGTGTCGCCGGTGCCCCAGGCGGAGGTGATGTTGATGCCGGGGGCGAAGACGTCGACGCAGGTGCCGCGGTTGGCCCAGCTGGATTTCTTGTCCGCGTTGTCGACCGCCGAGACGGTGAGGGCCGCCGGGACGCGGGCCGGGGACTGGGTGCAGGCGTCCAGGGCGAAGAGGCCGAGGAAGCCGTTGCCGGCCGCGATCGCGTAGCTGACGCCGGAGCTGATCGAGCTGTTGACGGCGGCGTCCAGGGCCGCGTCCGCGCCGCCGCCGAGGCTCATGTTGGCGACTGCGGGCTTGGTGGCGTTGGCCGTGACCCAGTCGATGCCCGCGACGACCTGGGCGGTGGTGCCGCTGCCTTCGCAGTTCAGCACGCGGACGGCGACCAGCTGGGCGCTCTTGGCCACACCGTACGAGGTGCCGCCGACCGTGCCCGCGACGTGGGTGCCGTGGCCGTTGCAGTCGTCGGCGGTGCCGCCGTCGACGGCGTCGAAGCCGCTCACCGCCCGGCCGCCGAAGTCCTGGTGGGTGGTACGGATGCCGGTGTCGATGACGTACGCGTGCACGTTCGCCGCACCGGTGGAGTAGGTGTACGCCGAGTTCAGCGGCCGATTCCGCTGGTCGATGCGGTCGAGGCCGTACGAGGGCGGGTTGGTCTGGGTGTCGCTCGCGCGGTGGATCACGTTGGGTTGCACGTAGGCGACGGCCGGGTCCGCGGCCATGCGCCGGGCCTGCTGGGCGTTCATCGTGGCGGCAAATCCGCGCAGCGCGTGCGAGTAGGTCTGCTGCACCTTGGCGTTGTGCCGGGTGGCGAGGGTGCGGGCCTGTCCGGCGACGGCCGCCCGGTCCTGCTTGAGCACCACGACGTAGCTGTCGGGCACCACCTCCGCGCCGGGTGCGGCGAGGACGGCACGTTCGGCGGCGTGGGCGACGCCCGGGATCGCGACGGCGATCAGGGTGGCGGCGGCAACTGTCCAGCGAGCGGTTCTGCGCATGTACGTCTCCCCAGGTGACGGGCTGGCTGCGTGCCGTGACGTTAACAGTTCCATCGATGGATGAGAATGCTTCATGTCCTCGTAGAGTGGCCGCATGCACCCGCATCCCGAGCTGCTCCCGGCCGCGGAGCAGCACGCCTACCGGCTGCTGGTCCGGCTCGACGGCGCCGGGCCCGCCGAGCTGGCGGCGCACGCCGGCATGTCGCCGCAGCAGGCGACCGAGGTCCTGGAGTCGTTGCGCGCGAAGGGTCTCGCCTCACCCGGGCCGATGTTCCGGGCCCTGCCGCCGGACATCGCGCTCGGCGACACCCTCCTGCGTCAGCAGCAGTCCCTCGAAGCCGCCAGACAGGTGGTGGCCGCGCTCAGCGAGGACTACCGCAGCACCACCCGGCGGCGCAGTGCCGAACATCTGGTCGAGATCGTCGTCGGCGCCGAGGCGTTGCGCCGGCGGCTGCGCGAGATGCAGGACACCGCCCGCGACGAGATCCTCTGGTTCTGCCGTGCCAACCCCATCGCCATGGAGGGGCCGGAAAATCAGGAGGAGAGCTCCGCGCTGGCCCGTGGCGTTAAGTACCGCGCGATCTACGAGCGGGAGCTGCTGGAGAAACCGGGTGAGCTCGAGAGCATCGTCGAGGCGATCGGCCTGGGTGAGGAGTCGCGCACGTTGCCGGCCCTGCCCGTACGCCTGGCGATCGCCGACCGCTCGCTGGCCATCTGCCCGCTCGTGCCCGACGAGTCGCGGGGTGTCGGCGAGCCCACGGCCGCGCTGATCCGGTCGAGTGAGCTGCTCGACGCGCTGCTGGCGCTCTTCGAGAGCTACTGGGAGCGGGCCACGCCGGTGCTGTCCGAGGCGCCGCGCTCCGACCTGCTGGAATCGGAGGTGCTGCTGCTGTCACTCTTCGTCTCCGGCATGCCGGACAAGTCGATCGCCACGCATCTCGGCGTCAGCAAACGCACCGTGCAACGCCGGCTCGACCGGATGATGGCCCTGGCCGGCGTCGACACGCGGACGGGACTGGCGTTCCAGGCCGCCCGCCGCGGCTGGCTGACGGCGTGAAGGCCGGGCCTGTCCCTCTCTGGCGGGAGAGGGACAGGCCCGCCCGGTCTCAGCCGCGCCCGTAGGCGCGGATCACCGTCTGCGTGACCGTGTTGCCCGCCCTGTCCGTGGCGGTGACCCGCAGCGAGACGGGTTTGCGGCCGCCCGGGATCAGCGCCGACTCACCCACCGTCACTGCCTTTTTCCACGAGGCACCGTCGTCCGCCGACACGTCGACCTTGAGCGAGGTGAGCTTGGCCGGGAACTTCAGCTTCAGCAGGTGCGGCAGCATGGTCTTCCGGCCGTCGTAGCCGACGTGCAGCAGCGGCAGTGTGCCGTCGGCACCCGAGCGGAACGTCCACTCGGTTTCTGTCCGCGTACCGAACTGCCAGTCGTCGCCGCCGCGGGCGGTGGTGAGCCGCAGCTTGTAGGCGGCCGTGCCCGGGGTGGTGGTCACGTCCTGCCAGGCGTCCGGCAGGTCGGCGAGCTTCTTGCCGTCGCGCCACAGGGTCGCCGTGGCCTCGTCGGCCCCGGCCTCCTCGTAATGCCCGTCGCTGTCCACGAACTCCGCGACGCGCAGGTGCAGCACGTCCCCGGTCCGGGTCGAGCTGATCCCCGCCGGTGCCGCCGGCCGGACGACCGGTCCGGACCACGTCTCGCGGGTCCGGCCCGGTGCGAAGCTGCGCGCCCGGTCGGTGAAACCGGTCCTCAGGACCCCTCCACCCCACGGGTACGCGGAGTGCACGCGATGCTGCCACACGGAGTCACCGGCCGACACCCACTCCTCGCGGACGGACGGGGTCTGCACCGAGCGCGACGTGTCGTTCCAGGCGAACGTCTGCCACGGCCGCCAGCCGAAGCGCTGCTCGCGCACCCAGTTCAGACCGCCGTTGTGCGCGTACTCGGAACGGATGCGCATGCTGTTCGCCGCGGTCACCCTGTGCACGATCCTGTCCGGCACCCGGTCCTTCGACACCTGCAGGACGTCGTAGAGGTACGGGCTGGACGTCGTGAGGGTGAGGTCGATCGTCGCGCCCGGGCGGGCCGCACGGGCCAGCAGCTGCGCACCCGCGTCGTTGGCGACGGCCAGGGAGACGACCGGCAGCCGCTCCTCCGCGTCGGGCACGTAGACCGTCCACGCCGACTGGTCGGCCGGGCGCACCAGCAGCGCGACCGCCGCGCCGGCCTTCGCCGCCGCGTCGATCTGCGCCATCTCGTCCTCGTCGGTCGCCGGGATCAGGACCGCTTTCCCGCGTACGGCCGCAGCACCCCACCTGACCAGCGGGAACTTCTTCGTCCCGGCGTACGCGGGTGAGGTCCCGAAGAGGTTGATGTCCAAGGGGCCGCTGACACCGGGGACCTTGGCCTGCACCATGGGCGCGACCAGCTGCCAGCGGGAGGAGAACTCGAAGCTGCCCTTGGTGACCTTCTTCGTCGGCACGACGTTGACCTGCTCGATCGTGCTGAAGTGCATGACACCGTGCGAGATGCTGCGACCGGTACCCGTGACCCGGTGCACGTAGTAGCTCAGCACCGTCTGCTGCTCGGACGGCTTCGGCGTCTCGATCCGGATCGGTGTGCCCTTGCGGGCGTCGACCAGCACCGTGATGTCCTTGTCGACCTTCAGCTCGGGGATCGTCGTCAGGTTGGCCTGCTCGTCGAGCGGGCCACCGTCCTCGAGCAACGCGTCCAGCAGGTAGGTGCCCGCCTGGACCTCGTAGGTGGCACCGCCCGGGTCGAACCAGCCGAGCACGTCCGAGCGGCTGTCGTCGCCGTGGATGGTCAGCGCCGGAACCGCCGCGGGTTTGCCGGACCGGTCCACCGCCTTCACGGTGATCCGGTGGGTCGGTCCGTCCAGGGTGGCGCCGATCGCCGTGGTGACGAGCACACCACCGGGCGCCGTCGCGGTCAGCCAGCCGCTGAGCCGGCCGGGGTCCCGCTTCCCGAAGTCGATCGAGACGACCGTCGTCGCGCTGCCCCGAGCCGGCACGGTGACGGTTGTGGTGTCGGTCGTGACCCCCGCCGGTGCCTTCAGAGTCAGCGTCACCGGTGCGGTGCTGGCGTTGCTGTAGGTCACCGTGCGCGTGGCCACGGCCGGCGTTTCACCCACGGTGTGCAGGCCGAAGTCCGCCACCCCCGTACCGGTGACGGTCTGGGTCGTGGCGCGGGTCAGGTCGACGCGACCGGCGCCCTGGGCGTACACGGAGAGGTCGGGTGTGGTCTTGGCCGTGCTGACCAGGGCTTCCTTGATCTTCGGGCCGGTCCAGTCCGGGTGTTGCTGGGCGAGCAGCGCCGCCGCCCCCGCGATGTGCGGCGTGGCCATCGACGTCCCGGAGGCGCCCGTGTAGAGCTCGTCGACCGGGTTGCCCATCGTCGTACCGGCCGCGCGGGCCGCCACGATCTCCACGCCGGGCGCGGTGATCTCGGGCTTGAGCCCCAGGTCGCCGAGCCGCGGGCCGCGGCTGGAGAAGTCCGCGAGCTGATCCGAGCGGTCGACCGCGCCAACCGTCAGGGCGTTCGGGGCGGCACCCGGGGTGCCGACCGTGGAGTCGGCGCCCTCGTTGCCGGCCGCGACGACAAACAGCGCACCGGTGGCGGCGCTGATCTCGTCGACCGCCACGCTCATCGGGTCGGTGCCGTCGGTCGCCTCACCGCCGAGGCTCATGTTGACCACCTTGGCGCCCGCGTCGACGGCCCACTGCATGCCCGCGATGATCTCGGAGTCGTAGCCGTACCCGTCGTCGCCGAGGACCTTGCCGATCAGCAGGTCCGCGCCGTACGCGACACCCTTGCGCTTGCCGTCCGAGCCCGCGCCCGTACCGGCGACCGTGGCCGCGACGTGCGTGCCGTGACCGAAGCGGTCGACCGTGTCCGGGCTGCTGCTGAAGTTGCGTGCCTCGGTGATCTTCCCGGCCAGGTCGGGGTGGGTCGCGTCGACACCGGTGTCCAGCACGGCGACCTTGACACCACGGCCGTCGAACCCGGCCTGCCAGGCGGCGGGGGCACCGATCTGCGCGGTGCTGCGGTCCAGGACCGGCTTGACCTTCCCGTCGAGCCAGATGCGCGTGACACCGGCGGTCCGGGCGGCGGCACTCTGCGTCTGCCAGAAGCCCGCGAGGGTGCTCTTCGCCGGCCGGATCGCGGTCGCGTTGATGCTGGTCAGCGGGTGCGCGTCCGCCGTGCGCAGGGCGGCGCCGCCACCCTGGACGATCAGGGGCAGCGTCGGGGACGCGGCGTCGCCGTAACCCTGGGCGACCAGGCGCTCGACGTCGAAGAGCTCGGCGTCGACCCGGCCCGAGCCGACCAGCGGGATCGCGTCGCTGGGCAGGATCCGCAGGCCACCGTCGGCCTCGATGGTGTGGAAGGTGATGCGCTCACGACCGGGCGCAGGACGCACCGTGGCCGCGTACCGAGAATCGATCTTGGTGAGCTCGACCGTGTCGCCCGTGATCAGGGTGATCCGGACGGCGCCGGGAACGGGCGGCGGTGGTGGTGCCGGCGCGGCCCCGGCGGCCGCTGCCGGGCCGGGTATCGCCGTGGCTCCGATCAGGACGCCGACGAGCAGACGACTCAGCATGGGGACTCCTTCGCAGCGTGGTTCGCTGCACGCATCATGGAGTCCGGATATTCACGACCGTGTTACCTGGCTCTGCCGCACTGCGGACATGGCGCGATGTGGACAGGCGGCTATTCGGTGTCGGCGGGACCTTCGAGGCCGGCCTTCTCGTCACGCTCGGCCCACTCCAGGAGCGGCGCCAGGTCGAAAGCGGTGTCGTCGATGTCCGCGTGCAGGTCACCCAGCTCGGCGAACCGGGCCGGGACGGTCAGCAGCGTGAAGTCGTCCGGCTGCACAGCGTCGATCTCGTCCCAGCGGATCGGCGTCGACACCGTGCCACGCTGGTTTCCGCGTACGGAATAGGCGCTGGCGATCGTGTGGTCACGGGCGTTCTGGTTGTAGTCGACGAACAGCTTCCGGGGATCGCGGTCCTTGCGCCACCACGTTGTCGTGACGTCCTCGGGTGAGCGCCGCTCGACCTCCCGGGCGAAGGCCAGCGCGGCCCGGCGCACGTCACCGAAGCCGTGCTCAGGCTTGATGCGCACGTAGATGTGCAGGCCACGGCCGCCGGACGTCTTCGGATAGCCGGTGATGCCCAGGTCGTCGAGGACCTCGTGGGCGACGTGCGCGACCCGGCGCACGGTGTCGAAATCGCACTCCGGCATCGGGTCGAGGTCGATGCGCCACTCGTCGGGCTTCTCCGTGTCGGCCTTGCGGGAATTCCACGGATGGAACTCGACCGTCGACATCTGCACCGCCCAGACGACCTCACCCAGCCCGGTCACACACAGCTCGTCCGCGTGCCGGTTGTAGCGGGGGAAGGTGACGCGGACCGTCTGCAGCCAGGGCGGGGCGCCGTTCGGGACACGCTTCTGGTGGACCTTGTCGCCGGCCAGGCCGTCCGGGAACCGGTGCAGCATGCACGGCCGCTCCCGCAACGCCCGGACGATGCCGTCACCCACGCTGAGGTAGTAGTTGACCAGGTCGAGCTTGGTCAGGCCGAGCTCCGGGAAGTACACCCGGTCCGGGTTCGAGACCCGGACGGTGTGCTCCCCCGCGTCAACCTCGATGGCGGGTGACTTGGTGGCCATGGACTCCAACCTAGCGGCTCACGCCTCCGCGCGGTGCCGTCCCGTCCGGGTGGGTTCGGGCTGGTCGGAGACCGCGCGGCGGCCGCCGCCGAGGTGCTTGACCGCGTACATCGCGTGGTCGGCGGCGCGCAGGGCCTGATCCGGGTCGTCGCTCGGTGTCGCCAGGTGGACACCGACACTCGCGCCGATGACGACCTCGTTGCCGAGCACCTGGAACGGCCGCTCGACGGCGAGCCGCACGCGGGTGCTCATCGTGTCGGCGTCGGCCTGCGCGGTGACACCGGGCATCAGCACGACAAACTCGTCACCGCCGACACGGGCGAGCACGTCACCCTCGCGGACGCAGGTGCTGAGCCGGTCGGCGACCTGCCGCAGCAACTCGTCGCCGGCCTCGTGGCCGTGCGCGTCGTTGACCGGCTTGAAGCCGTCCAGGTCGACGAAGAGCACCGCGACCGCGTCGTCCTCCAGCGAGGTGCCCAGGGCGTCCTGCATGCGGCGCCGGTTCGGCAGGCCGGTCAGGGCGTCGTGGGTGGCCTCGTGGTGCAACCGCTCCTGGAACGCGCGGTTCTCGGAGATGTCGCGGGCGTTGATGACGATGCCGGTCAGCGCCGGGTTCTGCATCTGGTTGGAGGCGGTGAACTCGAACCAGGTCGCCTTCCCGGTCGCGTTGAGGATGCGGGTCTGCAACCGCAGCACCCCGTCGCGCTCGGTCAGCAACTCGGCGAAGGCCTCCCGCATCCGGGGACGGTCGTCGGGGTGCACCAGCTCGAAGACGCTGGAGCCCTGCAGCGAACCGGCCGGGAAGTGCAGCACCGACGCGGCGCTCGGGCTGGAGTAGGCGACCCGGCCCTCGGCGTCGAGGACGGCCACCATGTCCGGGGCGTGCTGGAACAGGGCCTGGAACCGCTCGTCGGCCCGGCGGCGCTGGACCTGGGTGCGATAGCCGAGGATCGAGATGCCGACGGCGCCGATCAGGAGCATCGCCAGCAGCGTCACGTTGATGGTCTGGCTGCGGCTGTGCACCGCCCCGTCGAACGAGGCCAGCGTCTGGGTGCGGACGTACACCCAACCACCCGGCAGGTTCTCGTTCTTCACGACGATCGAGATCATGGCGGTCCGGCCGGCCCGGTACTCGACGAAGGCCGAACCCGTGGAGAGCTTCGCGGCGGCGGCGACAACCGCGGGATCCACCGTCGCGCCGATCTTCTCGCTGTCGCTGGTGAAACCGATCCGCCCGGTGGTGTCGACGATCGTCGTCAGATGCCCCTCGGACCGCAACCGCACCGTGTACGCCTGCAGCGTCGTGTCAGCGATCTTGTGGTAGCCGAGGAGGATCGCCAGCGTCGCCCCGCTGACCTGGATCGGCACCGCGAACGCCTCGACGGCGACGGTCGCCCCGGTGGCGTCCTCGACCCGCATCACCGACGAGACGCCCAGCTTCCCGGCGAGCAGCAGCGCCCGCATCGGCTCGTACCCCGGGTCGGTCCCCACCGGCAACGGGTTGCTCCGGGTGGCGTTCAGGATGGTCCCGTTGGGTGCGGCGATCGCAGCCCCGTACCCGAAGGAGGTGGACTTGGCGACGTACGCCTCCAGCGCCTGCTGGTCCCCGACATAGCCGATACCGAGGTTGAAGGCGTGGCTGTCGGCGAAACCCTTGAGCTCCTTCGCGGAGAGCAACTGCATCTGCCCGGCCAGGGTGGCGTTGTTGACGGCCAGCGCGAGCGAGTCGGCCCGGTGCACCGTGTCGGCAGCACGAAGCGCCGACCGGTTCACCAGAACACCGACGATGCCGACCGCCACCAGCAGCAGCACGCTGACGACGACGGCGATCCAGTTGCGCAACCGCATCTGATTGCCTCCTCGCGCATCCCATCGGATGTGCGGGGAGCCACTTGAACAATTCAGGCCGCCTCGCGCGCCCGCGTGGCCACCGTGGCGGTCGCCAGGGCCGCCGCACAGGCCAGCAGAACCGTCGAAACCGGCACGCGGTCGGCGATACCACCCAGCACGTTGTTGGTGATCAGCAGTGGAACGCTCTGCGTGAGAACGAGCACAGCCTGCACGCGGGCCAGGTGGGTGCTCGGCGCTGTTCCGAGCACGAGCGGGGCGATGTGCGCGCTGAACAGCCCGGTGCCGAGACCGGTCAGGAAGCCCGCGGCCACTGCTGCTCCGGCGGCGGGCGACAGGGCCAGCAGTGCTGTCCCTGTCGCGGCGACCAGCAGCCCGGCCACGGCGGCCCGGGCCGGCCGGCGGTGAGCGCCCCAGATCAGGACCGCGCCCACCATGACGGCCGTGCCGAGCGCGATCGTCCCGGCCACGGCACCACCGGCCGTCGCGGGCCAGTCCCGCTGCCGGGCCAGCAACGGCACCAGCAAACCGGACACAGGGAGCAGGAACGCGGCCGCCGCCGCGGTCAGCAGCAACGCCGGACGCAGCACCGGATCGGCGAACGCGGTCCGCCATCCGTCCATGATCGGGCTCCTCGCTGCCGGCCGCACCGGTCGGCGTAGGGCGATCAGCACCACCGCCACCAGCGCGAACGACGCCGCGTTGGCCAGTGCGGCAGCGGCCAGCCCGGCCGCCGCGACCACCACGCCGCCCAGCGGCGGACCGGCGAACGCCACCGCCTGACCGGCCAGCTGACGCGCCGCCAGCGCCCGCGGCAGCCCGTCGCCCGGCACGAGCAGCCGAGGCATCGCCCCCGACGCCGGCAGGTAGAACGCGTCCACGACCCCCACGGCCAGCGCCGAGGTCACCAGCAGGACCGGCTGCTCACCGAACCGGGCGGCGGCACCGACCAGCCCGAGCATCACAACCGTCATCAGCACGTCCGCGGCGATCATCACCCGCCAGGCGCCGAACCGGTCGGCCACCGCACCCCCGGCCAGCAGCAGGAGGACCCGCGGCAGGTTGATCGCGGTCAGGACCAGGGCCGCGAAGGTGCCACCGCGGCCCGCGGCGATCCAGGCCATCGCGAACGCCAGCACCTGCGTGCCGAGCAGTGACACCGTCGCCGCGCCCAGCCAGACCCCGAATCCCCGCATCGGGGCAGCGTGGAGCCTCGAGCCGGTCGAGGGTCAAACCGTCAGCGGCGCCACGGCGGTCGCTGCCCCTGCAGCCACCACTGCAGGGCCTTGGTGACCTGCGGCAACACCAGGTACGTCATCAGCGGCGTCAGGCACAGCGTGGTCGCCAGGGTGCGGACGACGACGTTCTGCCCGGCGACCAGGTGCCCGATCGTCAGCGCCGACAGCAGGCTGAGCGGGAAGAACCCGAGCCAGATGGTCACCGCCTGCTTCCACCGCGGCGGCGGCTTCGGTGCCGGGGTGAGGTCGTCCACCTCCCGCTCCTGCGGCGGGTCGAACCAGCCCTCGATCCCGGTACGCCGCTCGACCCGCGTGTGCTCGACCATCCCCTGCGCCGACGACAGCCACCACTGCCGCTGCGGGGACTCCTCCCACACGTGCAGCGCGTCGGCGTCGGCGAAGCGGTAGAGCATGTGCCACTCGGTCGACCCCAGCACGGGGCGTACCCACCCCACGCCGAGAAAGCCGGGAAAGTCCTCGGCCAGCGCGGTGCCGGCTCGCACCCAGGCGAGCATCTCCGCATTCCGCGACGGATCAGCCCGCCGCGTGATCGCAACGGTCACGGCAAGCTGCTGCGGGGCGGTGGTTTCCATACCCCCGATCCTTCATCCCCGGTGTTACGTCTCGGCGGCAAACGGCCTTCCCAACATGTGATACTCCGCTCCCTCAGACCTCAGAGCTGTGGTGGAAGGCGCGGACCTGGTCCTCGACGCGGGCGCGCAGGGACAGGAACGGTGGTGTTCGCTTCACGGTCAGGTCGCGGTCGGCGGGGAGCTCGACCTGGAGGTCGGCGGCCACGCGGCCCGGGTCGCAGGCCAGGACGACCACCCGCCGGCCGAGGAAGACGGCCTCCTCCACGTCGTGGGTGACCATCAGCACGGTTGTGCCCGTGTCCTGCCAGACGCGGCGGAGGAACACCTGCATGTCCTCCTTCGTCTGGACGTCGAGAGCGCCGAAGGGTTCGTCGAGCAGCAGGACGTCCGGTTCGCAGGCCAGGGCGCGGGCGATCGCCACGCGTTGGCGTTGACCGCCGGACAGGGTTTTGGGGAGTTTGTCGCGGAGGGCGGTGAGGCCGGTCTCGGCGAGGTACCAATCGACGCGTTCCCGCCGGTCGGTGCGGGACAGGTCGAGGAGTTCGAGGCCGAAGGCGACGTTCTGGGCGACCGTACGGAAGGGGTAGACCGCGCCGGACTGGAAGACCAGGCCGCGGTCCGGGCCGGGGCCGGTCACCGGGGTGCCGGAGAGGGTGATGGCGCCGGTCGTCGGCATCGACAGGCCCGCGATCAGCGAGAGCAGTGTCGACTTGCCGGAGCCGCTGGCGCCGACGAGGCAGACGAACTCGCCCTCGTTCACGTCCAGCGTGATGTCGTCGAGGGCGGTGAACGCGCCGAAGCGCATGCCGACCGAGGACAGCGTGAGGAGGCTCATCAGACCCACCGGCCGATCCGGTCGCGCAGGACGCGGAGCGCGATGTCGAGCGCCAGGCCGATCACCGCGATCACGATCAGGATGGCGAAGATGCGGTCGCTGGCCAGGAAGCGCTGGCTGCGGGCGATGCGGTAGCCGAGACCCTCCTGGGAGTTGATCAGCTCGGCGACGACCACGAAGTTCCAGGCGGCGGCCGCGTTCACGCGTACCGCGTCGATCATGCCGGGGAGCGCATGGGGGACGACCACCTTGCGCAGCACCTCGCCGCGTCTGGCCCCCAGGGTGTAAGAGACGTCGATCAGAGCGCGGGGCACCTGACGGACCGCGTCGGCGGTCATCAGGGTGTTGAAAAAGACCGTGCCGATGAAGAGCAGCATCCACTTCGACGGTTCGCCGATGCCGAGCCAGATCGTCAGCAGCGGGATGAACGCGCTGGCCGGCAGGTAGCGCAGCAGCCCGACGAGCGGCTCGAACAGCGCCTGCCCGGCCTGGAAACTGCCCATCACCAGACCGAGTGGCACGGACACGACGATCGCCAGGCCGAAACCGATCAGGATCCGCTGGACGCTGGCCCACGTGTCGGTCCAGAGCTGACCCGACTGCGCCATCTCCCAGCCGGCGGCCAGGACCGCCGACGGTGACGGCAAGAACTGTTCCGGTACGGCACCAGAAGCGGCCACCGCCACCCACGCGACCAGCGGCACCAGCACCGAGCAGATGATCAGCACGATCCGGGCCCGGCGGGTGATGGGCGCCCGCAACGCCCACAGCCGGGCCGGTCGTACGGGACGCCGGCGCGGCAGTTTTGCCCGGGCCGGCCGCGTGGGGGCGGTGACGGTGCTCATTCCTTCACGGCCTGCACGAACTTGGGTTCGAGCAACCCGTCCAGCGGCGGCTTCTCCTCGGCGAGACCGGTGGACACGAGGAAGTCACCGATCTGGTTCGCCTGGAAGTCGAGGTTCGCCGCCGTGCTGCCCGTCGCGAACGCGTCGAGGTTCTGCTGACGCGTGAAGATGGTCGTACCGGCGTCGTAGCTCTTGTAGTCGGCGGCCGTGACGCCGCCGCGCTTGGCCATGATCTCGATGGCCGCGTCCGGGTTGGCCTTGATCCACGCGGTGGTGTCGAACCAGGTCTGCACCATGGCCTGCACCTCGGTGGGGTGGTCCTTGACGAAGTCGGCGCCGAAGACCAGGTGGTCCGGGATCGCGCCCGGGAAGTCCGCCGACGTGGCGATCGCCTTGCTGCCCGACAGACCCAGTGCGGTTGTCGTGAACGGTGCAAAAACGCCGACCGCGTCGACCTTGCCCGCCACGAACGCGGCTGCGGCGGCGTCGGTGAGCAGCGGCGTGAACTCGACGTCCTTCTCGGTCAGCCCGGCCTTCTGCAACGCCAGGAGCAGCAGGTAGTGGTCGACGGTGCCCTGCTCGGCCGCGACCTTCTTGCCCTTGAGGTCGGCCACGGAGTTGATGCCGGGCCGGGCGATGATCTGGTCGTTGCCGGTCGAGTTGTCGTTGGTCAGCACCACGGTCTGCTTCGCGCCGCCGCTGACCGACGACAGGGTGTCGTTGAGTGTCTGGCTGTTCGCGTCGAGGTTGCCGGTGCTCAGCGCGGTGAGGCTGTCGGTGTAGCTCTCGAAGTACTTGAGGTCGACGGTCACGCCGTTCTTCGCGAACAGCCCCTTCTCCTGCGCGACCTGCCACGGGAACCACCCCGGCCAGGCCGAGAAGCCGAGCCGGACCGTGGCCTTCTCCCCCGCCGCACTCGCGGAGTCGTCGGTGCCACCGCAGCCGGAGATCAGGAGCACGACAGCCGCAGCCGCCGCGATGATCGTTCTTCTCATCGGTTTGTCCTTTGCGGGAGGTGGCCCGAGCGGACCAGGCAGCCGAGGGTGTCGCAGATGACGCGGGTCGCCAGCAGCGCGGTGATCTCGGCGGTGTCGTACGCGGGCGCGCACTCCACGACCTCGATCCCGGCGAGCGGACGGGCGTCCGCGATGATCTGGATGAACTTGAGGACCTCGCGCGGCAGGAAACCGCCGGGCTCGGGCCAGCCGGTCCCCGGCACGAACGCGGCGTCGAGGCAGTCGACGTCGAACGAGAGCCAGACCGCCTCGGCGCCGTCCCAGGCGACCTCGAGCGCACGCTCGGCGGCCTGCTCGATGCCCATCTCCACGCAGTCGGTGACGGTCATGATCGTGGTGCCGCGTTCCCGGCCGACCTTCACACCGGGCCGCGGCGCCTGCCAGCCGCCGATGCCGATCTGCACCAGGTTCTTCGGCGGCACGTTGGGGATGTCCGTGGCGTGGAACCACGGCGTCGTGTGCATCCGCTCGTCGAGGTCCGTCTCCTGCGTGTCGACGTGCCGGTCGAAGTGGATGATGCCGAGGTTGCCCTGCAGGTGCTGGGCCACACCACGCACGGTCGGGTAGCCGATCGAGTGGTCACCGCCGAGCACCACCGGGAAAGCCCCGGACTCGTAGACGTGACCGACGGCCTTGGAGATCTGATCGAACGTCTTCTCGATGTTCGCCGGGATCGTGAAGATGTCACCCAGATCCGCGATCGTGATCGACTCGCGCAGATCCACCCCGAGCTCGAACGAGTACGGGCCGTACAGCGCCGAGATCTTCCGGATGCCCTGCGGCCCGAACCGCGTCCCCGACCGGTACGTGGTCCCGCCGTCGAACGGGGCACCGAGCACCGCCACGTCGTACTCCCCGCAGCGGCGCACGTCCTCGACGTACGGCGCCTTCAGGAACGTGTTGATGCCCGCGAAGTGCGGCAGCTCGCCCCGGGAGAACGTGGGGATCGTGCGGTCCTTGATGGAGTCGGCGCCCTGCAGGCCGTACTCGAGCCCGCGGTCGATCTCCTCCTGCCACTTCGTGGTCGGCAGCTTGGCCTCGGCGGCGACAGCGTACGCGGCCTCGGGCCCGTACCGGTCGTGCAGCGTCGGCTCGGTCTCGGTCTGCTCGACATGCTCGTGCTGGTCATCGTGCTGGTGGTTGAAACCCACGGGCGCCTCCGTACGGAGAGGCCTGGCCGGAGAGCAGCCAGAACCCTTGGCTGTTCTCCCGGGCTTTTATCCCGCCGTGGAGCGCCCGCACGCGGGCACCTGCGTCTCTCGGACCAGCCCGCTCACCGCGGCGGAACCCTAGGCGCGCCTCACCAGGTGATGAGTCACCTGGCAGTAGAGACCCGGGACGTTGCCCGGGCATGACCCGTCCGTTACCGCTGCGTGTCGCGCTTCCGGGCGGGGTCGGCGCGAGGCAGGATCCGCTTCTCACCGCTCTTGGCCATCGCGGTCAACGGACCGGTCGCCAGCCCGACGATCCGCGCCAGGATCGGCTGCCGCTGGCGGCGCAACAGCCGTGGCCCGATGCCGGCCATCACCTCGGTCAACGCCGGCAGCGGCCGCCCGAAGAAGGTGATCTCCCGGATCAGCCCGTCCTTGTTCAATCGCAGCAGCTGCGCCTCTTCGAGTTCCTCCGCCTTTACTCTGCCGCGATAGAACAGCGCCCAGGTGTCACCCTCGCCGACCTGCGTGTGAAAGCGGATGTCGCTGATGACCTCGAACGCGCTGGCCAGCACATCGGTGACCGCCGCCGGCCCGTGAAAGCGGAACTGCGCGGTCAACGGTGAGATCAGCTCAACCTCGGGAGCCAGGCAGACCGCGGCCGCCGCCGCGTCGCCGCTCTCTCCCGCCGCACACCAGGCCGTGATCGTCGCGTTCCCCATCGGCCGAATCTACCTGCGGTAGGTTCCCGTCCCATGACGTCGCTGCGAAAGATATCGATGGCTGCCCTGGCCCTCGTCACTGTTGCCGCCACCTCGGGCTTCACCCACGGACACGCCGGCCCGTCGTGGAAACTCACCGACACCGGTGCCACCGCCCGCTTCCGCGGCCTGGCCCCGGTCAGCGACAAGGTCGCCTGGGTCGCCGGTTCCGCCGGCACGATCCTCCGCACCACCGACGGCGCCCGCACCTGGCAGAGCGTCGGCCCTCCCGGTACGACCGACCTCCAGTTCCGTGACATCGAAGGCTTCGACGCCCGCCACGCCGTGGCCCTGACCATCGGCGAGGGCGACCAGTCCCGCATCTACGCCACCTCCGACGGCGGTCGCACCTGGACCGAGTCGTTCCGCAACGACGACCCGGCCGCCTTCTACGACTGCGTGACTTTCCTCGACCGCCGCCACGGCCTCGCCCTCTCCGACCCGGTCGGCGGCAAGTTCCGCATCCTCGCCACCACCGACGGCGGCCGCTCCTGGCACGTCCAGTCCCCGGCCGGTATGCCGGAGGCGCTGGCTGGCGAGTTCGCGTTCGCGGCCAGCGGCACGTGCCTGGTCTCGGCAGCGGGTCGCGCGTGGTTCGCCACCGGTGGCGGCGAGCGGGCCCGCGTCTTCACGACCGCGAACGGCGGCCGCACCTGGCAGGTCACCGACAGCCCGCTCCCGAGCGGGCCGAGCGCCGGGATCTACAGCCTCGCCTTCCGCGACGCCCGCCACGGCCTCGCGGTCGGCGGCGACTACGCCCTGCCCGACTCGGCCCCGAACGGTGCCGCGACCACTCGCGACGGTGGCCGTACCTGGCGGACATCCTCGGTCGTCCCGGGCGAGTACCGGTCGGGCGTGACCTGGCTGGGCGGCAAGACGGCCCTGACGGTCGGCCCCACCGGCAGCGACATCAGCCGGGACGCCGGCCGCACCTGGACGGAATTCGACGGCGGCAGCTTCGACGCCGTCGAATGCGTCGGCGGCGCCTGCTGGGCCTCCGGCGAACAAGGCCGCGTAGCCAAACTCACCTGGACCCACTGAGCCCCACGCCGCGCCACCCACCCGGGTGGCGCGGTTTTACCTCCGCGGCCAGACGTAGACGGCGGCAATCCCCAGGGCGAGCGCGGTGATGACACCCGCCACCGTGATGGCATATCGGACAGTCGCGTCCGGAGTCCCCCACTCGCCGGCCACAGCCAGCAGGGTGACGAGCGCAGTCATGAAGCTGCCCGCGGCCAGCAGAGCGGCCTTCACCACACCGTGTCGATGATCCGCTTTCGGCTGGTCAGGCACCTGATTCGTAGCTACGGTGGTCACGTCGTTTCCTAACTGATCTTCGCAAGGGTGAGGGCAGGATTCGTCGTGACGGCCCGCGTGCAAGGCGGGCCGTCGCTTTATCTGTTACGCCGGGGACATTACCCGAACGCGGCCTGCAATAAAGCTGCGGGAACAACCCTCGCCATTACCGGCAAGCAGCCGAATCAAGTCTTCGACTAAGGCGCTGACCTGCGCTTATTTTCGCCAGAGACTTGCGCTGACCTGCATGGATGCACGAAGTTGATCTTAAGTCATGTCACCCGGAAGACGGACCCGACCGTTTCCCGGGCAGCAACATCGCGAAAATTCCGGGCCAGATTAATGCGCATGCGAAACGCACTATTCCAGGGCGGCATTCAGCTTCCCGTTCCCATTTGCCGCGCCACCCGAGTGGCCAGGCTCAGCGAGGCAGCAGCGTGCGGCACCATCCGCGCCGGATCGATGACGTCATCCTCGTACGGCGTGAAGTCCGGCTTGAGCCGCAACCAGATGACGTCCCGCGCCGAGCGGTACTCCCAGTTCGGCTGAAACTCACGCAGACCCTTTCTCCGGGCCCGTCGCATCTCCTCCCGGAACCACTCGGGGTCCCGGACGAAGATCAGAACGTCGATCTCCGGCCGCAACGTCAGCAGGGGTACCGAGATACCGCAGTACCTCAGCGCGACCTGCTTCCTGCCGACGGCCTTGAGCAGCCGCCAGTGCTGTTCGGTGGGCGCGAAGACCCCGGACGGGGCGACGTGCACAAAACCGGGATGGGTGAGCACTTTGTCGGAACGGGGAATCAGCAGCGCCGTGTGCCCACCCTTCCCATCCGCGACGATCATCGTGACGGCGACGGAGAGGGCTGCGGCCCGCAACCGGCCGTCGAAGACAACACCGGGACCCGCAACCTCCGCGGCCTCCGCGAGGGCGGCGACACGCTCGTGCAGCCAGCGGCGCCGAGCTCGGCCCAGATCGGGAATTCGCGGCCGCCGAACGTGACGAGCTTGGTCCCCGGGTAGAGCTCGCGCAGGGTGCTTGACCAGCCTGTGCCGGCGAAGACTTTCAGTTCTTGGCGCGGGTCCGGCAAGAATCGGCGGTCCTGGCGGGGAGTACGGGCGGGGCGCTGTTGCGGCTTTCGCAGGGCCAGCAGAGCCACGACAACACCGACGATGCCGGCGAGCCAGCTGACGCGTTCGATCCAGTTCCACTCGGGGAACCAGCCCTGGCGCACACCGACACCGACCAGCACAGCCAGGACCACGACGCCGGCGCCCCGGGCGAGTTGAACCGGCCATCGTCCGCGCATGGTCCATCTTGGTCATGGGGGTGGCCCGGTGTCGACGGGGGGATCTAGCCTCGGCGGTGATGTCGCAGCGTGTCAGGCACCACCGTCGGCGGAATGGGCTGGTCGACGGGGTTTTTGTGGTGGTGCTGATGGTCGGCGGGCTTTGTGGGCTCATCGGGCTTCGCGTGGCGCTGCTGGCGTTCAGCGACGTTGCCGGCGGCTGGGCGGATCTGCTGCTGTTCGGTGTCATCGGGCTGGCGGCGACTGCTGTCTGGTGGTGGCGGCAGCGGATCCGGCGGCGGGCAGCGCAAGCGATCGAGCAGTGGGAGCGGACCGCCGGGTGGGAGCCTGTGCTGCTCGGGCAGCGGTGGCCGTGGGTGGACATGGTGCGGTGGGCCGAGACGGTGACGGTGCTGCGGGCGTACAGGAAGCCGGGTTTGATTGTCGGTCTGGTGGAGTTTGCCGAGAACGGGCTGGGCGCTGCGGTGGATCGGCATGCCGGGCGGGCTGCCTTTGCGATCGTCACGCTGGCCCGGCCGGCGCCCACCGGGGCTGTGCGTGTTTACCGAGAGGTGGCGGCGCGAAGGCGCGGCGAGGACGAGTTCCGGCGGCGGTTCCGGGTAATCGGCGGGGAGTTGAGTCCGGCGCTCCAGAGGGCCCACGTCGACGGCGAGGTGCCGGCGTGGACCTGTACCGGTGATCAGATGTTCGTCTTCGTGCCGCTGGACGGGCCGTTGTGGCCGTGGCATCTCGAGAGGGCGGCCGCCAAGGCCCGGCGGGTCGTGGAGTTGTCAGCCGTTGAGGTAGGTGAGGACGGCTAGGACGCGGCGGTTGTCGTCGTCGGACGGCGGCATGCCGAGTTTGGTGAAGATGTTGTTGATGTGTTTGCTGACGGCCTTCTCCGTGACGAAGAGGGCCGCGGCGATCGCGGCGTTGGAGCGGCCCTCGGCCATCTCGCCCAGGACTTCGCGTTCGCGGGTGGTGAGGACCGCGAGGGGTTCGCGGCGGGCCAGGAGCTGGGAGACGACTTCCGGGTCCATGGCTGTGCCGCCGTCGGCGACGCGGCGGACGGCGTCGACGAACTGCGCCACGTTCGAGATGCGGTCCTTGAGGAGGTAGCCGACGCCGCCGTTGCGGTCGCTGAGGAGTTCGCGGGCGTAGAGGGGCTCCACGTGCTGGGAGAGGACCAGGATCGGGAGGCCGGGGACTTCGGTGCGGGCCGCGATCGCCGCCTGGAGGCCCTCGTCGGTGAAGGTCGGCGGGAGGCGCACGTCGACCACGGCGACGTCCGGGCGGTGCTTGAGCAGGGCCGGGAGCAGCGCCGGGCCGTTGTCGACGGCCTCGACCACCTCGAACTCGAACGCCTCCAGGAGGCGGGTCAGACCGTCTCGGAGGAGGGCAAGGTCTTCGGCGAGGACAACACGCAAGGCAACTCCATCGTCACGACCGTGGGTCCGCCCGGCGGGGAGGACAGCTTCATCGTGCCATCGAAGGCGGCGAGGCGGCGTTCGATGCCCCGCAGGCCGGTGCCCCGGGCGGGATTTGCCCCGCCGGCGCCGTCGTCGGAGACGACGATCGTGAGGAGGTTGTCGGCGTACCGGATGGCGACCTGGGCCGAGCGGGCGCCGCTGTGCCGGACGACGTTGGCGAGGGCTTCGGCCGTGGCGAAGTAGGCCGCCGACTCGACCGGGGTCTGGGGGCGGGCGGGCAGGTCGATCTCCACGGTGACGGGCATCGGCAGGCTCATCACCAGCGCGCGGACCGCGCCGTCGAGGCCGCGTTCGGCGAGGACCGGCGGGTGGATGCCGCGGACCAGGTTGCGCAGCTCCAGCAGGGCGGTGCCGCTGGCCTCGCGGGCCTCGGCGAGCAGTTTGCGGGCGGCGGCCGGGTCCCGTTCGATCATCTCCTCGGCGAGGCCGATGGTCATGCCCAGCGACACGAGCCGGGCCTGGGCGCCGTCGTGCAGGTCGCGTTCGATGCGGCGGAGCTCGGCGGCCTGCGCGTCGACGGTGTCGGCCCGGGTGACGGTCAGCTGGGCCACGCGCAGGCGCAGCTCGGCGGCCTTGGTCGGGGCCAGGAAGAGCTTGGCGAACTGCGCGTTCACCTCGAGGAGCCAGGGGGCGGCGCCGAGGCCGAGCGCCAGGAACAGCACACCCTGCGGCATGGAGAGCATGGCCTCGCTGAAGTTGGCGATCGGCCAGAAGACGCCGTAGCCGTACCAGTCGATGCCCAGGTAGAGCCAGAGCGGCAGCAGCGAGATCCCCTCGACGCCGTAGAGCGGGATCACCACCGCCAGCAGGCCGAGGAAAAAACCGACGAGGGCGCCGGGGATGAGCCAGGCGAGATCACGCCAGGTGGCCGGGTCCGTGGCGATCCAGCGGAACCTTTTCCAGCCTCCGGGAAGCGCCCGCTCGGGCGGCGGGTGGTACGGCCGGGCGATGCCGATCCCGGCCCGGCCGGCCAGGCGGCGCTCGAGGTTGGCGCGCATCCGGACCAGGTTCGTCACCCAGGGCAACAGGGCCAGACCGAGGAACGGTACGGGTGTCAGCAGGAGCGCCACCAGCGAAACCGCCAGCAACGGCACGTTGGTGACGGACAGGCCCACTGCGTAGACGCCACCCGCGATGGCGCGCAGGCCGTCGCGTACCCATGATCGCGTCTCCACGGCTCCCCACTCTCCGGTTCCCAGGACACCATGGGCACATTCACGCACAGTTAGCGGTGGTGCTAGCACCACCATTCCCGGGGGCTTGTCACTCCTGAACTTACGCGGCCGAAGGAGAAGGCTGAACGCCATGACGACAACGACGGAGCGGCCGAGGTCGACGACCGGCAGCGACTTCGCCGCGCTCAACAAGCGGGTGACCAAGGCGGGCCTGCTCGAGCGCAAGCCGGCGTACTACGCCGTGCGGCTGACCGCCGTCTCGCTGATGCTGATCGGCGGCTGGACGGCTTTCTTCCTGATCGGCTCGTCCTGGTGGACGCTCGCCGTCGCAGCGTTCCTCGCCGTCACGTTCGCCCAGGTGGCGCTGGTGGCGCACGACCTCGCCCACCGGCAGGTCTTCCGCACCAAGCGACCGGGTGAGATCGCGGGCCGGATCGCCGGCAACGTGGCCGTGGGCATGAGTTACGGCTGGTGGATGGACAAGCACACCCGCCACCACAACAACCCCAACCACGACGACCTCGACCCGGACGTCACCCCCGAGGTGCTGATCTGGGCCACCGAGTCCGCGCTGGGCCGCCGGGGTCTGAAGGGTTTCATCACCCGTCACCAGGCCGGGCTGTTCTTCCCGCTGCTGACCCTGCTCGGCATCGACCTCAAGGTGTCCAGCGTCAAGGCGCTGATCCGCGGCGACATGAAGCGCCGCAACCTCGAGGCCGGCCTGCTGATCATGCACGCGGTGGTCTACCTGACCACGCTGTTCGTGATCCTCTCGCCGCTGCAGGCGATCGCCTTCCTCGTCGTCCACCAGGCGCTGTTCGGTGTCTACCTCGGCATGACGTTCGCCCCGAACCACAAGGGCATGCCGCACCCCGACGGCACCGAGGACTACCTGCGCAAGCAGGTCCTGACCTCCCGCAACGTCACCGGCGGCTGGCTCACCGACGCCGCGCTGGGCGGCCTGAACTACCAGATCGAGCACCACCTCTTCCCGGCGATGCCGACGCCGAACCTGCGCAAGGTCCAGCCGATCGTCGAGGCGTACTGCGCCGAGATCGGCGTGCCCTACGAGTCGACGAGCCTGATCGAGTCGTACCGCCAGGCACTGCGGCACCTCAACGAGGTCGGCGCCCCGCTGCGTGAGCAGCACAAGGCCGCCAGGTAGGGCAATGGATCTTCAGCTCACGGACAAGGTCGCGGTGATCACCGGTGGGACGGTCGGAATCGGCCTCGCGGTGGCCCGCGGCCTCGCCGCGGAAGGCGCGCACCTCGCGTTGTGCGCCCGCGACACCGATCGCCTCGAGGCCGTCGTCCAAGCTCTCCGGACCGAATTTCCCGTACGCGTTCTCGGGGTGACCGCCGATGTCGGAGGACTCGATGACATCACGAATCTGGCACGGGCGGTCACGGACGAGTTCGGCGGCGCGGACATCCTGATCAACAACGCGGGTACGGGCAGCGAGGAGACGATCCTCGAGGCGTCCGACGAGCGCTGGCAGGCGTACTGGGATCTGCACGTGATGGCCGCGGTCCGCCTGGCCCGCGTCTTCGCACCGCAGATGAAGGCCCGCGGCGGCGGCGTGATCCTGCACAACGCCTCGATCTGCGCGACGCAGCCGCTGGGCTACGAGCCGATCTACAACGTCACCAAGGCGGCACTGGTGATGTTCTCGAAGTGCCTCGCCAACGAGCTGATCGGCGACAACATCCGCGTGAACACCGTCAACCCGGGTCTGGTGCAGACGCCGGACTGGGAGAAGACGGCACGGGCGCTGACCGAGGGCACGGACCGCTCGTGGGAGGACCACCTCCAGCAGATCGCGGACGACTACGCGCCCATCGGCCGGTTCGCGGACCCGGCGGAGATCGCGAACCTGTTCGTCTTCCTGTGCTCTCCCCGGGCGAGTTACATGGTCGGCTCGTCGTACTACATCGACGGCGGCTGGCTTCGCACGACCACATAGGACAGTGCACGGTCGTCTATGCTGTCGACCGTGACGGTCCCTGAAGGAATCGACGCCGGAGTTCCCAACGCCGCCCGCATGTACGACTACTACCTGGGCGGCAAGGACAACTTCGCTGCCGACCGGGCGGCCGCCGAGGCGGTGCTGGCGGTCGCGCCCGAGATGCGTGAGGCGGCCCGGTCCGGCCGGGCGCTGATCAAACGGGTGGTCGAGCACCTGGTCCGCGAGCGCGGCATCCGGCAGTTCCTGGACCTGGGCTCCGGCCTCCCCGCCGCGGAGAACGTCCACGAGATCGCCCGCGCGATCGACCCGTCGGTCAAGGTCGTCTACGTCGACTACGACGAGGTCGTCTGCATCCACGGCCGCGCCCTGCTGGAGGAACGCGACCACGCCATCATCCTGCAGCGTGACGTCACCGAGCCCGGGACCGTCCTCGACGATCCGGCCCTGCGCGGCCTGCTCGATCTCGACCAGCCGGTCGCCGTCCTGATGATGTTCCTGCTGCACCTGATCCCGGACGCGGCCAAGCCCCACGAGGTGGTGGCGACCTACCGCGACGCACTGGCCCCGGGCAGCTTCCTGGCCATCTCGCACGCGGCGAACGACGCCCGCCCCGACTTCATGGCCCGCATCACGGCGATCTACGAACGTGCCAACGCCCCGTTCACTCCCCGCGACAAGCCCGGCATCGAGGCGTTCTTCGGCGACTTCACGCTGGAGCCCCCAGGGCTGGTGAACGTGTGGCCGTACACCGAGGTCCCGCCGGGCATGAACCCCGACCTGTCCCGCACCGGTTACGGCGGCGTGGCCCGGAAGCCCTGAGCCCGGATCAGCCGCACCGCCTCGTCGACACCACCGTTCCACGGGGCGCCGTGACCCGGCAGCACCCAGCTCACCCCGAGCCCTTCGAGCCGGCTGAGCGAGGCAATCGCCTGCTCAGGGTCGTCGGTGAACGGCGCCGCCTGCGGGCCCGGCCGGCCGGTCAGCACGTGCCGGGTCGTCAGCCCGTCCCCCACAAAAACCGCGTCGACGGCGGGCACGTGCACGGCGATGCTGCCCGGCGAATGCCCCGGCAGCCCGATGATGCGCGGCGCGCCCGGCAGGTCGAGCACCATGCCGTCACCCACCTCGGTCACCTCGGTGAGGTAGGTGGTGCGGAGGCCGCCTTTTCTGCTCGCGTACCAGATGAAGCGTGCTGTCGCGCCGAGCTTGAACCCACCCCAGCTTGCTTTGGGCTTGATCTCGCCCCGGGCGCGGGCGGCGTCCGCGGCATGCACGAAGACCGGGACACCGTGATCACGCCGGAGCCGCTCGGCGAACCCGAGATGATCGGTGTCGCCGTGGGTGAGGACCAGGCCGCGGATGTCGCCGGGCGAGCGGCCCATGGAGGTGAGCTCGGCCAGCAGTTCGCGCCAGTGACCGGCCAGACCCGCGTCGATGACCGTCACACCCTCGTCGGTCTCGATGAGGTAGACCGCGACGAGGTCGTTGCCGATGCGATGCAGCTGAGGCCCGAGCTTCATGCTGGCTACGATATCTAGCTTTTTAGCTACCGTCCATAGTCATCGAGCGATGGGGTCCACGGCCGGCGCCGTCGGCGCCGGATGGCAAGATCGTGACTCGTGATCGTTGATGCTGACCTGTCCGGCACGCTGCGCGTGGTCGAGGCTCACCGGTGAGGGCGGTCATCGTTGCGGCGGCGGTCGCGTTCATCGTCTCCCTGTTCCTCACGCCGGTGGCGATCCGGGTCTTCAGCGCACTCAAGGCCGGCCAGCCCATCCGCTCCCTCGGACTCGCTTCGAACGAGGGCAAGAAGGGCACCCCCGCAATGGGGGGCGTCGTGTTCATCGTGGCGACCCTCATCGCCTACGTCGCCGGGCACGTCGCGCTGACCACGCTGTCCGAGCGGCAGATCGCGCAGGAGAAGCCGACCATGACGGCTCTCGTCCTGCTCGGCGTCTTCGTCTTCTGCGGCGCGGTCGGCTTTGTCGACGACTTCCTCAAGGTCCGCAAGCGCAACTCCGACGGCCTGTCCGCCAAGGGCAAACTGCTCGGCCAGGCGATCATCGGCACCGGGTTCGGCATCGCCGCCCTCTACATGGCGAGCACCAACGGGCAGACCGTGGCCAGCGAGAACATCTCGTTCATCCGCGACATCAGCTGGCTGGACATCGGCAAGGTCGGCTCGGTGATCCTGTTCGTCTTTGTCATCACGGCGATGTCGAACGGCGTGAACCTCACCGACGGCCTCGACGGCCTGGCCACCGGCGCTTCGACCCTGGTCCTCGGCGCGTACGCGCTGATCGGGTACTGGCAGTACCGGCACTGGTGCGCCGACGACACGTACTCCCGCGTGAACGAGTACTGCTACCAGGTCCGCGATCCCCTCGAGATCGCCATGATCGCGGCGGCAGCAGCCGGCGCCTGCGTGGGCTTCCTGTGGTGGAACACGTCCCCGGCCCGGATCTTCATGGGCGACGTGGGCTCACTCGGGCTCGGCGCCCTGATCGGCGGCCTCGCGGTGGCTACCCGCACCACGCTGCTCTCGATCCTGATCGGCGGCCTGTTCTTCATCATCACGGTCACCTGGGTGATCCAGATCGTCTCGTTCCGGACCACCGGCAGACGTGTCTTCCGCATGGTGCCGCTGCACCACCACTTCGAGCTGGCCGGGTGGAGCGAGGTCAACATCGTGGTGCGCTTCTGGATCATCGCCGGCGTCTGCGTGGCGGCCGGCCTGGGCGTGTTCTACTCGGACTTCCTGGCTGCCGTCGGATGACACCGCGTCTGCTGTGCGCCGCCGGGGAATCGGACCCCGAACCCTCCGTTTAAGAGACGGATGCTCTACCTGTTGAGCTAGCGGCACTGGTGGAGGCAACAAAAAAACCGCCCTCCCGAACGGGATGGGCGGCACTGTCGTCGCAGCGTCAGCCGCGGCGCCGGCCCATCCGGGTGCGCTTCTTGCAGAACATGTCGGACCCCCTTCGGCCGGTCGGTGTGGTTCAAAGACTAGAGATCGGTACGCCGGCCCTCAACGGAATTAATCGCGAGCAGTTCGGCGTGGGTCTCCTCGTCCGCCGCCACCAGAAGCCCACCCGCACCGGTGTGCAGAGGCTGACCGTGAATGCCGGTCACCACACAACCCGCGGCCCGGCAGAGCGCGATACCGGCCGCAAAATGAACGCTGTCCCGCAGATGCCCGTCAGTCACATAGGCGGCCCGCCGCCCGGCCGCCACCCACGCAACCGCCAGGGTCGTGGAAACCACCCGGGGCCGGAACCGCTCGACGAACCGCGGATCGCCCAGCAGGTCAACGGCCCGGAACCCCGGCGCGTTCGGAAACGGCGGATCAAGATTGAAGTCGACCAGCCGCGAAGCCGCCGACGGTTCCAGCCGCTCGTCACCGCTGCCGGTGCGCACGTAGGCACCGTCCCCATCGGTCCAGAAAATCTCGTTCGCGAACGGGTCAGCCGAGGCGGCAACCGCCACGTCCCCACCGTCGCGCAGCGCGACGTTCACCGCGACCAGCATGTTCCGGACCGCGTAGTTCAGGGTGCCGCAAAGAGGGTCGACGAGCCAGGTCCGCCCGGTGCTGCCACCCGAGCGCCCACTCTCCTCACCGACCACGGCGTCGCCGGGCCTGGCGGCCCGAAGGGTCTCGATGATGACGCGTTCCGCCTCGAGATCGGCCTCGGTCGCAAAATCGTCCCCGTCCTTACCGAAGCGCCGCAAGGACTCCCCGAACATCGACCGCACAACGTCCGCCCCGGCGGCCGCAGCACCGACAGCCAGCTCCGAATCCGTGATCAGCACCCCCGCACCCTAGCGTCAGCCACTGTCAACCCCGACCATCGTCCAATCCGGAGGTTGCCGTTCGACGCGGGTTTCCGCGAGCCCTCACTTCTACGTTCGATCTCATGGAACAAGAACGACAAGACATCAGACCCGCCGTTCGGTGGCCGGCCGCAATGGGAATGCTGAGCGTCGCAGCGGGTGTGATCGCCTGGCTCTCCCCGGGCGGGCTGGGCCAGTCAGGAGCGGTCACGGTGAAGGACGGAACCTCGGCATCCCTGTACCTCTCACTGACCGGACCGGTGGCAGACGCACCGTCGTGGCTGGGCACGATCCTCGAAGTGGCCAGTGAGGGCACTCTGGTCGTACTCGGGGTGCTGCTCGTGTGGAGCTGGTGGACCGGCCTCCGCCGCCGCGACGCCCGCGCGACCGCCGGAGCCGTGCTGATCGGGGCGGGCACCATCGCGGCCTACGCGGTCAGCGAAGCGGTGAAGCTGGTGGTCGACGAGGAACGGCCCTGCCGGGCGCTGCGGGCGGCAGCCGACGTGATCGCCGCATGCCCCGAGCCCGGAGACTGGTCGTTCCCCAGCAATCACGCCACCCTGGCCGCCGGGTTGGCAGCCGGCCTGGCCATCCTGTGGCCGCGACTCGCCGCGGTCACACTGCCACTGGCCGGCGCTGCTGCGCTGCTGCGAGTCCTGGTCGGAGTGCACTACCCCCACGATGTGCTGGCCGGCGCGATTCTCAGCAGCACCGTGGTCGCCGCGGTGTTGCTCGTCTTCCTACCTCTGGCTCAGCGCACGGTGTCCCGAATGATTCCGGCCTCGTGAGCCACGACCGCGGCGGCAGCCCGGTTGTCGACACCCAGGCGTCCCAGGATGGAACTCACGTGGGCCTTCACCGTTCCCTCCACCACCTGCAGCCGTCGGGCGATCTGGCTGTTGGACAGCCCACCGCCGAGGAAGGCCAGCACTTCACGTTCCCGGGCGGTGAGGGCACCGACCCGGTCCCGGGCGGCAGAACGCCGGCCGGCCAGGGCACCCGCACCCGTCGCCGCGAGATGCGCGACGATCCTGGCCGCGACTTTCGGTGACAGGTAGGCGGCGCCCTCGGCCACCGCACGAACCCCCCGGATGAGCTCCTCGGGCTCACCCGACTTGATCAGGAAGCCGGTTGCACCGTGGCCGAGCGCCTGCAGAATGTAGTCGTCCTCACCGAAGGTCGTCAGGATGATGACGCTGGTCGCCGGCACCGTGCCGCGGATCTCCGCCGCAGCGTCGATGCCGTTCATCCCCGGCATGCGAATGTCGAGAACGGCCACCGCCGGACGGTGCCGGCGAACCAGTTCCACGGCGTCGTGCCCGTCGACGGCTTCGGCGACCACCTCGATGCCGGGATCCGTGGCCAGCACAGCGCGCACCCCGGCCCGGATCATCGGCTCGTCGTCGGCGATCAGCACCCGGATCATCGAACGCTCACGGGGTGAGCGTGTCGAGAGAAACCAGAACGTCCTGCCGGAAGCAGACCCGGTAGGCGTCGCCCGACCGGTCGTCGAACCGGTCGGCCGTCATCGCGTAGTACTCGCAACTGAGGTCGTCCCCTGTCGGCTCGGCAGTCAACGGTCGGTGGTTCGTCTGCCGGTCCGGCAGGAAACGCGCCACTTCCGCCCGATTCTGCCCGACACGCAGACGTGCATAGTCGCCCGGATCCAGAACCGATCGCTTCGACGACAGCATCTCCCACCCCATAAGCGCCCCGCTCAGCAACGCCCCGGTCACCAGAGGAACCATCACGGCGGCGGCCAGAATCCGGCGGACGCGATGCCGGTGTTCATTGTCCCGGTCGGGGGAGGGCAGTGGCGACGGTCCGGCGTGGGGAATGCTGGCGGCAACCTCAAAACCCCCGTTGCTCGGGCCGTACCGGAAAGTGCCGCCGGCCGACCGCACCCGTTCGGCGAGGCCGACAAGACCCCGGCCCCCGCTCGGCGGGCCGTTCTCCACAACCACGGTTGTCGCGGACCGCGCATGCGTCACGCGGACGGTCGCTTTTGCATCGGGCGCATGCTTGGCGACGTTGGTCAACGCCTCCTGCACCACACGCTGGGCAGCCCGTTCCACCCCCGGGGAGAGACCGTCCGCCTCACCGTCGACGTGCAACTCGACCGCAAGCCCGGACTCGGCTGCCTCGGCAGTCAGGTTCGCAAGACCCGGCGTGGTCTCCTCACGAAGAACACCGATCACCTCACCGAGACGCTCCACCGCAGCAGCCGCCCTGGCCCTGATGTGTCCCGCGGCCTCCTGGTGTTGTTCTTCGAGCCCCGGCGCAAGCTTCAGAGCACCGGCCGACAGCGCGATCAGGCTGAGGTCGTGCCCGAGCACATCATGCATGTCCATCGCGATCCGGGCCCGCTCCCGCAGCCGCGCCCGCTCGGCAACCAGCTGCTGCTCACGCTCCAACTGCGCGGCCCGCTCCCAGCCGGCCCGAACAAGCTCCCGATACTGCCCCCAGAACCGCCCGGCGAACCAAGGAACCATCGTGGCGACCACCACGACCGCCACGAACCGGCTCCCCCACGGCAGCCAGGCAGGCACGAAGGACAACAGCACCACACCGGCCGAAAGCAGAGCGACAAAAGCCAGCACCGTGGACCGTGCCCGTCCCGGCCGCAACCCCACCAAGAACGCGGCGACCGCGGCAGGGACCGCCCACCACAGGTTCACCACGCTCAGCCCGGCCGCCAACGCCGCCGCCCCGGCAAGAACACTCCCCCGATCAAGAGCCCGCCGAACACCGACCACCCAGCTGCTTTCCACGCTTCCCACCAAAACAACGGTACGGACAACGCAACCCACCCAACACTGCCAAAAGACCAATCCCCACCGCACCACCGATGGATGCGTCGTGGGCAGAGCAGGCAGTCTGCGCCGCAGAGGCCGCCGTCATCGGACGAAGGCGTCACAGTGCACGGTCGGCACCCGCGCCGACAAGCCACCACCGGAGTGCCTAGGTGGCAAGGCGAGGCCGGTAATCCACGCCGCCACCGGGTGATGGCGGCGCAGGACAGGACCAGCCGCCAGTTCACCACCGAGCCCAACATCAGCGATGTTGGGCCCGGACCCTGCTCCCCCGGGCTGTTCGCGCTCAGGTTGTTCCTGTGTCGCCGGGCAGGGCCCGCAACCCGCGCCCCTATCGGGCGCATGCGCCGTCGATCGGCGCCGGCCCACCCGCGCCCATCAGGCCGACACCGGGTGCATGCGTCGCGGATGAGGTTGGCCATCGGCGCGTCCTGGGGTGGGGGACGTCGTGGGTGGGGGTTGGGGATCACGCAGCTGGCAGGGCGGGGCGGGCCGGTCATGAGCGCCAGCGAATGGGTCGTCTCGCCCGGTGTCGGCGGGAGCGGCGGTCAGGGACATGCAACCAGGCACGACCGCCTGATCTTGAGTTGTTGATCCATTCCTTGGCCGAGGCAACGACTGGCCAGGGTGGCCGCCGGTCGGGTTGCGGTCCAGCAGGGTCCCCACCAGCTCGGCGAGCCGGTCATGCGCGCAGGTCAGGGGGCCGCCTCACTCGGTGTGAGAACGACGGTGAGGGGCACGACGACTCGGACCTGTTTATTTGGGGGCGTTCAGGGCGTCCAAGGCTGTTGTTGCGCCTCGGTGGAGGGTTACCGGGGTGGTTTTTCGGGCTTTGTCGAGGGTGATTTCCTTGGCGGCTGCGTTGGCTTGTTCGAGCTGGGGTTTGCGGTCGAAGAGGGTTCGGGTGAGGACGCAGGCGACGTTGGCGTCGAGGTTTTCGCGGACCAGGAGGAGGTTCGGGACGACGATGGTGGGGATGTCGGCCGGGGTTTTGTAGGTGGTGGCCGGGATGGTGCCGGTTTCGTAGACCGGGTTGATTTTTTGGAGTTCGGGGAGGAGGGGGGTGATGTCGAGGAATTCGACCTGGTCGGCGGAGGTGGTGAGCAGGTCGGTGATGCCGGGGGTGGGGAGGCCGCCGGACCAGAAGAGGGCGTCGATCGAGCCGTCCTTGACGCCGTCGACTGTTTTGGTCAGGTCGAGGCGCTGGGCCTGGACGTCTTTGTCGGGGTCGAGGCCGGCGGCGGTGAGGACACGTTTGGCGATGACTTCGGTGCCGGAGCGGGGGGAGCCGGTCGAGACGCGTTTGCCTTTCATGCCGGCTACGTCTTTGATGCCGGAGCCTTTGCGGGTGATGACCTGGGTGTAGTTGGTGTGGATGCGGGCCAGCGCCTGGACGGGTTGTTTGGTGGTGAAGCTGTTGGTGCCGTTGACCGCGTCGGCGGCGCTGTCGGCGAGGGAGAAGGCGACGTCGAATTCGCCGGCGACGAGTTGCTGGATGTTCTGGACCGAGGCGCCGGTTTCGGAGGCGGTGGCTTTCACTTTGCCGCCGGAGGCGCCGATCTGTTCGGCGTAGGCGTTGCCGAGGGCGAAGTAGACGCCGGTGGCGTTGCCGGTGGCGATGCCGATGCGGGTGTCGTTCGCGACTTCGCAGGTGACGGTGCCGCCGGCGTCTTCCGCGGCGGCGTCCTGTTTGCCGCCGCAGCCCACGAGTGCGGTTGCGGTGAGTGTGCCGGCTGCGGCCAGGGCGAATGCCTTTCTCATAATGCTGTCCTCCCCGTTCGGTGGATGAGTGCGATCCCTGCTGCGAGGGCGAGCGCGACGGCGCCGATCGCGATCGTGAGCGGAGCGAGGTAGAGCAGGAGCAGACCGGCGGCGGCGCCGAGGATGCGGCTGGCGGGGCCGGCCGGTCCGATGCCGGGCACCCAGGCGCCGGTGGCGATGGCCAGGCCGACGACCGCGAAGATCGCGACGACGGTGGCCCAGACGATGCCGAGCACCGGCCCGCGGGCCAGGAGGTATTCGCCGGGGTCGGTGAGCACGAAGGCGATGGGGGCCAGGAACGCCGGCAGGGCGTACTTGAGGGCCTGCCACATCGTCGGCACCGTGCGCCCGCCGGTGATCGCGCTGGCCCCGACCGCCGCGAGTGCTGTGGGCGGGGTGACCTCGGAAAGCACCGAGTAGTAGAAGACGAACATCGCGGCGGCGGGTGGTGAGACCCCGAGAAGGGTCAGCGCCGGGCCGATGATGACCCAGCCGATGATGAAACTGGCGGTGACGGGCACGGCCAGACCGAGGATCGCCAGCGCGACGGCGGCCAGCACCACGGTCAGCGCGAGCACCAGCGTCGGATTGTCGGTGACCGCTTGCGCGCCGTTGACCAGTAGTGATGCCACCTGCGAGCCCAGGCCGGTCTTGGTGACGGTCGCGGTGATGATGCCGGCGGCGGCACACACGGCGACGACGGGGAGCACGCCGCGGACGCCCGCGGACAGTGCCGCGAAGAGGCGGTGCGGTGTCAGCCACGTCCGCCGGTCGAGAAAGGAGAGGAAGGCTGCCAGCACCGTCGCGTAGACCACGGCGCGGGTGGCGCTCTGACCGACGGCAAGCAGCACCACGATCAGGAAGAGCGAGGAAAAGTGGTAGCCGAACCGTCCGAGCAGCCGCAGCGCGCTGGTCTGCGGGGCGTCGACGGCCCGCACCTGGAAGCGCCGTGCGTCGATCTCGACCGCGAGCAGGATCCCCAGGTAGTAGAGGACCGTCGGGATCATCGCCCAGCCGAGCACGGTGAGGTAGGAGACGTCGAGGTATTCGGCCACGATGAACGCGGCGGCGCCCAGGGTCGGCGGGGAGAGGATCGCCCCGACACCGGCGGCGGCGAGCATGCCACCGGCCTGCTCGGCGGGGTAGCCCGCGCGCTTGAGCATCGGCCAGGTGACCGCGCCGACGCTGACCGCGGTGGCTGTCCCGGAGCCGGAGACCGTGCCGAGGAGGAAGCCGGCGGCCACCGCTGTGCGCCCGGCGGCACTCCGCGACTTGCGGAAGGCGGCCACCGACAGATCGACGAAGAAGCGGCTGGCGCCGGAGAGTTCGAGAACAGCACCGTAGATCGTGAACAGCACGATGTAGGTGGCGGCGACGTCGAGCGGTGTGCCGTAGAAGCCGCTGCCGGAGTTGTAGAGCGCGTCGACGATCTGGGCGAAGTCCATGCCCTGGTGGGCGATGGACCAGGCCTGCGGGAACAGCCCGCCGTAGTAGCCGTAGGCGAGAAAGGCCAGGCAGACGAGCGGCAGGGCCAGTCCGGTGGTGCGGCGGCAGGCCTCCACGACCAGCACGAGCATGATCGCGCCGGCGATGACGTCCGGGGTGTCGAGCAGGCCCTGACGGTCGAGGAAGCCGTCGTAACCGCCGCCGAACGGGCTGATCGGATAAAGGCAGACCAGCAGGGTGGCCACCGCCAGCACCCAGTCGAGGATCGACGGCGCCGCCGATCTTGTCCGGGTGGGATATCCGGAGCGGTAGACGAGGAAGACCAGCGGGAGGGTGACCGCCAGGAAGACGATCAGGTAGAACTGGCTGCCCTGGGCAAGCGGGCGGAAGACCTGCCACAGCACGAGCAGGGCCGCGGCAAACGCGACCACCGCGACACCGGCACCGATCCTGCCGGTCAGCGCGCGGGCCGGGCGCTCCTCGTCGTCGAAATGGACGGCCGCCGGGTCCGCGAGCGCACCCGCCGGAACGCGGTCGGAGTCCATGGTGGACACCGGGCCGGGAGTGCCGTCGTCGGCCTCCGCCCGGCCGGTCGGAGATCGACCGTTGACCATGAACGGACGTTACTATGCCGGCTGCGGCTTGTGACGTGTTGATCACGCATCTGTGGATATCCCCCGGATCAGCTCGTCACAAATAGGGCAAAACTAGTTTCCCGTTGCCGGTCATGACGTTGATACCGGTTATGGTGCGTCGCTCTTCACTGCAGGAAATCCGCGAGCAGACCTACAAGGTCCGCGACGCGTGGTGGACCGTCCTGCTCGTCGATCCCCTCGCGGCCAGGCTGGTCCGCCTGGTCGCCCCCTACCGGTGGATCACCCCGAACCTGCTGACCGGCCTGGCGACCCTGCTGGGTGTGGCCGCCGCAGCCTGCTTCGTGGCCCCCGGCCTGACGGATCAGAACAGGTGGTGGCTCGCCGCGGGGGCGGCGCTGTTCCACCTGAGCTTCGTCGTGGACTGCATGGACGGCAAGGTCGCGCGCCTGAACGGCACCGGGTCGCTGTTCGGAGCCTGGTTCGACTTCATGTTCGACCGGCTGCGGGTCTTCATGTGCGCGGTGGCGCTCTTCGGGGGCCAGTTCCTGCGTACGGACGAGGTCGGTTATCTCTGGACCTTGATCATCGTCACGTTCCTGGACCTGTTCCGGTACGTGAACTCGCAGCAGATGACCAAGACCCGCGAGACCATGCGCGCGAGCCTGGAGGAAGTCCGCGGTCCCCTGCCGCCGGCCGAGTCCGAGGCCGCGGTGAATTTGCCTCCTCAGGGTCCCCGGGCCCGGCTCCGCGCGGCGCTCCTCCGGCACCGCATCCGTACGCACCTGGTCAGCGGCATCGAGTTCGAGATGGCGGTTTTCATCATCGGGCCACTCACCGGCTGGATCATCGGAACCTCGCTGGTGGCCGGCGCGCTGATGGTCGCGTTCGAGCTGCTGCTGATCGTGAAGCTGTGGCGGGCGACGCGCGGGTTCCCGGTCGCGCTGGCCAAGGCTCAGGCGGCAGCTGCCCTGCTGAAGCCCGGTGCGCCCGCGCAAGCATCAGCTCCGGGCGCCGACAGGGTCAGCGCCACCTGAGGGGTGGCGGACAACCCTCCCGGCGAGGCAGGCTGGCGCTGGCTGACGCAGATCGGCGCGAGGAGGAGACATGGCGGCGAGTGAGGCTACGGCCACGTTCCGCGAGGCCCGGGACTTCCTGCTGGAGCACCGGGAGGACTACGCGGAGGCGTACGCGCAGTTCGGCTGGCCACAGCTCGGCGCGTTCAACTGGGCGCTCGACTGGTTCGACGTCATCGCCGAGGGCAACACCAACCCGGCGCTCTGGATCGTCGAGGAGGACGGCTCGGAGCAGCGCTTCACGTTCGCCGAGATGGCCCGCCGGTCCGGCCAGGTCGCCAACTGGCTGCGCGCCCGCGGTGTGCGCCGCGGCGACCGGGTCGTCCTCATGCTCGGCAACCAGGTCGAGCTCTGGGACACGATCCTCGCCGTGATGAAGCTCGGCGCGATCATCATCCCGGCGACCCCGCTGCTCGGCGCGGCCGACGCCCGTGACCGGGTGGCTCGCGGCGGCGCCCAGCACGTCATCGCCCTGGCCTCGGCCGCGGACCGCTTCACGGAGATCAGCGCCGACGTCACCCGCATCGCGATCGGCCGGGCCGTCGAGGGCTGGCACACCTTCTCGGACGCGTACGCGGAACCGGCGGACTTCACGCCGGACGGGGTCACCGACGCGAACGACACGCTGCTGCTGTACTTCACCTCGGGCACCACCGCACGCCCCAAGCTGGTCGAGCACACGCACGCGTCGTACCCGGTCGGCCACCTGTCCACGATGTACTGGATCGGACTGCGGCCGGGCGACGTCCACCTCAACATCTCGTCACCGGGCTGGGCCAAACACGCGTGGAGCAACGTCTTCGCACCGTGGAACGCGCAGGCCTGCGTGTTCATCCACAACTACTCGCGGTTCGACGGCGCGCGGCTGCTCAGCGAGATGCAGCGCTGCGGGGTGACGAGCTTCTGTGCGCCGCCGACCGTCTGGCGCATGCTCATCCAGTCGGACCTGACCGCTCTGACAACTCCGCCGCGGGTGGTGGTCGGGGCCGGTGAGCCGCTCAACCCCGAGGTCATCGAGCAGGTGCGCAAGGCCTGGGGTGTGACGATCCGCGACGGCTTCGGCCAGACGGAGACCACGGTCCAGATCGCCAACACGCCCGGTCAGCCGGTCCGGCCCGGGTCGATGGGCCGGCCGGTCCCCGGGTACCGGGTGGTGCTGATCGATCCGGTCACGGGTGAGCGGGCGGAGGAGGGTGAGATCTGCCTGGAGCTCGACCCGCGCCCGCTGGGGCTGATGGTCGGTTACCACGGCGATCCCGAGCTGACGGCCGAGGCGATGGCCGGCGGTTTTTACCACACCGGCGACATCGGATCGCGTGACGCGGACGGTTACATCACGTACGTGGGCAGGACCGACGACGTGTTCAAGGCGTCGGACTACCGGATCTCCCCGTTCGAGCTGGAGAGTGTGCTGATCGAACACGAAGCGGTGGTCGAGGCGGCGATCGTGCCGTCACCGGACGCGCTGCGGCTGCACGTGCCCAAGGCCTACGTCGTGCTCGCCGAGGGCTGGGAGCCCACCGACGCCACCGCGCAATCGATCTTCGCGCACTGCCGGGAGCACCTGTCGGCGTACCAGCGGGTGCGGCGCCTCGAGTTCGCGGAGCTGCCCAAGACCATCTCGGGCAAGATCCGCCGGGTCGAGCTCCGCGACGCGGAACGCCTCAAGCACGCGTCCACGGACGCCACACCACCCGGCGAGTTCCGCGACCGGGCGTAAAAGGCCGGGCCTCCACCAGAGGGTGAAGACCCGGCCGGGATTCAGCCGTCAGCAGCGGCCGAGGTCCTCCCACTGCTGGGTCCAGCCCGGTTCCGAGCCCTGCGTCCAGTACCTGGCCTTCCACAGGTGCTTGCCGTCACCGGAGGCGGGACCGCTCGGGTCTCCGTACTTGCTCTTCTCGTGCTTGACGGTCTGGCCGCCCTGGTAGACCGAGCCGAACGCCCATTCCGGCGCGGTCGCGCACGATCCCGCCGGCGGAGTCGTGGGCGGCGTGGTCGGAGGCGTCGTGGGCGGTGTCGTCGGCGGGTTGGTCGGGTTGGTGCAGCCGCCGCCGGTGGTGTCGACCGTGTCGGCGAACGTGCTGCCCGACGACCGGTAGCCGGCCGTCTTCGACGAGACCTGCGCCGGGGTCAGGGCCTGGTTCTTGGCGAAGAGCACCCAGTCGACCTGCTGGATGTACGTGCTCAGCCCGCCCGAGTGCGTAGCCGTGTCGATGAACCAGAGGTTCCAGTTGATCGTCATCGTCTGGCGCGGGTAGAACTTGCCGGAGTGGTCGCCGACCTGCACACCGTCGATGTAGTAGATGACGTGCCCGTTGGCGACGGTCGCCACCAGGTCGTGCCAGCCGTTGAGGCTGCTGCGCTGCTCCGAGTGCTGGTTGTCGGCGAACCACGGCTCGGCGCGGTACGTGTACCAGGTGGTCTGGTAGTTGATCGGCCCGGTCTCGCCCCACCCGCCGTTGGGCAGGTACTCGGAGATGTCGAGCTCGCTGTACGTCGGGTCGAGGTCGCCGTTCAGCGGGCTGATCGTGAAGAACGTCTGGTTGATGTGGTCGCCGTCGTTGCCGCTCACCGGGGCGTCGGTGAAACGGACCCGGCTGGCGTACGTGCCCTCGAAGTAGCGCTTCTGGGTGCTGTAGAGCTCGGCGTGGTTGGTGCCGGCACCGGTGCCGTCCGTCGACGCCTGCAGCTGCATGACCTTCTGGCCGTCGGCCGTGGGGAAGGTGATGCTGTTCGGGGACCAGGTCGCCCCGGGCACACCCGGGCCACCGGCGTAACTGCGCGGCGTCCAGCCGTGTGCGGTCAGCGAGCTGTCGCTCGACGACGAGTAGGAGAAGTCGTCGAACAGGTAGCCGCATTCGGCCGCGGCGGCGCTGGGTGCATTGGTGAACACCGCCACCGTGCCGAGCAGGGCGAGCGTTCCGACAAAGCCTAAAGATTTACGTTTGTCGATGGACATGAGCAGGGTCCTCCCTTGAATGGGGGGTGGAAAGGGACCTACTTGACCGCGCCGGCGGTCATTCCGGCGCGGATGTGCCGTTGGAACGCGACATAGGCGACGAGCACCGGCAGCATGGCGATCGTCAGACCGGCGAACAGGCCGCCCCAGTCACTGCGATACCCCTGGCTGACCGACAGGGCGGCCAGACCCTGCGCCAGGACGTACCGGTCCGGGTCGGGATTGAGAACCAGTGGCAGCAGGTACTGGTTCCAGAGCCCGAGGAAATTGAAGATGCCGACGGCGACGAGGCCCGGGCGGGCCATCGGCAGCATGACGCGGAAGAACACCGCGCCGTGCGAGCAGCCGTCGATGAAGGCCGCCTCCGCCACTTCGGACGGCAGAGTGCGAAAGAACGAGTGCAGGAAGAACACCGTGAAAGGCACGGCATAGGCCGCATAGACCAGGATCAGCCCCTGGTACGTGCCGAGCAGCCCGAGTTGCTGGACGACGAAGAACAGCGGCACCAGGGCCAGGAACACGGGGAAGAACATCGCCGCGACAAACGTGTAGTAGATGACGCGGTTGCCCCGGAATTCGTACCGGGCCAGGGCGTACGCGACCAGGGAACCCAGCAGCATGGTGAGCAGCAGCGCGCCGCCGACCACCAGAATGCTGTTGAGGAAATAGCGCCCGATGTTCGCCTCGGTCCACGCCCGCACCCAGTTGCTGCCCTGGGGTGAGGCGGGCAGCGACCATGGATCGTTCAGGATCTCGTTGTCGGTCTTGAACGAGCTGA
The DNA here is from genome assembly GCF_000494755.1 of Amorphoplanes friuliensis DSM 7358. Lineage (NCBI taxonomy): Bacteria > Bacillati > Actinomycetota > Actinomycetes > Micromonosporales > Micromonosporaceae > Actinoplanes > Actinoplanes friuliensis. Next base: position 7,581,234 of record NC_022657.1, read on the forward strand.
CCACGGCCCAGAGCAGCGGCAACGCGGTGACCACGGCCCACGCCAGCATCGCCAGATGCACCGGGAAGGCGGCGTAGGACCGGGATCGAGGAGCGGGAGAAGCCGGCGAGGGGGACACGACGGGCCGTTCGCGCAGAAGTGTCATGCCAGTTCCAGCCTTTCCTTACGACCGGACCGCAGTGCGAGCACCGCGAGAGTCAACGTGGCGAAGAACAGGGCGACACCCATGGCCGAGGCGTAACCGAACTTCCCGTACTGGAAAGCGTTGCGGTACAACGAAAGCCCGATCACCTCGGTCGCGCCGTCCGGCCCGCCGGGCCCGACCGTCATCACCTGCACGACCGCAAAGGCGTCCAGCGCGGCGATTCCCAGATAGACAAAGGCCACCTGCACCGAATCGCGGACCAGCGGCAGAGTCACGCGCCGGAACGTCGCCCAGCGCCCGGCCCCGTCGAGCAGTGCCGCCTCGAACAACTCCCGCGGAATGCTGTCGATGGCCGCGCTGAACAGCACCACGTAGAAGCCCACGGACGACCAGATCAGCACCGCCATCACGGCGATCAGCGCCAGCGACGGCGAGGCCAGCCACGACCGGGTCAGCCCGTCGAGACCCAGGCCTCGCAGAGCGCCGTTCAGCAGACCGGTGTTCGGGTTGTAGACAAAACCCCACAGCACCGCGATGACCACGAGCGACAACAACTGCGGGAAAAAATAGACGATCTGGTACGCGCCGGAGCCCGCGATCCCCCGTCTTCCACCGCGGCCGCCGAGGTGCATCATGCTCGCCAGGAAAAGCCCGATACCGATGGTCACCAGTGGCACCACGACGAGCATCACCGCGTTGTTGCGGACCGCGTCGAGAAAGAGCGAGTCGCCGCCGAGGCGGGCGTAATTGCCCGCCCCGACGAAGTGCGCCTCGCCGGCCACGCCGGTCCAGTCGGTCAGCGACAGGTAGAAGGCCTGCGCGTACGGCGACAGCACGAAGACGACGTGCAGCACCAGCGCGGGCACCAGGGCGCCGACCAGGAACCGCCACCGACCGTGTTTCATCAGCGGGTGTACTTCTTCACCGAGGAGTCCTTGGCGATCGAGTCGGCCGCCTTCTGGATCCGGTCCGACCACTGCACGGCGGTGATCCGCTTGTTCACGAGCTCACCGGTGGCGTCGTCCACGGCCTTGGCGAGCGGCGCGTACCACGTACGGAATCGGTAGGTGAAGGTCTCGGATCCCGCGGCGGTGACCGCGTCGCGGACCGAGCCCAGACCGCTGCTCAGGGTCAGCCCGTCGGTCGCGCCGGTGATCGCGGGCAGCGTGCCCGCGGACTCGGCGAATGCCTTGGCCGACTGCTTCGAGAAGAGCATCCGCAGGTATTCCATGCCCCCGGCGGGGTTCTTGGCCTTGGCCGGGACCAGGTACGACTCACTGCTGGCCGCCTGCACCGCGGTCTGCTTGAAGCCCTCCGACGAGGTCCGCGACGGCACCGGCGCCATCACCATCTCGAAGTTCGGCGGCGTGACACCCTTCTGCTCGCTCTCCAGCCACGAACCGCACGGGATGATCGCAGCCTTGCCCTGCGACCAGGCCGCCTGCGCCTCGGTGTGTGACAGCGCCTCGGAACCCGACAGGATGTAGCCCTTGCCGGCCAGCTCCGCGAACGCCTCGGCCGCGCCGATCAGGCCGGGCGCCTTCCACGCGTTCGGCTCGAGGTTGTCGACGGCCTTGACCAGCGCCAGGCCACCCGTCTTCGCGGCCATGCCGAGCAGCGGGTCGTTGATGTACTCCGGGTACTTCCCCTGGTAGGTCCACGGGGCGATGCCCGCGGCCTTGATGGTCGCGCACAGGGTGAGCATCTCGTCCCACGTCTTCGGGAAGGTCCAGCCCTTCGAGGCGAAGAGCGGCTTCGAATACCAGAGACCCCAGACCGTGTACGTGAAATTGAGCGTCAGTGGCACCTTGTCGAATGTGCCGTCGTCGACCACGCCGGGCAGCAGCGTGTCCCGCACGGTCTTGCCCGGCTCGTCGAACGCCGGGGCGTCGAGCAGCTGGCTCAGATCGCTGACCTGCTTCGAAGCGACGAGGGTGGCGATGTCGAGGCGGCTCGCACCCGTGTTGTCCACGACGTCGGGCGGGGTGTTCGCGACGAACCGGGGCTGCAGCGCCTCCCCGATCTTCTGCAGGCCCTGGTGGTCGATCTTGGCGGCCGGGTACTTCTGCGTGTAGAGCGTTCCCGCCTTCTTCGCGTACTCGTCGCCGTACCCGCCCTTGAAGATCACGACCTCGAGCGGTGCGTCGGCCTTGACCCCCAGGGGGTTGTCGGCGGACTTGGTGCCGGAGTTGCCGGCGGCCGGGTCGGAGTCGTCGTCCCCACCCGTCACACAAGCACTCAGCAGGGGCAGAGCGACACCGGCGGACACCGCGGTGCGCAGCAGCGTTCTTCTCGTGGGGTACGGTCCTGAAAGGGGTGAACGGTTCATCAGCTGGGCCTTTTCCCTAAGCGGTACGCCGGATGCGCCCGGCGTACCGCGCTTCGATTTGTTTGTTGTGCTCCCGCCCGCCCGGCACGTTGTCCGACAGGTAGACCGGCGGGGTGACGCCGAGCGCCAGCAGCCGGGCCACCACTTCGGTGACCATCTGCTGGGCCAGCAGGGCGGCGGTGATCGAGGAGACGGCCCCCACGGCGCCGGTGCCGTAATCGAGGGACGCGTCGCCGTAAGGTGCGCCGTTGTCGAGAACGACATCGGCAAGGTCGGACAGCTTGAGCCCGCTGTCGTGCCGCGGTTCGACCCGGGCCGAGTGCTCGAGCGACGTGATCGCGATCAGCGAATGCCCGCGCTGCTTGACGAGCTGCGCCATCTCCACCACAGCCCCGTTGACACCGGAGTTGGAGGCAATGATGAACGCGTCGTCGGGCTTGATCGGGGCGAGCTCGTAGAGCCGGTGCGCCACCCGCGGGGTGCGTTCCAGCTCCGGGTCGCTGAGCGCGCTCGCCGGCTCTCCGCCGTACAGGACGATGTCCCGCAGGGCGATCTTGTTGGTCGGCACCAGGCCGCCGGCCCGGCCGGCGATCTCCATGGCGAGGGCCTCGGAGTGCCCGCAGCCGAACGCCTGGATCACCCCGCCCGCCTGCAGCGTCGCGGTCAGCAGGTCCGCGGCCCGCGCCACCCCGTCGGCCTGGGTGGCGCCGATCCGGGCGATGGCCTTCTCGATGACCTCGACGTAGTCGGCGCTTCTGATGGTCACAGCGGCTTGTCCCTCCGTGCTCGCTTACGGTTGGCGGTGTTCTCCGGCACGCGGTGCGCGTCGACGGCTCGCACGGTCAGCTCGAGCGCCTCGGCGGTCCGCTCGTAGGTGAGCTGCGCGACGGCGACGTAGATCAGGTCGAGGATCAGCAGCTGCGAGTGCAGCGCCGAGAGGGCCGCGAGCCGGAACGTCGTCTCGTGCACCGCGGTGGTGAAAACGACGTCGGCAACCTCGGCCAGCGGCGACCGCGCGAAAGACGTGACGGCGACGGTCATCGCTCCGTGGTCGGCGGCCTCGGCCAGCATCTCGATCGCCTCGCGCGTCCGGCCGGAATGCGACAGGCTGATCGCCACATCACCCGGACCGAGCAGCGCGGCGTTGGTCAGGGCGGTGTGCGTGTCGGCGCGGTAGCGCACCGGGACCCGGATCCGTTCGAGCCGGAACGCCATCTCACTGCCGGCCGTGCCGCTGCTGCCCAGACCGAAGATCTCCACCCGGCCGGCACCCGCGATCGCGGCGGCGACCCGCTCGACCGCCTCGGTGTCGAGTCCGCTGGCGGTGGCCTGGATGGCCCGGGTATCCGCCGCGGTGATGATGTCGAGAACCTTGTCGGTCTGATCGCCCGGATTGATGTCACCACTGATGTCGGTCTCCCACCGCGCCTGCTCGGCCCGGCCGGTCTCGGTCGCGACGGCCACCCGCAGATTCGCGTACCCCTTGAACCCGAGCGCCCGGCTGAAACGCGTGACCGTCGCGGTCGACGTACCGGACCGCTCGGCGAGGTCGACGATGCTCGCGTGCGCGGCCGTCTCCGGATCCCCGAGAATCGTCTCGGCGATCTTCGCCAGCGCCTCCGGCATGGTCGGTCCCTCGATGCGCAGCCGCACCAGCAGCCCGCCGCTCTCACCCGTCACGTGTGGTCGTCCTTTTCATCAGTTAGCTCTGGCGATGAAAATTACGACCGTTTGAACTCCTGGTCAATGAAAACTTTCTATGCTTCGATCGGCGTCATGATGCTCGTACTGGGCGTGGACGCCGGCGGAACGGCATCTCGCGCCGTTTTGTCCACTTCGGACGGGACGGTGGTCGGCCGCGGCTCGGCCGGCCCGGGAAACCCGACGTCCGCGGGGCCCGAGGCCGTTAAAGCCATCGGTACGGCTGTGCGCGAGGCCCTCGGTGATCGTGACCCTGCGGCCGTCCGCTTCGGAGTTGTCGGTGTTGCCGGCGCGGGAATCCTGGCCGACTCCGCGATCGCGGCGGCGTTTGCGCGGGAGTGGGCGGATCAAGGGCTGACGTGCCCGGTCACCGTGGTCGGGGACGCCGTGACCGCGTTCGCGGCGGGGACGTCCTCGCCGTCGGGGGCGGTGCTTATCGCGGGTACTGGTGCTGTTGCCGCTCGGATCGACAACTGGCAGATCGGGCGTACGGCTGACGGGCTCGGGTGGTTGCTGGGTGATGAGGGGTCGGGGGTCTGGCTCGGGTTGCAGGCGGTTCGTGCGGTTGTTCGCAGCTGGCCTGTAGTGCTTGATCTCGCCGAGGTTGTCGGCCGGTCCGGGCGGGGGCTCGTGGCGGCCGGGCTGGGGGAAGGCCCGACTTCAATGAAGTTGGGGCTGCCGATGGCTGATGGAGGGGTGGCGGTGGGGACCGCGGCGCACGGGCCGGACCCAACTTCCTTGAAGTCGGGCCCACCGAATGCCGACCAAGAACTCGCATCGCGAGCCGCAGCGAACGGGCTGGGCCAAAGCCCAACTTCCTTGAAATCGGGCCCACCAAACCCCGACCAAGAACTAGCCGCGACGACCGCAGCGAACGGGCCGGGCCAAAGCCCAACTTCCTTGAAATCGGGCCCACCAAACCCCGACCAAGAACTAGCCGCGACGACCGCAGCGAACGGGCCGGGCCAAAGCCCAACTTCCTTGAAATCGGGCCCACCAAACCCCGATCAAGAACTCGCGGGGAAGATCGCGGCGCACGGGCTCGGCGGAGACCCGACTTCAAGGAAGTTGGGCCGGCCGGACGCCGATCAAGACCTGGCGGCGGCGCAGAGGCTGCACCAAGACCCAATTTCCTTGAAGTTGGGCCTGCACAACGCCGGTGAAAAGCTGGCAGCGAAGATCGCAGCACATGCCGGCATCGACTCCCGCGACGCACTCGTCCAATGGGCCGGCCGCCAGCAACCAAGCGCCTTCGCCGCCCTGGCGCCCCTGATCTGCGCGGCCGCCATCGCAGGCGACCCGCTCGCCACCAGATTGACGACCGAAGCCGCCGCCCGTCTGGTTGCCACCCTTGGTGACCTGGGTCCGCCGGACGGCCCGGTTGTTCTCGCCGGCAGCCTGCTCACCCGTGACACCCCGGTCCGCGCGGCGGTCCTCGCCGCCCTGCCCGCACCCGTGAGCACCTCCCACGATCCGGCGCTCGGGGCGGCCTGGCTGGCCTTGCGCCACGTCACATCTGCGGAGGAGGCGGACAACCTGCACAGGCGGATGCTTTAACCTCGGTCCGGCGACACGGATCGAGGGGGAACGATTCATGAGGAAGCTCGCGGCCGCTCCGGTGCTGGCCCTGCTGATGCTGGGCGCCTGCAGTGACCCACCGAAGACGACGCTGCCGGAGGTCACCACACCGGTTGTCGCCGCGCCCGATCTGCCGTCGGGGTTGTACGCCCGCAAGGACGACCAGCTTCGGATCTACGACGCCACCAGCGGGAAGCTGACCCGCACAGTCACCGTGCCCGGCGGCCCCGGGATGCGGTTCAGTGCGGACTGGGCCTATGCCGCCGAGGTCGAGAACGGCACCGGGCGGGTGGTCCTCTACGGACTGCAGAACGACAAGTACGTCGACGTGGGTGGGTGGAGCGAAATCACGCTGGGCACACCGGCGACCAATGTCGGTTTTGTCGCGCGTACGGGTCTGCTGGCGGTTGAGCTGAACGGCGGTGACGGCGGCGCCCAGAAGACCGTCTCCGTCGATCCGCGGCGGCCCGCCGAGGCCCCGAAGGACCTCACCGTCACGTTCGTCTGGGGCTGGGACTCGTACGGTGAAGGCGCCTCGGTGGAGAACGTCCTCCTCAGCGACCCGCCCGGCCGTGTCAACCTGCACCGCACCAGCCGTGAGTTGCTCGACGCCACGATCATCGACCAGGACGTCGATCAGGACGGGGCGAGCGAACTTCTCTACCAGTGTGCCGGTCCGGAGGTCGCCGAGTTCACGGTGCTCTGCCACGGTGAGGGCACAGGCGTCGTGGCCGCCCTGACCGCGGGTCCCGCGGACTCCACCGCCGCCCTGCGGCGCATCGCCAACCTGAAGGGCCGGGAGATCGACGCGGTCTTCCGCAGCCCCGACAGCAAGAGCGTGCTCGCCCAGACCGAAACCGGTTTCTACACCACCTCGGTGCAGGGCGGAAAACTCAAACGCGCCTTCGGCCCCCTCCCCGGCAAACCCGAGATCCTCAGCTGGAGCTGAGCAGGTCGGTGGCTTGTTCGCGCATTTCTACCTTGCGGACCTTGCCCGTCACGGTCATCGGGAAGCTGTCGACGAGGTGGACGTAGCGCGGGATCTTGAAGTGGGAGAGCTTGCCCGTGCAGAAGGTGCGGATGTCGGCTGCCGTCAGGGGTGAGGCGTCCGGGCGGAGGATGATCCAGGCCATCAGTTCTTCGCCGTATTTCTGGTCGGGGACGCCGATGACCTGGACGTCGGCGATGTCCGGGTGGGTGTAGAGGAACTCTTCGACCTCGCGGGGGTAGACGTTCTCGCCGCCGCGGATGACCAGGTCCTTGATGCGGCCGACGATGTTGACGTAGCCGTCCGCGTCCATCGTGGCCAGGTCGCCCGTGTGCATCCAGCGGGCCTGGTCGATCGCCTCGGCGGTGGCGTCGGGCTGGTCCCAGTAGCCGAGCATGACCGAGTAGCCGCGGGTGCACAGTTCGCCGGCCTCGCCGCGGGGCAGAGGCAGGCCCGTTGCCGGGTCGACGACTTTCGACTCCAGGTGGGGCATGACACGGCCGACGGTTGCGGTGCGCCGGTCCAGGCCGTCGTCGCGGCGGGTCATCGTGGAGACCGGGGAGGTTTCCGTCATGCCGTAACAGATGGCGACCTCGGTCATGTTCATCTCGGCGACGACCCGTTTCATCACCTCGACCGGGCACGGTGAGCCCGCCATGATTCCCGTACGCAGGGAGGACAGGTCGTGGTCCGCGAAGTCCGGCAGACCCAGCTCGGCAATGAACATGGTCGGTACGCCGTACAGGGAAGTGCAGCTCTCCAGGGCGACTGCCCGCAGGGAGGCCACGGCGTCGAAACCCTGGGCCGGCAGGACCATGCACGCGCCGTGCGAGGTCGCGGCCAGGTTGCCCATGACCATCCCGAAGCAGTGGTAGAGCGGGACGGGGATGCAGATGCGGTCGGCCTCGGTGTATCCGACCAGCTCGCCGACGAAGAACCCGTTGTTGAGGATGTTGTGGTGCGAGAGTGTCGCGCCCTTCGGGAAACCGGTCGTCCCGGACGTGTACTGGATGTTGATCGGGTCGTCGAACGTCAGCGTCGCGGCCCGCTCGTCGAGGGAGAGCCCGTGGCCCGCCGCGGTCAGTGCGTCCCAGCCGGGCGTACCGATGAAGATCGTGTCGCTGAAGCCGATCTCGGCGATCATGCCGCGGTAGTCGCTGGTCTTGAACGCGACCGCGCTGATGAGCAGGCTCAGGCCCGCCTGCTCGACGACGTAGGCCAGCTCGTGGGTGCGGTAGGCCGGGTTGATGTTGACCAGGATCGCGCCGATCTTGGCCGTCGCATACTGCGTGATGACCCATTCCGCGCAGTTCGGCGCCCAGATGCCGACCCGGTCGCCCTTGGCGATTCCCCGGGCCAGGAGACCGCGGGCGGCGTCGTTCACCGCGGCGTCGAACTCCGTGTACGTCCACCGGCGGCCGGACGGCACGTCGACGAGCGCCTCGCGGTCGCCGTGGGCTGCGACGGTGCGTTCGAGGTTCGCGCCGATCGTCTCGCCGAGCAGCGGCACGTCGGAGATCCCGGAGGCGTAGGACAGCATTCCTGCAGCATGGGCCGGGTCGGCGCGACGCACAAGCCGGTCACCGCCGCGGTGCCGGGTGGCCGTGGGAGCGGTCCGCCGGCTCGGCCTGCTCCCGGAGACGGTGAAGAGCTACCTGCGTAACACGATGCGCAAGCTGGACACCCCCTAAGGTCAGGCGGGTGAAGAGACCGACGATCGCCGATATCGCCCGGGAGGCGGGTGTGTCGAAGGGTGCCGTGTCGTACGCGCTCAACGACCGGCCCGGCGTCTCCGAGTCGACGCGCGCACGGATCCTCGCCATCGCCGACAACCTGGGCTTCCGGGCCAATGCGGCGGCCCGCGCGCTGGCGGGTGCACCGGCGAAGGTGGTCGGCCTGGCCCTGCAGCGGCCCGCGAGCACGCTCGGGGTCGAGCCGTTTTTCATGGAGCTGATCAGCGGGCTCGAGGCCGAGCTCTCCACGCGCTCCTACGCGTTGCTGCTGCAGATGGTGCCGGACGACAACACCGCGGCGGAGATCGACGTCTACCGGCAGTGGTGGACCGAGGGCCGCGTCGACGGGGTGCTGCTCTGCGACGTGCGCGCCGACGATCCGCGGGTGCCGGCGGTCGAGGAGATCGGTCTGCCGGCGGTGATCGTCGGGCCGCCGGTGGCCGGTGGCGGGACCGCCAGCCTGTGGTCGGACGACGCCGTGTCGGTCACCGAGGCGGTCGAGCACCTGGCCGGGCTGGGTCATCGGCGGATCGCCCGGGTCGCCGGTCTCGCCGGCCTGGCGCACACCGCCGCGCGGACCCAGGCGTTCGCCGAGGCGTGCGAGCGGCTGGGCGTCACCTCGTTCACCACGTCGTGGACGGACTACACCGGGGAGGCCGGCGCGCGGGCCACCCGTGACCTGCTGCGCAGCAGCCCGCGGCCCACGGCGATCGTCTACGACAACGACATCATGGCCATCGCCGCGCTGGCCGTGGCCCAGGAGGCGGGCTTCGCCGTGCCGGCCGAGCTGTCCATCGTCGCCTGGGACGACTCGCCGGTCTGCGGGCTCGTCCACCCGCCGCTGACGGCCCTGACCCGGGACATCGTCGCGTACGGGTCACACGCCGCCCGTCTGCTGCTCGCGGTCATCGGCGGTGAGCAGGTCGGCAGCCGCCTGGACGAGCCGGCCCACCTCGTCGTCCGCGGCAGCACCGCGCCGCCACCCCTATCCTGATCCGATGGACCTGGAGTTCAGCGGCGAGGTGTGGTTCTGGAAAGGGCCCGCGCCGTGGCATTTCATCACCGTGCCCGACGAGCAGTGCGGGCAGCTGGAGGCGGCCTCCGCGGTGGTCAGTTACGGCTGGGGCATGATCCCGGTCGCCGCCCGGATCGGTGACACCGAGTGGACGACGTCGCTGTGGCCCAAGGACGGCCGCTACATCGTGCCGGTGAAGGCCTGGGTGCGGAAGGCCGAGGAGGTCGACGTCGGCGACACCGTCACGGTCCGGCTCGGCGTCAACGCCTGACCGGGCCGGTGCTGCGCCGGATCTCAAGACGTCCGCTCTCGGCCTGCACGGGTGGCGGCCGCTCCCCCTCGATCGCGGCGAAGAGCTGCGCGGTCGCCAGGCTGCCGTAACCCGCGATGTCCCGCCGGATCGCCGTCAGGGGCGGCCCCACCACCTGGCACAGCGGCGAGTCCTCACAAGCCACGACCGACAACTCCCCGGGTACGGCCAGACCGAGCTCACCCGCAACACCGAGCCCGGCGATCGCCATCACGTCGTTGTCGTAGACGATGGCCGTCGGCCGGGCGTCCCTCCCGAGCAGCTCACGGGTGAGTGTCGCGCCGACAGCACCGGTGTAGTCGCCGCGGACGAGGGTGAGGTCCAGGCCGTGCTTGGCGCAGGCCGCCTGCATCGCGCCGTCTCGGATCGTCGTGTGCACCATCCCGGCCGGTCCGCTCACCCGGGCGATCCGGCGGTGACCGAGCCCGGCCAGATGCTCGACCAGGTCGCGGGTCCAGCCGGTGTCGTCGACCCAGGCGCCGGGCATGCCGTCGGCGGGCGTACCCCCGGCCAGCGCGGCGGGCAGACCCAGCCGGCGCACGACGGCTATCCGCGGGTCGTCGATCAGCGGGTCGCAGATCAGCACACCGTCGACACGCCGCTCGGCACTCCAGCGCCGGTAGACCTGCGCCTCCTCGTCCAGGCCGGTGACGAACTGCAGGGCCAGGCCGAAACCGCGGACGGCCAGCTCGGCCTGGATGCCGGCGATCAGCTGCCGCCGGAACACCTCGACCGTGAGGGCGGCCGACGAGCGCATCAGCACCAGCCCGACAGCGCGGGCGGCGGCACCGTGCAGGGCCAGTGCCGGGCCGTTCGCGCGGTACCCGACCTCGCGGGCGATGCCGAGGATCCGGCGGCGCAGGTCGGCCGAGACACCCGGGCGGCCGTTCAGGGCATAGGACACCGCGATGCGGGACACACCCGCGCGCCGGGCGATGTCGGCCATCGTCGCTGCACGCACCCGCTCACCGTAGTACCCGGGGTTATCCTCCAGCCATGATGCGCGTCGTCGTGACCCCGGACAGAGTGCAGGTCGTCGAGGCGGCGGTTCCGTCACCCGGACCCGGCGAGGTACTGCTGCGGACCCTCGTCGCCGGCGTCTGCGGGTCGGACACCCACGCGTTGCGCGGGCGGCATCCGAACGTGACTCCCCCGTACGCCCCGGGTCACGAGGTTGTCGGTGTGGTCGTCGAGGTGGCACCGGACGTGACCGCGGTGAGCGTCGGTCAGCGGGTGATCGTCGAGCCGGATCTGCCCTGCTGGAGCTGCAAGCAGTGCCTCGCCGGCCGGCAGAACCTGTGCGAGAACCTGGGCTTTTTCGGTTGCGGCTCGGAGCAGGGCGGCATGTCCGACCAGTTCACGATCGACGTCCGCCGCTTGCACGTCGTCCCGGACGGTCTCGACGACAGGACGGCCGCCCTGATCGAGCCGGTCTCCACGCCGGTGCACGCGATCCGGCTGGCCGGTGACGTGAAGGACCGCGCGGTGGCCATCCTCGGTGCGGGCACGATCGGTCTGCTGACCCTGAAGGTCGCCAAGGCCCACGGTGCCGGCCGTGTGGTGATGACGGCCCGGTCCGCGCGGAGCCGGGAGCGGGCCCTGGCCTTCGGGGCCGACGCGGTCGTCGACGCGACCGCCACCGATGCCGCCGACCAGGTCCGCGCCGCCCTCGGGGAGAGCGCGGACGTCGTCTTCGACTGCGTCGCCGAGCAGTCGACCACCCTGCAGGCCCTGCGGATCGCCGACAAGGGCGGCACGGTGGTGGTCGTGGGGGTGCCGGCGGGTGACGTCCAGATCCCCCTCGCCCTGCTGCAGGACAGCCAGCTGCGGATCCAGGGCAGCGCGACCTACCTGCCCGAGGACTACACGGACGCGATGACGCTCCTGGCCGACGGCACGGTCCGCGCCTCCGACTTCGTCACGGCCGTCCGTCCTCTCACCGAGGCGGCCGAGGCGTTCGCGGACGCCGAGAGCACCGCGCACATCAAGGTGCTCCTCGCCCCGAACCCGGACGAACTACGCTGAGATCGACGAATGTCGCACCCTTCGCCTATCGTGCGGCCGGTGAAGCTTGCCGAGCTGGTTGCCGAGTCACCCGTGGTCCTGCCGGACGGGCGGCTGGTCACGCCCGAGAACGGCGGGCCGCCCGCCTTCTGGCTCAGCGGCGCCGCCCCCGCGGCCGGGCTGGTCGCTGAGCTGCGGGCCGGCGCGGCCACGACCGGGCTCCAGCCGCTGCTGCTCTGCAACGACCCCCGGCGCTGGGCGCGCGGCGAGGTCTACCCGGCCGGCATGTCCTCGGCCGACAGCCACCCCACCGGGCCGCTGCTGGCCACCTGGTGGCACGAGTTCGCCCCGGCGGCGCTGGCTTCGCTCGAACCGTACGGTGAGGCCTGGCCCGGTCTGGCTCCTTCCGGCGTTCCCGGAGCCGACCCCGACCGGGCGGCGGAGGCGTTCACGGCCCTGCTGCTGGCCGGGGAGACGCGCCTCGCGCTGGTGGCCGCCGCCTCCGGAGCCCACGCGCTGCCGGTCCTCGGCTGGTGGGCGCCGGGCAACTACACCAACGACACCGGCGAGATCGCCGGAGTGGTCCGCGGGTGGCAGGACCGCTTCGGGGTGCGGGTGGTGGGCATCAGCATGAGCGAGCTCCACCTCAGCGTGGCCGCACCGCCGCGGACGATCGAGCACGCCCGCCAGGTCGCGGCGGAGCACTACTCGTTCTGCCCGGACCAGATCGACCAGGGCACGGGGACGCTGGAGATCTACGCCCGGCAGCTGACCGGCGCCGCCGCCTGGTCGTTCTGGTGGGACTGAGCGACCGGCACCCCTGGCTCTGACGGGCCCGGCGTGGTGAGCTGGCGGGATGACGGACTACGACATCGTCGTCGTGGGCAGCGGCTTCGGCGGCAGTGTCACGGCGCTGCGGCTGACGGAGAAGGGTTACCGGGTCGGCGTGCTCGAGGCGGGCCGGCGGTTCACCCCGGAGACGCTGCCGAAGACGTCGTGGGACCTGCGCTCGTTCCTCTGGGCGCCCGCGCTCGGCCTGCGCGGCATCCAGCGGATCACCCTGCTCAAGGACATCGTGGTGCTCTCGGCCGCGGGTGTCGGCGGCGGCTCCCTCGTGTACGCGAACACGCTCTATCAGCCACCCGCGCCGTTCTTCGCCGACCCGCGCTGGGCCGGGATCACCGACTGGGCCCGCGAGCTGGAGCCGCACTACGCACAGGCGTCACGGATGCTCGGTGTCACCGTCCAGCCGTCGATGACCCCGTCCGACGAGGTCATCCGGTCGGTCGCGCAGGACATGGGTGTCGGGGGCACCTTCCGGCGTACCCCGGTGGGTGTCTTTTTCGGTGAGCCCGGCAAGACGGTGCCGGACCCGTATTTCGGTGGGGCCGGGCCGGCGCGGACGGGCTGCCACGAGTGCGGCGACTGCATGATCGGCTGCCGGACCGGCGCGAAGAACCGGCTGGACCTCAACTACCTCTACCTGGCCGAGCGGGCGGGCGCGGTGATCCACCCGGACACCACGGTCAGGGCGCTGCGACCGGTCGAGGAGGGCTGGCGGCTGACGACGTCCAAGGGCACCTTCACCGCCCGTCAGGTGGTGCTCTCGGCCGGCGCGCTCGGCACCCAGCGGCTGCTGCACGCCATGAAGGACTCCGGGGTCCTGCCGCAGCTGTCCGCGCGGCTCGGCGCCCTGACGCGGACCAACTCCGAAGCGCTGCTCGGCGCCCAGGCGAAGTCGGTGCCGGGCAAGCCGTTCTCGGCCGGTGTGGCGATCACGTCGAGCTTCCACCCGGACGCCGACACGCACATCGAGCCGGTGCGGTACGGCCCCGGCAGCAACGCGATGGGCCTGCTCACGACGCTGCTCGTCGACGGCGGCGGCCGGGTGCCCCGGCCGGTCCGCTTCCTCGGCCAGGCGCTGCGCCACCCTGGGCAGCTGCTCCGGTCACTGTCCAACCGGCGGTGGTCCGACAAGACGATCATCGCGCTGGTCATGCAGACCCTGGACAATTCCCTGACGGTACGCCGGACCCGCCGCGGGCGTCTCACCACCGGCCCGGGCCACGGACCGGCCAATCCGACGTGGATCCCGGTCGGTCACGAGGCGGTACGCCGGATGGCCACGAAAATCGGTGGTTTCCCCGGCGGCTCGGTCGGCGACGTCTTCGACATCCCGATGACGGCGCACATCCTCGGCGGCGTCACGATCGGCGCCTCGGCGGAGGACGGGGTCGTGGACCCGTACCAGCGGGTCTTCGATTGTCCGGGTCTGCACGTGGTGGACGGTTCGGTGATCCCGGCGAACCTCGGTGTGAACCCGTCCCTGACCATCACCGCCCTGGCCGAGCGCGCGATGTCGTTGTGGCCGAATGCCGGTGAGCCCGACCCGCGCCCGGCTCTCGGCCAGGAATACCAGCGGCTGGATCCGGTCGCACCGCGCTCTCCCGCGGTCCCGGCGCACGCGCCGGCGGCCCTGCGGATCACGCCAGCCGCCCCGCCACCGAGTTGAGCGGTGACGAGGCGGGGCCGTTCGATGGCCGGTCCCGCCGGTCCCGACTTCCGCCCCGCAGCAGGAGAGTCAGGACCGGCGAGACCAGGCTCCCTCAGGCGCGAGTGCAGGCCGCGCCGTTGAGGGTGAAGGTGGCCGGTGTGGTGAAGGTGCCGCTGGAGGTGCCCTGGAAGCCGAAGGACGTGCTGCCACCGGCCGGGATGCTGCCGTTGAAGGCCACGTTGCGGGCGGTCACCGCGCCGCTGCTGCCGGAGAGCGTGGCGTTCCACGAGTTGGTGATCGCCTGGCCGGCGGGGAGCGTGAAGCCGAGCGTCCAGCCGTTGATCGCGCTGCTGCCGGTGTTGGCGACCGTCACGTTGGCGACGTATCCACTGCTCCACGAGTCAGCCGCATAGGTGACCTTGCAGGCCGACGTCCCACCCGGCGGCGGGGTCGTGGGCGGCGGGGTGGTGACCGGCGGCGGGGTCGTGCTGCCGCCACCGTTCACCGATGCGGAGAAGCTCGTGACGGCCAGGCCCGTGCCGCCGATCCACGGTTCGAATCCGGCCTGAATGCTCGTCAGATACCACGCACTGGTGATCGCGCCGCGGTTCTTCACGTCGTTGATGAAGTCGAGCACGCTGAAGTTCCAGCTGCTGATCGCCGACGGTGCGACGTACGAGATGACGTTGTTCGAACCGTTGCTGCCCTGCCAGACCTGCCAGCTGCGGCCACCGATGGTGGTGGTGCCGACAACCGAGCCGATCGGCTGGATCGAGCCCTGACGGTTGAACCAGATCATGATTTCCATGGCGTTGACGCCGTCCTTGCGGGGCGACGGGTCGAGCCAGATGTCGTACGCGGCGTCATAGGTGGCACCGGAGACGTAGTTGTAGCTGATGCTGCTGTTCGCGCTGCTGATCGAACTGACCTGGATCGGCAGGTTCGTGCCCGGGGAACAGTTCGTGTAATGGCAGCCGAGGTAGACCGCCGGGTACGACACCGGGGCTCCGCTGGTGTTGCCCACGCCCTGCTGGCTGGTGATGGCAAAACCGTTGTCGGTGACATTGATGCACTGCTGGGCGGTGGTGCCCCAGCGGTTGTTCATCACGGTGTAGCGGCCGCCGATGGTGGTGGACCCGTACTGCTCGCAGATCTGCGTGTCGGCCTGTGCCGGACCGGCGACCACAAATGCCGTGATCGAACCCGCGACGAGCAGAGCGGCCGCCGTGACGGCGCGGACGAGGCGTCTCATGACTGCTCCTGATGGTGGGGGATCCCCGGGGAAGGGGAGTGTGGGAGCGCTCCCACGCAACGTACAACAGATTGACAGACGTGAGAAGTGTTGCGGGCAAGTTTCGTGCATTCGTCGAGGTGACACCCGCACCGAGCGGCCCCCCGGCCGATTTTGGGCACTTCCCCGCAGGCCGGGTACCCGAATGGGACGGATGACGTACGCGACATGCAGGCCGGACAATTTGCACTCACCCGCGTCCGAGGACAGAATGAATAAGCAGTAATTCTCATAGACAATGGCGCCGTCACGGGAGCAACCACATCATGGCCAAGCAGGTAATTACCCTTCTGACCGATGACCTCGACGGCGGGGAGGCCGACCGCACCGTCGAGTTCGGACTCGACGGTGTTAACTACACGATCGACCTGTCGGAAAAGAACGCCGGCAAGCTGCGCAAGGCTCTCGACCCCTACTTGTCGGTGGCCACACGCGTCGGCCGCGCCGGTGTCGAGGCCCGCGCCGCCCGTCGTGGCGCCGCTCCGGCAAGCACCGGCCGCGCCAGCCGCGACCAGAATCAGGCCATTCGTGAGTGGGCGAGCAAGAACGGCTACGAGGTTTCCGAGCGTGGCCGCATCCCGAGCTCGATCGTCGAGGCGTACCACAGCAAGCGATAGATTCACGGCACAGCGGGAATTCGGCGTCGCCGCTCGGGCGACGTCGATTTCTGGTTTTATCGGGAGGTTCGGTATGCCGGTCGTCATCATCACCGGTGCGTCCAGTGGGATCGGCCGGGCGGCAGCGCTACGGCTCGGCCGGCCGGGTACGACACTCGTGCTGGCGGCCCGCCGGGAGGCCGAGCTGGCGAAGGTCGCGGCCGAGATCGAAGCGGCCGGCGGCACCGCGGTCGCCGTGCCGACGGATGTGGCCGACCCCGCACAGATCACCGCCCTGGCCGACCGGGCCGGCCGGGTCGACGTGCTGATCAACAACGCCGGTGTGGGCGGCTCGCCGTCCGTGCTGACCGACGACGCCACCGTCACGGCCATGGTCGACGTCAATCTGCTCGCGCCGATCCGGCTCATGCGTGCGGTGATCCCCGGCATGCGCGCCGCCGGCTCCGGCTCGATCATCAACATCGGCTCGGTGGCCGGTGAGATCGGCATCAGCGGCACCTACTCCGCGACGAAGTTCGCGCTGCGCGGCATGAACGACTCCGTGCGCCGGGAGCTCGCCGGCACCGGCATCGGCGTGACCCTGATCGAGCCGGGACACATCGCCACGGAGCTCACGGCGTACCGGAAGGGGCGGATGCCGGGCCCGGAGATCGTGGTGGACGCGATCGAGAAGGCGATCCGCCGCCCCCGGCGGCGGATCGTGGTGCCCTTCCGGTATCGCCTGGCCATGGCCGCGGCGAGCGCACTCCCCCAGGTCACCGACCGGTCGTTCGCCGGGAAGGCCGCCCGCAAGTCCTAGTAGTGCTTTGTCATCTTTTGGGTGGGTGACGGTGACATATCAATGCTGATCTTGGTGTCCTGGAGGGATGGACACTGCTGAGGTTCAGCAACTGGCCGATGATCTGGACGCGTTCGTGGCGGATGTGTTCGCTTCATTGACCAGGTCGCGGTGGCAGGAGCGCGCCGAGCATTACCTGCGCGGTCTGATGTTGGACGGTCGTCGCAAGTCGATCCAGCCGATGGCGGCCCGGCTTGCCGGGCCGCACGAACAGGCGTTGAACCATTTCGTCACCAACAGTCCGTGGGATGCCGCGTTGGTGCGCCGACGGCTGGCGGTGCGGATGGACGAGGCGATCGTCCCGGCTGCGTGGGCGTTGGACGACACCGGCTGGCTCAAATACGGTACCGCGTCGGTGGGTGTGACCCGGCAATACACCGGCACGGCCGGGAAAGTGACCAACTGCCAGATCGGAGTCAGCCTGAACCTGGTCACCGACACCGCGTCGTGCCCGGTCGACTGGCGGCTGTTCGTTCCCGAGTCCTGGGACCCGGCCAGCGACAAGGCCACCTCCGAGACCCCCGAGCGCCGCCGCAAAACCGGAATGCCGGACGACGTCGTGCATCGCGAGAAGTGGCGTCTGGGCATGGACATGATCGATGAAGCCCGCGGGTGGGGGCTGACGCCGCCGTTGATCGTCGCTGATGCCGGTTACGGCGACGCCGCTGAGTTCCGCCAAGGTCTCGAGGACCGGAACCTGAGCTACGTCGTCGGCGTGAACTGCGCGCATACCGCTTTCACCATCGACGCCCAGCGCACCTCACCCCCGTATAAGGGTGCTGGCCGGCGGCCGCCGCTGATCTACCGGCAAGCCGCACCCGGCCTCAAAACCCACGTCTTGGCCGCCGGCCGCGACGCGACTCGCAGGGTCACCTGGCGCGAGGGTTCACGCCGCCGGGCCGGCAAAGCCCGGAAGATGGGCGGCAGTTTCGTGTTCCTGCGGCTGCGTCCCGCCAGCCTGGTGCATCGCCGGGCCGTCGGCTTCGACGAAGACCTGCCCGTGCGGTGGCTGATCGCCGAATGGCCACCCGGCGAGCCGGAACCGACCCGCTACTGGCTGTCGAACCTGCCCGCCACGACCCCATATCGGCACCTCGTCAGGCAGGCCAAGCTGCGCTGGCGCATCGAACACGACTACCGCGAGGTCAAAACCGGGCTCGGCCTGGACCACTACGAAGGCCGCACCTGGCAAGGCTGGCACCACCACACCACCCTGGTCTCCGCCGCTCACGCGTTTCTCACCCTGCAACGCCTGGACCCAAAAACCCGTGCGCCGGAATGACTCTCTACGCCGTACTCCGACGCCTGCAACACCTGCTGGCCCGCCTCATCGGCACCTGCCCGACCTGCCAAACCCGCTTTCCGCAACGAAAAACCCGCGCGGGAAGAGGACCATGACAAAGCACTACTAGGGGGTGTCTGGTGGATCACGACGGCCTGCGCCGGGCCCAGCTTCCGCCTCGCTGCGCGGTCCGAAAGGCCACATACAACACCGGTATGCGACCTTCCGGCCCACTGGCGACGCGAAACCTGGACCTCGCCGCAGACTCGCCGTGATCCACCAGACACCCCCTAGAGGTGCGGGAGGAGCTTGTCGAGGCGGACCGGGAGGTCCCGGACGCGGACGCCGGTCGCGTGCCAGACGGCGTTGACGATCGCCGCCGGTGAGCCCACGATGCCGATCTCGCCGATGCCCTTGCTGCCCATCGGGTTGACCGTCGTGTCCTCCTCCTCGATCCAGGTGGCCTCGATCGACTCGATGTCCGCGTGCACCGGGACGTGATATTCGGCGAGGTCGTGATTGACCCAGTCGCCCATCGCCGGGTCCAGGACACCCTCCTCGTGCAGGGCCATGCCCATGCCCATCGTCATGCCGCCGATGAACTGGCTGCGGGCCGTACGAGGGTTCAGGACCTTGCCGACGGCGTAGACGCCGAGCAGGCGGGAGACGCGGACCTCACCGGTGTCGGCGTCGACCCGGACCTCCGCGAAGTGGGCGCCGTAGGCGTGCTTCCCGTCCTTCTCCTGCTGCTGCACCAGCTCGGTGCTGTCGAAGAAGGCCTCGTCCCGGCCGGACCCGCGCAGCTCGGTGCAGGCGCCGGTGACCGCCCAGCCCCAGGACGCGCTGCCGGACGAACCACCGGCCACCGAGGCCATCGGCAGGGTGCTGTCGCCGATCCGCAGGGTCACCGCCTCGGCGGGCGCACCGAGCGCGTCCGCGGCGATCTGGGTCAGGATCGTCCGGGCGCCGGTGCCGAGGTCGGTGGCGGCGATCGCCACCTCGAACCGGCCGTCGCCCAGACGGCGGGCCCGGGCCGTCGAGGGCTGCGCCATCGTCGGGTAGGTGGCGCCCGCGACGCCGGTGCCGATCCACCACTGGCCCTCGCGGCGGGCGCGGGGCCGCGGATCACGATCGGCCCAGCCGAAACGGGTGGCACCCTCCCGCAGGCAGGCCACGTAGTTGCGGCTGGTGAACGGCTTACCGGTCTCGGGCTCCGCCGCAGGTTCGTTCCGGATGCGGAACTCGACGGGGTCCTGCCCGAGCTTCTCGGCCAGCTCGTCCAGGGCACACTCCAGGCCGGCCATGCCCGGGGCCTCACCGGGCGCCCGCATCCAGCGCGGGGTCGGCATGTCGAGCCGGACGAGGCGGTGTCCGGTGTGGCGGTTCGCCGCGGCGTACATGTGCCGGGTGGCGACCGTGGTCTGCTCCGCGAACTCGAAGAGCCGCGAGGTCTGCTCGACCGCGTCGTGGCCGATCGCGGTCAGGGTGCCGTCGGTCTGCGCACCCAGCCGCAGCCGCTGGATCGTCGGCGTGCGGTGGCCGACCATGCTGAACATGGCCTGGCGGGGCAGCGCCAGCTTGACCGGGCGGCCGACCACCTTGGCCGCCAGCGCCGCGAGCACCGCGTTCGGCCGGGCCGTGCCCTTGGAGCCGAAGCCGCCACCGACGTGCTCGGTGATGACGTGGACGCGGTCGGCGCTGAGACCGAAGACCTTGCCGACCGCCGCGGCGACACCCGGCGGGTGCTGGTTGGAGTCGTAGAGGACCAGGCTGTCACCCTCCCAGACGGCCGTGGTGGCGTGCGGCTCCATCGGGTTGTTGTGCAGTGCCGGCGTCTCGTAGGTGACGTCCACCGTGACCGGCGCGGCCGCGTAGGCCGCCTCGAACTCGCCGGTGTCCGTGACCGCGGGAAAGCTGGGGTTGACCTTCTCCGGGGTGTAGAGCTCCGGATGGTCGGCGGTCAGCAGCGAGTCGTGGGGCTCCTCGGTGAGGTCCAGGTCGAGGACCTGTGCCGCCCGCCGGGCCGCCTCGAGCGTCCGCGCGACGACAAGCGCGATCGCCTGGCCGCGGTAACTGATGTGCTCGGACTGCAGCACGTCCAGCTCGGGATCGTCCGCCGGCTCCAGCCGTGGGGCGTTGCCGTGCCAGAGCACGGCGATCACGTCGTTGTCCTCGGTTGTCGGGTCGACGACCACGGCGTTGAGGGTGCCCCGGGCGATCGGTGACTGCACCACCCAGGCGTACGCGAGACCGTCGACCGGGTATTCCGCCGCGTAGAGGGCCGCGCCAGTGACCTTGGCCGGGCCCTCGATGCGGGCCAGCGGTTGTCCGACCGCGGACGAGAAGGTGGTGGTCATGCGCGCTCTCCCGTCAGCCGCTCCAACGTGGTCGCCACCAGATTGCGGGCCAGCGTGCGTTTGTAGCCGTTGTCGCGCAACGGCCGGGCCGCCGCGAGCTCGGCGTCGGCGGCCGCCAGGAACGACTCGCGGTTCGCCGGGCGGCCGCGCAGGGCTTCCTCGGCCACGAACGCCCGCCACGGTTTGTGGGCCACCGCGCCGAGGGCCAGCCGGACATCGCGCACGACACCGTCCTCGGCGTGCAGAGCCGCGGCCACCGATCCGACGGCGAAAGCGTAGGACGCCCGGTCACGCGCCTTCCGGTACGCCGAGACGCCCCCGAACCCCAGCGCCGGAACGTCCACAGCGGTGATCAGCTCCCCCGCCGTCAGCACGGTGTCGAGGTGCGGGGTGTCGCCGGGCAGCCGGTGCAGCTCGGTCAGCGGCAGACTGCGGTCCCCGTCCGGGCCGGTGATCTGCACGATCGCGTCCAGGGCGACCAGGGCGACGGCCATGTCGGACGGATGTGTCGCCACGCAGTGCTCCGAGGCGCCCAGGATGGCCAGGTTGCGGTGGTCACCGTTCCGGGCCGGGCACCCCGTACCGGGCGCGTGTTTGTTGCAGGGTTTGGTCATGTCCATGAAGTACCGGCAGCGGGTGCGCTGCAGCAGGTTGCCGCCGGTCGTCGCCATGTTGCGCAGCTGCCCGGACGCGCCCGCGAGCAGCGCCTGGCTCAGGACCGGGAAGTCGCGGCGGACGACCGGATGCGCCGCGAGGTCGCTGTTGCGCACCCCGGCGCCGATCCGCAGCCCGCCGCCCGGAAGCTCGGTGACCTCGCGCAACGGCAGCCTGGCGATGTCGACGAGCACGTCCGGGGTCTCCACACCGAGTTTCATCAGGTCGACCAGGTTGGTGCCGCCGGCCAGGAACCGTCCGCCCTGGGAGGCCAGCGCGACCGCGGCGGCAACGTCGGTGGCGGGCGCATAGTCGAAGGTCTTCATCGGCCGGCCGCCTGGGCGATCGCCGGGACGATGTTCGCGTACGCCCCGCAGCGGCACAGGTTCCCGCTCATCCGCTCGCGGATCTCGGCGTCGTCGAGGGTGATCTCGCCGTCGGTCACTGCGCTGGGCCGGCCCTGAGCGACCTCGTCGAGCATCCCCACCGCCGAGCAGATCTGCCCGGGTGTGCAGTAGCCGCACTGAAATCCGTCGCGGTCGAGGAAACCCTGCTGCACCGGATGCAGGTTGTCACCGGTGCCGAGCCCCTCGACGGTGGTGACCTCGGCGTCCTGCTGACTGATGGCCAGGATCAGGCAGCTGTTGACACGACGGCCGTCGAGCAGCACGGTGCAGGCACCGCACTGGCCGTGGTCACAGCCCTTCTTCGCCCCGGTGAGCTGCAGATGTTCCCGGAGGGCGTCCAGCAGTGTGGTACGCGGGTCCAGGTCGAGCCGGTGCCCGACACCGTTGACAACGAGATCCATGGCCGGGGCGTACCCGCGGCCCCGGGGTTCAATCGCGGCCCCCCGGGTACGCCTGAAGCATGCGAGTGGTGATCGTCGGAGCGACAGGTAACGCCGGTACGGCCCTGCTGCGGAGGCTGCGCGACGAGCCGGGCATGGAACTGGCCGGGGTGGTGCGCCGGCTGCCCGAGGAGACCGGCACGTACGCCGGCGTGGAGTGGCACTCCTGCGACATCGGTGCGCCCGGGGCCGAGGAGCAGCTCGCCGCGGTGTTCCGCGGTGCCGACGCGGTTGTGCACCTGGCCTGGCAGATCCAGCCGAGCCACGACCAGCGGCTGCTGTTCCGCACGAACGTCCTGGGCAGCCAGGCCGTCGTCAAGGCGACGCTGAACGCCGGGGTGCCGTCGCTGCTCTTCGCGTCGTCCGTCGGCGTCTACTCGCCGGGCCCCAAGAACGCGTACGTGACCGAGGCGTACCCGCGGCACGGTGTGCCCGGTTCCTCCTACAGCCGGCACAAGGTGCTGGTCGAGGATCTGCTGGACCGGGTCGAGTCCGACCATCCGACGCTGCGGATCGTCCGCCTGCGCCCGGGCCTGATCTTCCAGCGGGAGGTCGGCACCGAGATCGGGCGCTACTTCGCCGGCCCGCTGCTGCCCGCACGGCTGCTCCGGTTCGGGCGGATCCCGCTCGTGCCCTCGAATCCCGGCCTGCGGGTCCAGGCGGTGCACGCCGACGACGTGGCTGACGCGTACGCGCGGGCCCTGCTCGGTGACGTGCGCGGAGCGTTCAATGTGGCCGCAGGACCGGTGCTGGATCCCTCGGTTGCGGCGAGAGTCTTCCACGGCAAGGAGATCCCCGTGCCGGATCTGCTGCTGCGGGGTGCCGCCGACCTGACCTGGCGGCTGCGGCTGCAGCCCGTCGACGTGGGCTGGGTCCGCCTCGGTCTCAAGGCGCCGCTGATGTCCTGTGACCGCGTTGCCTCCGAGCTCGGCTGGCGTCCGCTGGTCGACGCCGTGCACACGCTCAAGGAACTGGTCGCCGGCATGGCGGCCCGGGCCCACACCGAGAGCCCGCCGTTGTCCGGTGATCCCTCGCTGCCCGGCCGTCTCGGCGGTGTCCTGCGTGGACGGCTGCCCGGCTCGGGCAACCCGTACTGAGACGGGCCGCCCGGGCCGGTCCTGCCGATCAGTGGCCGATGCCGATACCGATGCCGATGGACACCCCGAGGCCGTGACCGTGACCGTGGTGGTGGTGCCGGTGATGCCACCAGACCTCACCGAAGTCGTCGGCCCAGTCGTCGTCCCAGCATTCGTCGTCGTCATCGTGCCCGTGTGAGGCACCGACGGCGTTGCCGTTGTGACTGACGGCGGCCGAGGCGGGTGTGGACAGGACGAGGCCGGCGCCGGTGGCGAGGAACATTCCGGCGATGAGTAGGCCTGCACGTCGCATGGTTTTTCCTTTCGGGTGTGGATATGACACCCGAAATCCTGGCGCGCGGCCGATAGCCGTTTCTGGCCTTTTGGCAATTTGCTGGGGTCAGGCGGAAAACTCGGACTTTCTCCTGGTCACAGCGTGCGCAGGAGTCCGTCCACTCACGCGGCGGCGAGTGGCAGCGGGTTGCGGAGCCAGGCCAGCGCCTCGGTCGGGTCCAGCGGCTCCGAGTAGTAGTAACCCTGGCCCAGCGGGCAGCCCAGGCGGGCGAGCAGCTGCCGGTGGGTCGCGTCCTCGATGCCCTCGGCGACGACGGTCAGGTTCAGCGTCTGCGCGAGGCTGACGATGCCGGCGACCAGGGCGAGCTGCTGCTCACTGCCGATCATGTCGTCGATGAAGGTCTTGTCGATCTTCAGGACGTCGATCGGGCGCTGCCGCAGATAGCTCAGCGACGAGTACCCCGTGCCGAAGTCGTCGATCGCGATGCGGACACCCAGCTCCTGCAGCACGGCGAGGTCGGCCCAGATCTGCTCGTCGTCACCCATCAGCAGGGTCTCGGTGATCTCCAGCATCAGCGCCTGCGGCGGCACCCCGGCGTAATCGAGCGACGCCCGGACCTGCTCGACAAACCCGGACTGGCGGAACTGCCGGACGGAGACGTTGACACTCACGTACGGCTGGCGGGTGCGCGGCAGGATGCGGCGCCACTGCGCGACCGTGTGCAGGGCCTGGTCCAGCACCCAGCGGCCCATCGGCACGATGAGCCCGCTCTCCTCGGCGACCTCGATGAACTGGTCCGGCGCGATGACACCCCGGGTCGGGTGGTGCCAGCGGACCAGCGCCTCGAAGCCGACCGCCTCGTCGGTGTCCAGGTCGACGATCGGCTGGTACTGCAGCAGGAAGTGGCCCTCGTTGACGGCGTGGTCCAGCGCGGACCGCAGCTCGAGCCGCTCGACCATGACGTCGTGCAGGTGCGACTGGTAGCGCCGCCACTGGTTCTTGCCGGCGCCCTTCGCGACGTACAGGGCGAGGTCGGCCTGGCGCAGGAGCGCGTCGGCGGTGTCGGCCTCGGGGGTCGTGGTGATGCCGATGCTGGCCACGGCCTGCAGCGGCTCGCCGTCGACGATGATCGGCTCGGCCAGCGCGGCCAGGATCCGGGTGGCCGTCTCCTCGACCGCACCCGGGTCCTGGACGTTCTCGACCAGCGCGGCGAACTCGTCGCCGCCCAGCCGGGCCGCGGTGTCGTCGGCCCGCAACGCGCCCGAGATCCGCTCGGCGACCGCGATGAGCAGCTGGTCGCCGACCGCGTGACCCAGGGTGTCGTTGACGATCTTGAAGTCGTCCAGGTCGATGAAGAGCACACCGACGACCGAACCGTCCCGGGCGCCCCGGGCCAGCGCGTGCTGCAACCGGTCGGCGAACAGCACGCGGTTGGCCAGGCCGGTCAGCGAGTCGTGGAACGCCTGGTGGGTCAGCTCGCGCTCGAGCTGACGCCGCTCGGTGACATCGCGCAAAGTCACGACCAGCCCGGCGACGGTCTGGTCCGCGCGCAGGTCCCGGCAGTGCATCTCCAGCATCACCTCGGTACGCCGGCGCCCGACCGCACGGAAGTCGAGCCCCTCCTGCGTGCCCTCACCACCGCGGACGGCGCTGAGCACGTCGGCGAGCCGCGGACGGTCGCCGGGGTGGATGATGTCCGGCAGGCGCGCACCCACCGGGTCGCCGCCGAGCACGTGGACGGCGGACGGGCTCGCGTACCGCACCCGGTCCTCGTCGTCGACGATCAGGATGACGTCCGAGGTGTTCTGCACCAGCGTGCGGAAGTACGCCTCACTGTTGCGGCGGGTCACCTCGTTGCTCAGCGCGATCCGTTCCAGGGCGAGCGCGACCTGGCTGGCCAGCACCTCCAGGGCCCGCTGCAGGCCGAGCAGCGCCCAGGTCGGGCCGCCGACGTGCAGCACACCCACGAGCGGGTCGCCGGTCGGGCGGTCCTGGAGCACCAGCGGGCAGCGCAGCACAGTGTTGAACTGCGTCAACCGGACCGCGACGGCCCAGTCGACGTCCCGGGTGGCGACCAGGCCGGCGGCCGTACCGGTCCTGCGGTCGTGGTCGGACTGCGCGGCGGTCTCCGGCGAGACCGGCTCCTCGGGTTCGGTGTACGCCATCGCCAGGACCACCCGGTGCGGCACGTCCGCGGGCAACAGCTGGGCCACGGCCGTACGGACGGCGTCACCGACCTCGTCCGCGTCGGCGGCCGAGACCAGGGCGGCCGAGGCCTCCCGCAGACCACGCTCACGGGCCATCGCCAGGCGGTGACTACCCATGATGCCCGCCATCCGGGCCAGGACCAGCAGGAACGTGCAGGCGCTGAGCGCCGCGACGACGTTCAGATCGGGCACCTCGCCGTCGACGCGGACCTGGAAGACCAGCACCGCGGGTGCGACGAGCGAGGCCAGGGCCAGCAGGGCCAGCCGGATCCGGCCCAGCTCGGCCGTGGGGGCGGCGGCGGGACGGGTCAGCGCGGCCATCGTCGGGCTGAGCGCGGCCAGGCCGGCCGCGGCGTACAGGGGGATCCGGCCGAAGGCGGCCAGGTAGGCGAGGTCCTCACGGACGGCGACGAGGTTGAAGCCGACATCGGCGAGGAGCATCGCCAGGATGCCCACGGCCAGCCAGCCGGCGGCGCGGACACCCCGGCCCGAGACCGTGAGCAGCCGGGTCAGCAGGGCGAGGCAGAGCAGGTCACCGACCGTGAACGCCACCGAGATCCAGCGTTCAATGGTTGTCAGGTCGGTGTCGCGCAGGTGCGGGCCGATGACAAACGTCCAGGCCAGCAGGGCCACGGCCGAGGTCAGCGTGAGAGCGTCGAGGAGGCCGCCACGGTCGCGGCGCCCGCCCGTGCGCAACCGGACGAACCAGAACAGCACGGTGGCGAGCAGCAGGTAGACGACGAGCAGGATGCCCGTACCGATGGCATGCAGGTGGGAGACGGCCCGCTCGGCCGCGGGACCGGCCGTGAAAACCGCCGTGCCGGCCACCGAGAGGACCACAGCGGCGCTCAGCACGTGCCAGGGGCCGCGGTGATCGGGCCGCTGCCGGCGGATCCCGGTGCCGATCACCAGCACCGCGGACAGCCCGGCGAGCAGGCGTACGGGCAGTTGCCAGGCGGGTTCGGCGTAGAACGTCACGCCGAGCACCACCATCCAGGCGCCGAAGAGGGCGGCTGCCAACCGTGTCGGCATGCTGCTCCTCTCGTGACGGTGTACTGGTGACGCTGCCCCCTGATCGGTCCCGTGTCTTCCCAACTGAGCAGAATCGGTACGTGTCCACCGACTTCGTCCGCGCGAACACGCGGCTCGCCCCCGTTCCCTTCCTCCCCGAGCTCGTGCTCCACCAGGCCGACGAGCCGATCGAGCTCTGGGAGCGGACCGAGGAGGCGGGCGGGGAACAGCCGCCGCCGTTCTGGGCGTTCGCCTGGGCCGGCGGGCAGGCGCTGGCCCGGCACCTCCTCGACGATCCCGGCCTGGTCTCCGGCCGTGCCGTGCTGGACCTGGCCACCGGGTCGGGCCTGGTCGCGGTGGCCGCGGCCCGCGCCGGGGCACGACCGGTCACCGCCAACGACATCGATCCGCTCTCGCTCGCCGCCGCCGAGGCCAACGCCGAGGCCAACCGCGTCCGGGTCCGGACCGTCGAGGGAGACCTCCTCTCCACCGGGTACGCCGAAGCCGACGTGATCCTGGCGGGCGACGTCTTCTACAGCCGGGAGATGACCGGCCGGGTGCTGCCGTTCCTGCGCAAGGCCGCCGGCCGGGGCGCGCTGGTGCTGGTCGGGGATCCGGGGCGGGCGTACCTCCCCACCGACGGGATGATCCGCCGCGCGACCTACGACGTGCCGGTCATCGAGGCGCTGGAGAGCGTCCCGGTCCGCCGGACGAGCGTGTGGCAGGTTTTAACGTCCGCGTAATCGCAGATTGTTCAACAACTCTTGTGCGATCGTTGAACAATCCCTAGCGTCAGGGGTGCCTCCAATCGAACTACCCCGATCGAGGAGTGCCCATGTCGACCGAAACCACCACACCCGCCCGCACCCGCCGCACCGCGCTGATCGGCGCGATCTTCCTGATGGCGACCAGCGCCATCGGTCCCGGATTCATCACCCAGACCACCACCTTCACGGCGAAGCTGGGCGCCGCGTTCGCCTTCGGCATCCTGATGTCGATCCTGGTGGACTTCGTCGTCCAGATGAACATCTGGCGGATCATCTCGGTCAGCGGCAAACGCGCCCACGAGATCGCCAACGCGGTGGTGCCCGGCGCGGGACACCTGCTGGCCGCCCTGGTCATCCTGGGCGGGCTCGTCTTCAACATCGGCAACGTGGCGGGCTCCGGCCTCGGCCTCAACGCGGCGCTCGGTCTCGACCCGAAGATCGGCGGCCTGATCAGCGCCGTGATCGCCATCTCGATCTTCGTGGTCAAGCGGGCCGGGATGGCGATGGACCGGCTGCTCATCGTGCTCGGCATCGTGATGATCCTGCTGACGCTCTACGTCACGATCGTCTCCGGGCCACCGGTCGGCACGGCCCTGCAGCAGGCCGTCTGGCCGGATGAGATCGACTTCGCCGCGATCACCACGATCATCGGCGGCACGGTCGGCGGTTACATCACCTACTCCGGTGCGCACCGCCTGCTCGACAGCGGCACCACCGGGCCCGAGCACACCCGCGAGGTGACCCGCGGCGCCCTCACCGGCATCGCCGTCACCGGCCTCATGCGGTTCCTGCTCTTCCTGGCGATCCTCGGCGTCGTCTCCGGCGGCGTCGCGCTGAACACCAAGGGCAACGCCACCGCCCAGGCCTTCGAGTCGGCGGCCGGCGAGTTCGGCCTGCGAGCCTTCGGCGTCATCCTCTGGGCCGCCGCGATCACCTCGGTCGTCGGCGCGGCCTTCACCTCGGTCTCGTTCTTCGACGCCTTCTCCAAACGCCTCGCCGAGGGACGCCCGCGCTCCTGGGCCACCGTCGCCTTCATCGCGGTCTCCACGGCGATCTTCCTGGCCCTCGGCACCGCACCGTCGGCCCTGCTGGTCTTCGCCGGCGGTTTCAACGGGCTCATCCTCCCGATCGGGTTCACCATCCTCCTGTACGCCGCCTGGCGCCGGCGCGAGCTCCTCCGCGGGTACGCGTACCCGATGTGGCTCCTCGTCCTCGGCGCGGTCGTGGCCGCACTGACCTGGTACATGGGCATCATCTCGGCCCGCACGATCTTCGACTACCTGGCCGGCTGACACCTTCTGATCCTCACCACCTGAACAGGGAGACCGGCATGGATCTCAACAGCGACCTCGGCGAAGGCTTCGGCACCTGGCGGCTCGGCGACGACACCGCCATGCTCGACGTGGTCAGCAGCGCCAACATCGCCTGCGGGTTCCACGCCGGCGACCCGCGTACGCTCCTGGCCACCTGCGAACGGGCGGTCGCCACCGGCGTGGTCATCGGCGCCCAGGTCGGATACCGCGACCTGGCCGGCTTCGGGCGGCGCTTCATCGACTACGAGACCCCCGACCTCGTCGCAGACGTCATCTACCAGCTCGGCGCCCTCGACGGCCTGGCCCGCGCGGCCGGCGACCGCGTCCTCTACGTCAAGCCGCACGGCGCCCTCTACAACACGATCGTCCACCACGAGCAGCAGGCGGCCGCGGTGGTCGACGCCGTCCGCCGCTACGACCCCGACCTGCCCGTGCTCGGCCTGCCGGGCTCGGTGTTCCTGCACCTCGCGGACGAGGCCGGCCTGCGTACCGTCCGGGAGGCCTTCGCCGACCGCGGCTACCACCCGGACGGAACTTTGGTTTCCCGCCGCGACCCCGGCGCGTTGCTCCACGATCCGGCCGAGGTCGCCGACCGCATGCTCCGTCTGGTCACCGACCGCACCCTGGTCGCCGTCGACGGCACCGTGATCAAGGTGGAGGCCGACTCCATCTGCGTCCACGGCGACTCCCCGGGAGCGGTCGGCATGGCCCGCGCGGTCCACGCCAAGCTCACCGCCGCCGGCATCCCGATCACCTCCTTCGCCGGATCCGGCTCATGACCCCGGCCGACCTTCCCTTGACGTCTGTCGGGGCGGCTGGGAGAGGTGCCGCTGCCGCGGCTGATCTTCGGCAGGGGTTCCGGGCCGGGCTTGTCCGGCCCACGGCCGGGCTGGTACCGGGGATGACGCAGGCCAATCTGATCGCTGTGCCGCGGGACTGGGCGTGGGACATGCTGCTCTACGCGCAGCGGAACCCGAAGCCGTGCCCGGTGCTCGACGTCAGCGATCCGGGCTCGCCGGTCAGCGTCCTCGCGCCCGGTGCTGACCTGCGCACGGACCTGCCGCTCTACCGGATCTGGCGCGACGGGAAACTGGTCGACGAGGTGCCGGACGCGACGGCGGCCTGGCGGGACGACCTGGTGGCGTTCCTGATCGGGTGCAGCTTCAGCTTCGAGGAGTCCCTGATCGCCGCGGGCATCGACGTCCGGCACATCTCGACCGGACGGAACGTCCCGATGTACCGGACCAACCGCCCCTGCCGTCCCGCCGGGCGCCTCCACGGCGAGCTTGTCGTCTCCATGCGGCCGATCCCGGCAGACCGGGTCGCCGACGCCGTCACGATCAGCGGCCGCTTCCCGGCGGTCCACGGCGCACCGGTCCACATCGGCGACCCGGCCGGGCTCGGCCTCACCGACCTGGACAGCCCCGACTTCGGCGACCCGGTCGAGATCCGCCCCGGCGAAGTCCCGGTCTTCTGGGCCTGCGGCGTCACCCCGCAAGCCGCCGTGATGGCATCACAGGTGCCGTTCGCGATCACCCACGCACCCGGCCACATGTTCCTGACAGACGTCCCCGACACGGAATACGCCCGATGACAAGATTTCTCCGCTGCGGCCGCGAGGCCCTGCTGGTGGAGGTCGACGACCTCGACGCCGCCCTGGCCCTCTACGCGGCACTGCACGCGGCCACGCTGCCCGGCGTGGTCGACCTGGTCCCGGCGGCCCGGACCGTCCTGATCCGCCTCGACCCGGCCGTCACCTCCCCGGCGGCGGTCGAGAAGGCCACAGCCGGTCTGCGCCTCGACGGGCCCGGCGTGACCGACGCCGGCACCGTCGAGATCCCGGTCAGCTACGACGGCCCCGACCTGGCCGCGGTCGCCGAACACACCGGCCTCACCACGGACGAGGTCATCACCCTCCACACCGGCTCGCCGTGGACGGTGGCGTTCGCCGGCTTCGCACCCGGCTTCGGCTACCTGACCGGCGGCGACCCCCGCCTCGACGTACCGCGGCGCGACTCGCCCCGTACCCGCATCCCGGCCGGCTCGGTCGGCCTCGCGGGCCGTTTCTCAGGCATCTACCCGAACGACAGCCCCGGCGGCTGGCAGCTCATCGGCACCACCACAGCACGCATGTGGGACCTGGGTCGCCCGGAGCCCGCTCTGCTCGTACCCGGAGTAAAAGTGATCTTCAAGGCGGTGTCCCGATGACGGTGACCATCATCCGGCCCGGCCCCCTCACGGTCCTCAAGGACGAAGGCCGCCCAGGCCACGCCGCCCAGGGCGTCGCCCCCTCGGGCGCGGTGGACCGCACGGCCTACGCCCGCGCCAACACCCTGGTCGGCAACCCACCCGGCCTGGCCGCCCTGGAATGCACCCTGGGCGGGCTCCGCGTCCGCTTCGACGAACCAGCCACGGTGGTCCTGACCGGCACCGACGCGGTGCTATCGGTGGACGGCGCCCGCGCCGGGGCCGAAGAAGTCCTCACGGTGCCCGCGGGCGCTGTCGTCTCGGTGACGATGCCGCGGCGGGGGCTGCGGAGCTACCTGGCGGTCCGGGGCGGGTTTGCTGTCGAACCGGTTCTGGGCTCGCGTTCGACGGACCAGCTCGCCGGGGTCGGCCCCGCCAAGCCTGCCGCCGGCGACACCCTCCCGATCGGGCCCACCCCCGCCTTTGCCACTACCTTTGCCGACCCCACCCTTACCGACCCTGCCCCGACCGATGCGGCCTCGATCAGCCCAGGGGCGGCCGGCGCCACCCGGATCAGCTCCGCCGAGCCGGCCAGCGACAATCCGCGTCCAGCCGCCCCTGCCACCCAAACAGGCGGCCACACCGGCCCGGCCGATGTCTCCACCCAACCACCCACCAACGCCTCTGGGCGGCCCAACATCCTTGAAGTTGGGCACCGCCCAACCGATCCCGCGCCCCAAACCGGCAACCACAATCACCCGGCCGACCCCGCTGCCCAATCCGGTCTGGGTGATTCCGCCGCCCAACCACCCACCACCGCCGGCCCAAGCGATCAACTTGGGCGGGCAAGCGACGGCGCCGGGTCGGAGGGGGCGTTGGAGGTTGATCTGGGGCCGCGCGACGACTGGTTCACCGGCGAGGCGGTGGAGACGTTCTTGAGTGCGGAGTTCACCGTTTCCCCGGCCAGCGACGCGGTCGGGCTGCGGCTCACCGGGCCGGCGCTGACCCGGTCACGCAGCGCCGAGCTGCCCAGCGAAGGCGTGGTGAGGGGTTCGGTCCAGGTCCCGCCGGACGGGCATCCCATCATCTTCCAGGCCGATCATCCCGTCACCGGCGGCTATCCGGTGATCGCCGTGCTGACGCCGGAGGCTGCTGACCGGGCGGCGCAGGCCCGGCCCGGTGCGAAGGTCCGGTTCCGGGTCGCGCCCGATTGAGGGCGGCGGCGGTACGGCTGATTGACTGAGCTGGTGACGACGGTGGAGAAGCCGGGTTCGGCGGCCAGGGCGGTGGAGCGGCTGCGGAATTCGATGATCAACGGGGAGTTGGCGCCGGGTACGCGGCTGTCCGAGGCGTCGTTGACCGGGCCGCTCGAGGTGTCGCGGAATACGTTGCGGGAGGCGTTCTCGACGTTGATCGAGGAGGGGCTGCTCGTCCGGCAACCGCACCGCGGGGTTTTTGTCGCGACGCTGAGTTCGGCGCAGATCGCGGACATCTACCGCGTACGCGTGCTCCTGGAGTGCTCGGCCCTGCAGCAGGCGCCGGTCGATCCGCCGCGTGCGGAGGGGATGCGGGCCGCGATCGACGAGGCGCAGCGAGGAGTGGCGGCCGGGGACTGGCGTGCGGTCGGGACGGCGAACATGCACTTCCATGAGCAGATCGTGGCGCTGGCCGGGAGTCCGCGGCTGGACGCGTGGATGCGGCAGCTGACCGCCGAGCTGCGCCTGGCGTTCGTCGCGGCGCCGGACGTGGGGGCCCTGCACCGGCCGTTCGTGCCGATGAACGAGGAGATCACGACGATCTACGAGGGTGGCGAGGCGGGGCGTGCGGCGGAGGTGCTCCGGACCTACCTGTTGACGTCCGAGCGGATCGTCCTCGGTCACCTGCCCTGATCGGGGGCGTCAGATCGGGAGCAGGTCGCGCAGGCCGAAACCGTCCTCGACGAAAGCGTCCGGCTCGGGGAAAGCGGCCGGATCCTCCTTATCGGTACGCGGCGAGCGCAGCAGAATAGCGGCGCCGGCATCGGCTCGCCGCGCACACACGACGTCCCGCTGGCGGCTGTCCCCGACGAACCAGCACTGCTCGGCCGGCACCCGCAACTCCCGGGCTGCACGCCAGATCATCTCGGGGTTCGGTTTGCGGACGCCGGCTTCGTCGCTGTAGATCTGCACCTCGAAGAGCCCGCCGATGCCCGCCCTGTCGAGGAAGTCGCGATGGGCGGCACCGCTCATCGCGTTGCTGACGACCGCCATCGGCAGCTCGGCGGCACGGGCCGCCCGCAACGCCTCGGGAATGCCCGGCCGGAGCGCCCAGCCGTCACGCCACGCCCAGTCGTAGGCGAGCCGGGTGGCCTGCAGGCGCACTGCCTCCTGCGCCTTGCGTGGCCAGTCGCCGGTGACGAGCGCCCAGACCGCGGCGTGGGACAGCTCGTCCGGGTGGTCCTCGTCGCGCCAGGCCGCGTACGCCTGATGGCCGGCGAGCAGGGACCGGCTGATCTCGCCGGGGGTGAGCACACCGCCGGTCAGGTTGTAGAGCCGCAGCACCAGCTCGGGTGGCGCGAGGTCCTGCGGGGGTGCGTCGGCGAGCACACCGCCGAAGTCGAGGAGCAACGCGGACGGGGTGGGGAGCATGCTTCGAATCTATCGAGATCCGTCAGCCCGCAGGGTCCACGCGCGGACGCCGCCGACGATCCCCGCTGTGTTGGGCACCACCACCACGTCGTCGCCCATGCGGGCCAGCTGCGTCGGGGTGATCAGACGTGAGTTGCCGCCGCCCAGGTAGATGCGGTCCCAGAGGAAGACCGGTCGCAGTCCTTCGACGACGTTGCGGACCCGCCGGGACCAGAGCGCGTCGCCGAGCCGGCGCCGCTCGTGCTCGCCGATGTAGGTGTCGTAGCTCATCCCCCACCGCACCGGCGCCTGTGACATCTCCAGGTGCGGTGCGAGCTGGCCGCCGTCGAAGAGTGCGCAGCCCAGCCCGGTGCCGAGGGTCAGCATGAGTTCGCAGCCGGTGCCCGCGACCACACCGGCGCCGTGCACCTCGGCGTCGTTGAGCACCAGCGTCGGCAGCCCGAAGGCCTCGGACAGAGCGGTCCGCGCGTCGAATCCGTGCCAGGCCTCGACCAGCTCCGGATCGATCTTGGTGCGCGGCCCGCTGCGGGTCACGTAGTGCGGCGTCGCCACCACCACGCCGTGCCGCAGCATGCCGGGCATCCCGACGGTGACCCGGTCCGCCGTCGGCAGGCGTTCCCCGAGCTCCAGCAGGGTCTTCACGAACAGGTCCGGGGGCAACGGGTACGGCGTCGGCACCCGTAACGGCTGGGCGCGCATGGTGCCCGCGTCGTCGAGCACCGAGCCCTTGATGCCGCCGCCACCGCAGTCGATCGTCAACGTGAAAGCCACGCCCCAGTGTGCAACGGCTGTCCAGCAGGCGACACCTAGAACTTCGCGAAGGACCGGATCGGCATCCGCGGCCCGAACTTCGGCGCGCTGATCCCGCCCATCGCGAGCAGGTCGCACACCCGGCCGCGATGCCCGCGGAACGGTTCGAGGAGCTCCAGCATCCGGGCGTCGGTGCCGCGGGCCTCACCGGCGAGGCCCCAGGCCACCGTGTTGGGGATGTGGAAGTCGCCGACACTGACGGCGTCCGCGTCGCCGAAGGCCGTGCGGACCACCTCGGCGGCGGTCCACGGACCGATCCCCGGGACGGCGGTGAGCCGCCGGGTCGCCTCGGCGCTGTCCACGCAGCGTTCGAGCCGGGCCGCGACCAGGGCCGCCCGCAGCAGCGCCTGGGTGCGGCGCTGCTCGACCCCGAACGGGTGGAACGTCCAGTACGGCGTGGCCGCGACCGCTTCGGGGTCCGGCGGCAGCAGCAGCTCGGCCGGTCCCGGCGCCGGTTCGCCGAAGTGTTTCATCATCGACCGGTAGGCCCGGTGCGCCTCGATCCCGGTGACCTTCTGCTCCAGGATCGCGCGGATCAGCCGGTGGAAGACCTGGCCGCTGGCCGGATAACGCACCCCCGGGAAGGTCCGGGCCAGCCGGGCGACCAGCGGATGTGCCGCCGCCAGGGCCGGGAAGTCACTCACGTCGTCGCGCAGTCCGGCAAACGCGTCCGCGCGGTCGACCAGCCAGTCCGCGCCGGGTCCGTGCCCGGTCGCGGTCAGTTCCGCGCCCGCCCGGGCGAGATGCAAAGATCCAGGACCCTCCGGGGTACGCGCGGAGAGCCAGAAATCGGTGTCGGTGAGCGTGCCGCACGGGTCGTAGCGGACCACCAGCAGCGACCGGAGCGTGGCGCGGAAGTGGTAGCCGTCCGGGAGGCTCAGCCGGCGGGTCCTCGTCACCCGGGTCACTGTGCCACCTTCTTTCGCGGCCGCCAACCTCCGCCCGGGCACAGACGTGCCGATGGCCCTGACCGCGCTCCCGGTCAGGGCCATCGGTGAGGGTTGGCGGACACCCGAGTCGGTCCGCTTCACCCGGTAGCGGAGCTGCGTAGCTCGGCTCGAGAGTGGGTACCGCGCCTCCTTTCGTCAGCCGATTCCTGTGCTCGAGCCGCCTGCCGCGGGTGCCGTCCTCAGGGGGTGGACGGCGGTCCGGTCCCGACGGGGGGTCCCGCGCGGGGCGGCGTCACCTTGACGGCGGCGCCGCCCGCGGGGTTCGGTTCCGGTTTGCGGCAGGGCTCCGTACTCAGTTGTTGTTGTTCTGGTCCCCGTTGTTGCCCTGGTCGCCGGCCTGGTTCTGGTCGCCGGCCTGGTCCTGGCCACCCTGGTTCTGGTCGCCACCCTGGTTCTGGTCGCCGGCCTGGTCCTGGCCGCCCTGGTTCTGGTCGCCCTGGTCCTGACCCTGGTCGCCGCCCTGGTCACCGTCGTTGTTGCCGCCGCCGCCGACCTCGATGCGGACCGCGTCGAACGCGGGCGTCTGGTTGGCGCGCTGCATCATCGGGATGCGGTGCGAGCCGTCACCGGCCCACGAGGCGCACTGCGCGGTGCCCTCGGCCGGGAGGCCGGGAACCTGGATCGTCACGACGTCCGGAGCAGCGCTGCCCTGACGGTCCTCGGTCGCCACGAAGAACGCGGGGACCGGAGCCGGGTCGGGAGCCTCCGAGGTGCTGTTCAGCATGCGGCAAGCGGTGTGGAAGTGACCGCGGACGAGACCGCCCTGCAGCACCGAGCTCTCCACGTAGTACCCGCCCTGACCGGCCGCGAGGAAGCGGTCACGGATCAGGTTCCGGGTGCTGACCCGCAGGGTGAACGCCGTGTTCGGCTCGACCTGGGTCGGCGCCTCGGTGATCAGCAGCGACGGGTTGTTCTCCTGCGCGCCGACCTCACCGAACTCGGTGGAGACACAGCGGTTGCCGTTCTGGAAGCCGTCGTGCGGCTGCAGCTGGCTGTTCTCGCAGCTGTTGGCCAGGATGCCCAGACCCGCACCCGGGGGCGGGGTCACAGCGCCGCCACCGTTGTTGCCGCCCTGGTTGCCGCCACCCTGGTTGCCGCCGCCCTGGTTACCGCCCTGGTTGCCACCGTTGCCGGCCGCGGTGCTGGCGCTGCTCGACGGTGCTGCGGTCGCGCCGCCACCACCACCGTTGTTACCGGCGTTCTGCATGACCCACTGCCGGCAGCGGGACCGCATCTGCGCGGTGGTCGGGACGTCGCCCGAGCCGTCGTCGGCGTGCTGGGTCACCTTGCCCTTGTTGGTGGTGTAGGTGCCCTTCTTGGTCTTGGTCGACAGCTTCGTCGACTTCGGCGCCTGGATGTTGTTGCAGGCGGCCAGAGCACGCTGCTGCGAACGCTTGGTGCTCGCGTCCGAGACCTGCGTGACGGTGACAATGCCGCCGAAGGCAACCAGGGTGGCTACCGCGGCGATGATCCGGCGCCGACCGGTGAACCACTTCGAATACTTGGATTCGCGCCGGTACTGCGACCTTCGCATGGTGACACCTTTCTCTGTCGCACACGTGGCGGGCGGTGGAGCAGCCGCCTGGGGGTGATGCCGTACGGCCTGGTCGACTGGCCAGGTCGGAACCGGGCGCGGGCTATCGCGTCCGGAAGATGCGCATGGTGGTGATGACACCGGCGACGAGTGCGCCGGCGAGAACGAGGAGGATCACTGAGGTGTTGACACCCGGCACACCGTTGGTGCCGGCGGCGGCGAGCATCTGGTTGTCGACCGGCACCGGGCCGCCGTTCGCCGCGGCGGGGGCCGGGGCGGTCGGCAGCGAGCCGTAGTCGACGATGCCGCTGCTCTCGAGGAGCGTCATGTGGGTCATGACGAACTGGTTGGTCTGCTGGGCCAGCTTGCGGACCGAGTCGTTGCGGGTGCTCGCCCGGATCGTCGCGATGGCCGGGAAGATCTTGCCGTGCGCCGCCCGCAGCCGGTCGATGAAGATCTGGTCGAACTGCTGCGCGGTTGCCGCGTTGCGCATCTCGTTCAGCCAGCCCTCCTGATCCCGGTTGGGCTCGTTCGGGAGAGCGATGCCGAGCTTCTTCGCCACCGAGATGTCGAGCTTGTCCAGCACCACGTGCTGGGCGGCGATTGCCTTGCCGACGTTCACGACCCGGGGGTCCTCGGACTTCTCGACCGCCATGTTGCCGGCCGGGACCTCCCACAGACCTGCGAGGCGAACCTTGATGACGAAGTCACGGTCGGCAGCGCTGACGGCACCGGCGCCCTTGTCGGTGAGGCCGGTGTTCGGCGGGACCGGAACCGGAGTGGCGTCGACGGCCCGGGCCATGCCGGCCGGAGCCAGCAGGAACGCCAGGACCATTGCCATCGTGCCCACGAGCCAGCGCTGCAGCCGGCGAGCGGAACGGGTGGCAATCATCTTTCACACCTCCGACAAATTGATTCCGGCGAGACCGTTCACCGCCACCGGAAACGCTAGGAGAAGCACTTCGGTAAAGGCAAATGGAATGCGGAACACTTAGGTACGAATTAACGAGAACTTATGAAGCGAATTCATTCGTGGTGGTGGCCGGTCACGCCGGGTGGCGATGACCGGCCACACCTACGACCGTCTGTCAGTAGCTGTAGTCCGAGCCGGCGCTGTCGTCGCTGCCGGCGTCGCCGCCCGACTCGTCGCTGTCGCTGCCCTCGTCGTCCGCCGGGGGCGCAACGGCCTTCGACGGAGCCGGGAGGCAGGTCAGGTTCTTCTTGCCTTCGGGGGTGACCACGAACCAGGTGGTGCCGACGTTCTGGCCCTTCCACTGCCCGGGCTTCTTGTCACCGATGTAGGTGTAGACCGGCCACTTGTCGATGGTCAGCTGCAGCGTGCCGTCCTCGCGCTCGACGGTGCCGACGAGGTCGGCGTCCACGCCCTTGAGCTTGGGCTTCTCACCCTTGTTGACCACCGCGGGCGGCCACACCTTGGCGCAGTCACCCTTGCAGTTGGACACGACCTCGGGCTTGACCTTGTCCTTGTCGAACCGGTACAGCACAAAGCCGTCCTGGTTCTGGACCGTCTCGCCCATGCGCTTCACTTCTTTGGCGGTGAGCTCGCTCGTGACCTCGTCCGCGCTCAGCTCGGGCGCGTCGGTGTCCGCGGCGTCGTCCTCAGCCGCGTCGTCGCCCTCGGCCTCGGCACCGGGTGTGGGGGTCGCGGTCGCGTCGACAGCGTTGGCGGCCGGCTGCGCGCCGTAGTCGCTCGCGTTGTCCAGTCCCGCCGGGGCGCAACCGGTCACAGCGAACGCCGCCGCGATTGCGGCGCCGACGACCATCAACTTTCGCTTCTCCGGAACCACGGTGTGCCCTCCAACTGGATAATCCATCTCGGTGTTCGGGCAGTAGTACGCGCGGCGGGTCCCAGCGGTTGAAGAATCGGCTCAAACAAATTCATGGAATTTTGCTTGAACCGATCGGCGTCCCGGTACGTAAATGGTTGGCCCACCTGCACCTTTGTTGCGCAGCGTGCACTCGCATTCACGCTTGGTTCTGGTCCAGGGGTAAAGAAAAGCCCGGCCGCAGTGTCGCGGTCGGGCTTTCCAAGTGCTCGATGGATCAGGGAACGCGGACCAGCGTCTCCGTCGCGCCCTTGGGGCCGACAGACTGGATCTGCAGGTGCGCGATCTCGTCACGTGGCAGTGCCGTGGCCGCCTGCAGCAGCAGCGGGTCCGGCTGGGCCGCCGTGCCCCAGCCCTTGTCACCGACCTGCCACGTCGACAGGACCTCGGTCGAGCCGTCGGTGCGGACAGCCACCAGCCGGCAAGTCAGTGGTCCCTTGATGCTGGAGACCGCGAAGGACACCTGTGTCCCCCAGTCCTTGGCCTCGAGAGCCACGTCGGCGCGAACCCCGGAACGGGGGTCGGTGCCGCCGAGCCGCTCGCCGACCAGGTCCGGTCCGCCGATGCCGACGCCACCCTCGGACAGCGGCAGCGGGTCCAGCTGCTTGCTGGAGCCCTGTCGCGCCTGGGCCGGCGTGGACGGGTTGTTCTGCTGGTCGGGCCCGAGCCACTGGCCACCGGCGAAGAGCGCACCGATCGACAGCATCGCGAAGACGACAACCGCGGCGGCCAGGGAGTAGAGCCGACGGCTGTTCGCCCGCCGCCGCTCCCGCTTGACCTCACCGATCATCTTCTTCAGCACGAGGCCGTCCCGGCGTGACTGCTCCGTCGCGACCAGCGCGTCGGCGTCGACGTCCGAGAGGATGTCCACCACCGGCAGCA
The DNA here is from genome assembly GCF_000494755.1 of Amorphoplanes friuliensis DSM 7358. NCBI lineage: Bacteria > Bacillati > Actinomycetota > Actinomycetes > Micromonosporales > Micromonosporaceae > Actinoplanes > Actinoplanes friuliensis. The sequence goes on from NC_022657.1 coordinate 7,620,923, forward strand.
GCGACTCGAGCTCGATCGCACAGGTCGGGCAGTCGATCAGGTGGTCCTCGAAACGCGTGGCGTCCCGGTCGTCGAGCACGCCCAGCGCGTACGCGGCGACGTCGAAGTGCTGTTCCTGGGTCATTCCGTCACCCCCCGCTGCTGCAGGGCCGTACGCAGGGCCCGCAGGGCGTAGTACACACGAGACTTGGCAGTGCCCAGGGGAAGACCGAGCACCTCGGCCGCCTCAGGGACAGTTTTGCCGCGAAAATACGTCTCGACCAGAATCTCACGGTGCGACTGGCTGAGCGTACGGAGCGCGTCGGTAACGGTCATCAGCTGCAGCACCCGATCGGTGTCGTCGGCCGTGCTGGGAAAACTCTCCAGCTCCCGGTCGTACGTCTCCGGCGGCCGCGCACTGACACTGCGGTGATCGTCGATGGCGATGCGCCGGGCGACGGTGACGAGCCAGGGCCGGAGCGACTGCTGCCCCTGGGCGCCGAGCCGGTGCGCGTTGCGCCAGGCCCGCAGGAGCGTCTCCTGGACGATGTCCTCGGCCCGCTGACGGTCGCCGCCGGTGAGCCGGAGAACGAACATCAGCAGCGGACCCGCGTGCTCCTCGTAGAGCATCCGGACGAGTGTGTCTTCGTGGCTGGCCGTTTCCGACGTAGCCCCGTGCCGGGCCTGTCGTGGAATCACGGCATCATCATTGTCCGCACCACGGCCTCCGTCGAGAGCCTGCCAACCGCCACCGGACCGCTGCTGCGTCATCGCGCACACCCTGTCCGGCGTGAGCCGCTCCATGACCAACGCATGCATCGATTCCTCCAGCCGGTGCTTTCCCCGTCGCCTGTCATACGGCCGTGGAACCCGGCCGGGATCAAAGCGAACGGGAAAATTTCCGGAAGCCCGGTGGGCAGGCCGGTCTGGACGAGCAGTTGCAAGAGGATCCTCCGGGTCCAAGCCACAGGGGGGCCGTGACTTTCATCCATAGACACCGATTTGTACTCGGGGGCACGCGAATAATACTCAGCAAGCACGCCGAGTCGACAGACGCACAGTGCGCACTCCACCCGCAAAGCGGATGCAACACCAGCAACCGGTGCCGCGACAGTGACCCACCGTCACCAAAACGTGAGTACCGGTCGACTCCGTTTCACACAGAACAAGGGACAAAAGGGCCTTCGACCTCGGACGCCAGGCCGACCCACCACCGCCGAAGAGCCCAGCCCTCACCACCCAGAGCAACATCAACTTCCCGGTACGCGGTGACTCCCGGCACAACCCCGGACAAAAACGTGCCCAAGGGGCGGGACGAGTAACTCAGGACAGAGGGACCACGTAGGAGTCGACGCGGGCGATGAGCCCGTCCCGGAAGGTGAAGAGGTCGTTGAAGGCGAACCGGAACGGCCCGTGCTCGACGCTGACGCCACGACCTTCACCCGTGACGACAACAACTGGGCCGTCCTCCAGGACGCGATGGACGTCGAGCTGAGGGCTGCCGTCGAAGGCCGGGTTCTCGATCTCACCGTCGAACTCGTCCTTGCCCCGGGTCGTCCGGTGCCCGTGAATGACCCACTCGACATCCTCGGCCAGGGTGGTGAGGATCCGCGGATGATCACTCGCCCGGAAACCGGCGAAGTATTCCTCCACGAGCTGCTTCTGACTCACGGCGTTTCCCCCAGATGTACGGCCAGCGCGTCGACGATCGACCCGAGCCCACCGGCGGCCTGCGCCGTCGCAAGCTCAGGCGGAAGCCTGCGCTGATGGATGGTCAGGTCAGTACCTTCTCCGGCAGCCCGGATGGTCACCGTCGTCCGCAGCCCGGTCACGGCTTCGTCGAACACCAGCTCACGCGGAGCGTCGAGACTCACGTAGACGAACCGCAGCCGCCGACCACTCCCGTCGGGCCCCCGCGTATCAAGCGCAAACTCGCCACCCGGCCGCGGATCGACAGTCACGGACTCCGAGGGAACAGTGGCGTGCGAGCCACCCCAGAAAGCCGCAATGCTCGCCGGCGTCAAAAAGGCAGCCCAGACCCGCTCAGGCGAAGCCGCCAGCCACCGCCGAGCGATCAGCTCGTCACCCTGAAGCTCAACCCGGGTCACTGCGGCGCCCCCAGATGACCCTCGAGGGCATCAAGCCGGTCATCCCAGGCCCGGCGCTGCTCATCGATCCACGACCCCAGCAACGCCAACTGATCAACCCGCAACCGGCACGGCCGACTGGTCCCCTCCCGCCGCTGCTCGACCAGCCCACACTTCCGCAGAACTCCGACGTGATGCGAAATCGCCTGCGGCGTCAGAGCAAAAGGCCGAGCCAACTCCCCCACCGTCGCGTCACCCAGGGAAAGCCGACTGACCAGAGCACGCCGAACCGGATCACCAAGAGCAGCAAAGGCAGCGTCCAGAGAAGCAGTCACCCAGCAACCGTAACGCAAAAGATGGTTTGCGCAAAGAATCGTTTGCAAAAGACGGCAACCAAGCACGAACCCCCGCACGGTGGCTACGGAAAAGGCACCGTGCGGACACCCCACAGTGCCGCCCTTGACCTGACCAGAAGCACACACCAACCCGCAGCGGGACACCAAACAGGCCCACGACGGACACCACCCCCGCCGCCGGTGAGCTCTAACCGCAAGTAAAAGTCTCAGACCATCCGCGACCGAGCAGTAGCGAGCGTCAAAGCACGATGCAGAACCCGAGAATCCCCGAGCAACCCCCGCAACCGCCGCTCCAACCCAGCAATAGGAACAAGATTCTGAGGAGCCCGAGGATCCTTGTAAGCCGAAGACGCAAACCGCGGCAAAGTGGCCGAAGAAACCTCAGCCAACTCCACAGCCTCAGCCACCGCCAGATCCGGCGAACACTCCACCCGAACAATCCCGGACCAGGGCGCCCCCGAAGCCCCCGGCAACCTCAGATACCAGGACCACCCACCCCACACAGATCCCATGTGGAACACCGGCGTCCGCTGCCCGGGCCGCAACGACGTGACCACCGGAGTGAGCGAAGCCGGCAGATACTGCTTCTGCTGCGTCTTCACATATCCGATAGTCCGCGGCAACTGCCGCCTGTTCCGCAACGGCCCATCCACCACGAGCAGATCGGCCCCGTCGGACCCACCGTCCCGTGCCGCACCCGAGATGTCGATCTCCAGAGCAGTCAACGGCGCCTGCACAGCCGCCGGCAGCTTGCTGGCCTCGCCGGTGCCACTGACCCTGTGCACCTCGTACCGCACGGAACCCGCCTGCACGTCGGACGCACTCGGCGAGGCCGTGAACAGCCCCCGCCCCACCCGCGCTCCGACCAGCTCAGCGATGCCGTTGCCAAGATCGCAGCGGACCACCCCGGCCGCGTACGAGGCGGCCAGGCCGGCGTACGACATGCCGTCCTCCTCGGCCGTCCACAGGCCCGCGTCGTTGCGGCGGACACCGTCGACCAGGAACACCACGTCCGGGCAGCGGACACCCGGAGCGACGTCGAGCGGCCGCCACTCCGCCGACGGGATCTCGACGTCGGTGTCGACCTGGGCGCTGCTCGGGGAGGCCGGGCCGTCCGAGGAGTCGCCCTCGAAGGACGCGCCGTACGACGGGTCCCAGGCGTCGACGAACATTCGGGTCACAGACCAACCCTTTCTACATAGGCCGTACGCGCGTCCTTGTGCACCTCGAAGCGGACCGGGACACGTTCGGCCAGCGCGTTCACATGGGTCACCACGCCGACCATGCGGTCACCGCGGGCGGCGAGGTTTTCCAGAGTCGCCGCCACGACGTCCAGCGTGGCCGCGTCCAGCGTGCCGAAGCCTTCGTCGAGCACGATCGACTCGAGGCTGGCCGCCGTGGTGGACATGCCGGCGAGCTGTTCGGAGAGGGCGAGGGCCAGCGCCAGGGAGGCCTGGAACGTCTCGCCGCCGGACAGCGTGCGGACGCCGCGGCGAAGGCCCGCGTCGTGGTGGTCGATGACGAAGAACTCGCCCTTGTCGTGCATCAGGTCGTACTGGCCGCCGGTCAGCTCGCGCAGGATCCGGGAGCCACCGTCGACCAGCAGGTCGAGGGCTTCCTCGAGGAGCCAGCGTTCGAAGTTGTTGGCGCGCAGGTGCCCGGCCAGGGCTTTGGCGACCCGGCCGTCGCGCAGCAGCGCGGCGCGCTGCTCGGCGAACTCGCGGGCCTGTTCGCGGCGGTCGACGAGCCGCTGCCACGCTGCCGCCGCGCGTTCGGCAGCGACCGCGGCGGCGCGGATCAGGTCGGCGTCGGCACCCGAAGCGGGCGCGCTCAGACCGTTGGCGGTGAAGAGCTCGACGACGGCCGCGCGGGCCCGCTGGGTCTCCGCGTGGGCGGCTTCGACGGCGGCGGCTGCTTCGGCACGGGCCTCTTCGCGTTGCCGCTTGGACACCTCGGCCCATGCGGTCAGCGCCGACCAGGCCGCGGCCAGGTCGTCACGGTCGGCGGGCGGCGGCGAGAAGCGCCCCACGCTGTCGCGCACGGCGTCGAACGAGCGCCAGGCGGCGCGCTGCTGTTCGTCGGCCGCGGCCACGGCGGCCTGGGCACGGCGCTGGGTCTCCCGCGCCGTCCGGACGTCGGCGCCCGCCTCGTCCAGCTTCTTCTGCAGCTTGGTCAGCTCGTCGAGCCGCCGGCGCAGCGCGTCGACCCCGGGCGAGTCGGCCAGCGCGGCCCGCACCTCCTGGAGCCGGGACTTGTGCTGTTCGAGCTGGGCGCGTTTACGGTCGAGGCCGCGTTCGAGCTCGCGGGCGACGGCGTCACGCTGCCGGAAAGCGGTCGAGGCGACGTCGGCCGCGGACCGGGCGGCCTTGCCGGAGCGTTCCGCCATCTGCACGGCCGAGCCCTCCGGCATCGGCGGGACCTCGGTGACCGGCTGGGCACACACGGGACAGTCGTGACCGGCGGTCAGGTGGGCGCGGAGCGCGGCCGCGCGGTCCAGCGTCTGCGCCTCGGCGTAGTCGAGCCGGGCCTGCTCGAGGAGCTGCTCGGCGCCGTTGTGGGCGGCCCGGGCCAGCTCGGCGGCGGCGACGGCGTCCTGGTGCTCGACCTCGGCGACCGAGACCTCACCGGCGAACCACTCGGCCTGGCCGGTGAGACGGTCCAGCTCGACGTGGCGGTCGAGCAGCAGGCCCAGCGAGCCGGCGTCACCGGCGGCGGCCAGCTCACCGCGCACCTTGTCCTCGCGCTCCTCGGCGATCCGCACACCCTGGGCTGCGTCGGAGGCGCCGGCCCGGGCGGCGGCTGCGGCCTCCGCGACCTTGGTGCTGGCGGCCGGGGTCCTCACCCGGGCCAGCGCGGCCAGCTCCTCGGCGACGGCGTCGCGGGCGGCGGCCAGCTCGGCCTCACGATCACGAACCACGCTGAGCTGCGGAACCGCGGTCTCGACGGCCTGGGTGAGCTCGCGCATCGCGGTCAGGCGCACCTCGGCGGCCTCGACCGCCTCGTCGTCGGCGTCGACGAGACCGGCGAGCAGCTGGTCGATGGTGGCCAGCTGGGCCTCGGCCTTGGTGGCGCGGGTGGAGGCCCGGGCCTGGACCTCCTCGTAGACGTGGAGACCGAGAAGGTTGACCAGGATCTGCTGCCGGGTGGCCGGCTTGGCGTGCAGGAAGTCGGCGAACTGACCCTGCGGCAGGATGACGCAGCTGGTGAACTGCTCGTAGGGCAGCCCGACCGCCTCGACGACGGCGCCTTCCATCTCGGCCGGGGTGCCGGCGAGCACGTCACCGAGGTCCTCGAGGCTCATGCCCGTGTCGAGGCGGGTGACGTCGAAGCCGGGCGGCATGAGCTGGAGACCGGCACCGGCGGTCTTGACGTTGCCGCGGCCGTCGCGGCGCACCACGCGGGTGGCGACATAGCGCGAGCCGGCCGACTCGAAGACCAGCCGCACCCGGGCCTCGGTCGCCGACGGGGCGAGGGCGTTGCCGATGCCCCGGCTCCCGCCCCAGCGCGGCACCGTGCCGTAGAGGGCAAAACAGATGCCGTCGAGCACCGTGGACTTTCCGGAGCCGGTCGGCCCGACCAGCGCGAAGTAGTCAGCGTCGGTGAAGTCGACGGTGGTCTCGTCGCGGAACACCGTGAACCCGGCCATATCAAGCCGCAGTGGCCTCATTTGGTGCTGCTCACCTCGTCGTAGAGCTCGTCGAAAAGTTCCCGGACGCCCTCTTCCGCATTCCCCCGGTTGTCGAGGTAATCACCGAAGAGCTGGCGCGGTGAGCGGCCCGCGCGCTGGGCCATCCGCTCGCCGGCCTTGTCGGGGACCATGTCCGGGTCGATGCGGACCTCGAGCGCGTCGGGCAGCATCTCCTGGACGTCCTCACGAAGCCCCACACGCGGCGTCTCACGGACAAATACACGGAGCCAGGCATCCGGAAGGTTCACCGTGGAGAGCTGATCGAGCGAACCCCGGACCGTCCGCAGCGTCCGCGCCGAGGTCACGGGCACATCGCGCACCTTGGCGGCTTTGTCGGCCGAGACGTCGACGATCGCGACCGAGCTGACGTTCTCCTCCTCACCGAAGTCGACGGCGAGCGGGCTGCCGCTGTAACGCACCGGGCACGGCCCGATCACCGACTGCGAGCGGTGCAGGTGGCCCAGCGCGACGTAGTGCGTGCCCGGCGGGAAGACGGTCGCGGGCACGGCGTAACCCATGACGGTGTGCGCCTCGCGTTCGCCGCCACCCGTGCTGGCCCCGACAACGGTGAGGTGCGCGGTCAGGAGATTGATCACGCCGGGCTCGTCGAAGCCCGTCGCGAGCCGGCCGATCAGCCGGGCGATGTGGTCGGCGTAGGTCTGGCTCGCCTCGGCGGCGGTCAGGTCGTACATCTCGACGGCCCGGATGGCGAACCGCTGCGAGAGGAACGGCAGCGCCGCGACCTGCCAGCGTTCACCACCCTCGGTCGTCCCCGTGATGATCAGGTCTTCGGGCTTGTCACGCACCGAACCCCGCAGGGTGATCCCGGCGGCGTCCGCCCACGGCCGCAGGGCGTCCAGGGCCTGGCCGTTGTCGTGGTTGCCACCGATCGCGAGGACCTGGGCGCCGGTCTGCCGCAACGCCGACAGCGCCCGGGTGACGACCCGGACGGCGTCGGGCGACGGCGCCGCGGTGTCGTAGAGGTCACCGGCGATGATGACCAGGTCGGGACGCTCCGCGCGGGCGATCTCCACGACCTGGCCGAGCACCCGGATGTGTTCCTCGTGCCGGCTCCGGCCCTTGAGGACCTTGCCGACGTGCCAGTCGGACGTGTGCAGGATGCGCATCGCAGAACCCTAGAACGGAATGTCGTCGTCGGACGAACCGCCGCGACCGCCGACCACCGCGAACGGGTCGACGCCCTGCACGATCGACCGCATCGTGGCTGCCGGAGGGGGCCCCGACTCGGACTTGCGGGTCGCCCAGGCAGGGAAGGGGAACTCGACACAGAGTGGGACGGGGATGTCCGGCTGGTTGACGAACATCGTGCCCGGGCGGGCCAGCAGCGCCCGCTGACGCATCGCCGGGGGCAGGAAGCCGTACTCCGGGCGGGAGGCCTCGGCCGGGTCGAGACGGCCGACCACCCGGATCGCGGAGTTGGTCACGATGCGCCGCTCGACCTCGCTGGCGGTCTGCTGGGCACCGATCAGGATCACACCGAGTGAACGCCCCCGCTCGGCGATGTCGAGCAGCACCTCCTTGATCGGCGACGAGCCCTCACGAGGTGCGTACTTGTTGAGCTCGTCGAGGACGACGAAGAGCAGCGGGCGGCCCGTACCGGACTTTTCCTTGTCGTCGAACTCGGTCTTGAGGGTGACACCGACGACGAACCGCTGCGCACGGTCGGGCAGGTTGTGCAGGTCGACCACCGTGACCTGGGCGCTCTCGGCCGTCTTGATCTGGTGCGGGCGGCGGGACGCGAGGTCGCCGCGGATGAGCCGGGCCAGGTCACGCTTGCTGCCGATCAGGCGCCGGGCGAACGCGTTGACCGTGCCCATGTTGACCGCGCTGCCGGCCCACATCGAGCGTGTCTCGTCGTCGGTGAGCTGATCGACGATGTGGTCGACCATGTCGCCGTAGGACCCGAGACGGCGCCCGTCGATGCTGATGCCACCCTCGGCGGGAATCGCGTGCCGGGCCAGGTGGGCGGTCACGGAGTGCACGATCATCGTGTATTGCTGGCGCTCGTCGTCGGCGTCCGCGAAGACGTACGGCAGCAGCCGCTTCTCGCAGAACTCCTCGAGCGTCCAGTAGAAGCTGTCGACGCCCGTCAGCCGGCTCTGCACGTCGGGCGCCCCGGAGGAGTCACCCGCCCGCGGCGGCGCGTAGACCCGGACGTCGGGGAACGGCGTCGCCGGCAGGCCGAGCTTTGCATAGGCCGCGGTGGTCGCCTCGTCGAGCTTGGTGTTGGGGTGGTCGAGGAAGAGCAGGTCCTCACCCTTGACGTTGAAGATCAGCGCACGGGCGTTGACCGCGTCACCGCCGAGCTGCCCCGAGCGGAAGACCGAGTAGAGCAGGAAGGTCGCGAAGCTGGTCTTTGTCGCGACACCCGAGATGCCGGAGATCGACACGTGCGCGCCGCGGGTGCCGTCGAGGAAGTCGGCGTTGAGGAAGACCGGGACGCCGTCGCGGCCGGTGCCCATCGGGACGCGGCGCTCCATGCGGTCGAAGTGCAGGGCGGCGTCACGGGCGGCGCCGGAGGCCCGGTGCACCACCGCGCCGGGGGCCGGCGGCACGTAGAGCTCCGGGTCGACCCGCGTGGTGGTGATCTCGGCGGCCTCCTGCACCAGGGCGGGCAGGGTGCCGTCGGCGATGGCGAAGACGTCCGAGTCGAACTGCGCGCCCTCGTGCCGGGCGCGCACCTGCGTGACGACCCCGGCGATGGTGACGGGCTCGCGGTCGGGCAGCTCCCGCTTGGTCACCACGACGTCGTCGAGCTGCAGATAGCTGCCCGGCGTGACCGCCGTCCAGAACTGCAACGGGGTCGCGTCGGCGGTGCCGAGGACCCTTCCGACAGGCTCGTTCACTTCGCTTGCTTCGTCAGACACGCCGATCATGTTGCACCAGACGTATGACATCCGACGGACGGCACGTCGGTTGGCATGAGTTGTCCACAAGTTCTAGGGGTCATCCACAGGCTTGTCCACAACTTCTAGCGGCTGCGGGCGTACCGGAGGAAAAGCATGTCCTGATCGGCCAGGACGCTGCGCAGGGACATGGAGCGCGGCGGGGTGTCCGGTCCGGTCGCGATGCGACCGGCACTGCCCCCGGTCAGTTGCGGCGAGACGGTCAGGCAGAGCTCGTCGACCAGATCGGCGGCGATGAGCGAGCCGAACAGGTGTGGACCGCCCTCGCAAAGGAGCTGTGTGGCACCGCGGGCGTGCAGCGCCTCCACTGCCGCCGCCAGGTCGATCGAGGTGTCGCCGCAGGTCAGCACGTCCGCGACGGGCTGCAGGGCGGCGCGCCGGTCGGCCGGGGCAGCCGCGTGGGTGATCACCAGGGGGCGGATCGGCGCGTCCGCGAAGACCAGCTGGGCCGGGTCGAGCTCCAGCGAGCCGGAGACCACGACCATCAGCGGGAACTCGGGGAGGCCGGCCGATCGGCGCCATTCCCGGGCCGCGGCGTCGAGGCGCAGGCCGTCGTATTTTTCGGCGCGAACCGTGCCGGCGGCGACGACCAGCGCGTCGCAGACCCGGCGCAGCGAGTCGAAGATCAGCTTGTCGCCCGGCCCGCCGAGCCCGGCGGACTTGCCGTCCACCGTCGCGGCGCCGTCCAGGCCGGTGATGAAGTTGACCCGCAGTGTCGGGGTCGGATTGCGGGGATAAAGCGCCACAAGATCGGCGTCATGGACGTCGATCACGGCGATGCCGGTCCGGTCACGGGCGGCGTGGGCTCGACCGGCCGGTGCTGGCAGTCGCACCACGACCCGCCCCGGCACTGGTCGTGATGCTTCTCCCGGCAGGCACGGCAGATCATGCAAAAACCCTAGCCCGGCGGGGAGCATGGTCAATTGACCCCGCGCAGGGGCGAGACATCGGCGGGCCGGAGGGCGATAATGCCCGGATGACCAGGCAGCCCGTCCGTTCACCGGGGCGACCGACGCTCGACGCCGTCGCCGCACGCGCCGGGGTCGGCCGCGGCACCGCCTCCCGAGTCCTCAACGGGTCGTCCCAGGTCAGCCCGCAGGCCAAGGCCGCCGTCGAGGCGGCCATCCAGGAGCTGGGCTACGTGCCCAACCGCGCGGCCCGTTCGCTGGTCACCCAGCGGACCGACTCGGTGGCGCTCGTCGTCTCGGAGTCCCAGGAACGTGTCTTCGGCGAGCCGTTCTTCGCCGGCGTGCTGCGCGGCATCAACGCCGCGCTGCTGGAGACGCCGCTGCAGCTCTGGCTGGCGATGGCGGCCTCCCCCGAGCAGCGGGAGCGGGTCGAGCACCACCTGACCGGCCAGCACGTCGACGGTGTGCTGCTGCTCTCCCTGCACGACGACGACCCGCTGCCCGCGGTGCTGCGCGAGCGCGGCATGCCGTTCGTCTTCGGCGGCCGGTCGGCACGCGCGGCCGAGAGCGACTTCCTGGTCGACGTCGACAACGCCGCCGGCGCCCGCAAGGCGGTCGAATACCTGCTCGGCAACGGCGCCCGGCGGGTCGCCACGGTCGCCGGGCCGCAGGACATGGAGGTCGGCCGGGCCCGGCTGGCCGGTTACCGCGCGGCCGTGACCGGCCCCGAGCTCGTCGAGTACGGCGACTTCAGCGAGGCCGGCGGCGCCCGGGCGATGAGGGCGCTGCTGGAGCGCGAGCCGGACCTCGACGCGGTCTTCGCGGCGTCCGACCTGATGGCCAGCGGCGCGCTGCGGGCCCTGCGTGACAAGGGTCTGCGGGTGCCGCAGGACGTGGCCGTGATCGGCTTCGAGGACGCGCCCGTCGCCCGGCAGTGCGAGCCGCCGCTGACCACGATCCACCAGCCCGTCGAGGAGATGGGCCGCCGGATGGCGGAGCTGCTGGTGTGCCGGATCCGCCGCGAGCCCGTGGAAAATTCCCACGTTCTGCTCGACACCCATCTGGTCCGTCGCGCCTCCGCCTGACCCGTCCTAGCCTGGGTGTGATTCCGGGCATATCTCTGCGCCTTGACGACCGGGACACGGCGTCGCAACGGGTGTGTAACGCCACGTCGGCACTCTTGGCGCCTAGGACGGCATCGCCGTGCCGTCTTCCGACTGGAGGAGTTGCATGTTGCTGCGGGTACGGGTCACTCTGCCGGACCGTCCTGGTGCCCTCGGTCAGGTTGCGCGCACGCTGGGCGTGGCCGGGGCCGACATCGTCCAGGTGGTGGTGCTGGAGCGGCTCGGTGGACGGGCCGTGGACGACTTCACCGTCGTCTGGCCGGGTGCCTCCCGTGTCGAGCGACTCCTCGCCGGCCTCGCCGCCATCCCCGGTGTGCAGGTCGACGGTGTCTGGCGGGCGATCGGCGCGCCGGTCTCCGGTGGTCACGACGCCGAGCTCCTGGCGCAGGTCGCCGCGAACCCGCAGGACGGCCTGGCCACGCTGGTCGACGCCGTGCCGGGTCTGCTGGCCGCCGACTGGGCCGCCGCCGCGGTGGTGCCCGCCGACTGGGCCGCCCGCACCGCCGCACCCCGGCCGATCGTCTCCGACGAGCCGAAGCTGCGTCTCTCCGCGAGCAGCGAGCCCGCGGTGGCGTACGCGAGCTGGCGCGCCCCGTCCCCGCTGCACCTGCCGGAGGTGACCCCGCTGCGCGCCCGCCCGATGACGGGTTCCGACGGCACCCGTTTTGCCGTGGCGCCGTTCGGACGGGCCGGTCTGGTGCTCGTCATCGCGCGGTCGGACGACGACGACCTGCCGGCGGCGGCGTTCCACATCACCGAGGTCGACCGCATCGCTCAGCTGGTCCGCGCCGCCGCGGTCATCCTCGGCGACCGCCTGGACCGGACGGGTGTGCCGAGCGTCGCTACGGCTGTGACTGACCCCTCATAGTCGTCCCAGCTCAGGCAATGTGCAGGTAACACCGGCGAGGCACGCTTAAGTTCGGTTCAGGAGGCGGGTCGATCCGGAAGGGAAGTGCCTCGCATGGCGCTGTGGCGGATCAGGGCAACGGTCGACGACCGGCCCGGGTACCTTTCCGTGCTCACCGCGAGCCTCGCGCTGCGGTCGGTCAACATCCTCGCCGTTCAGGTGCACACCACCGAGGGCGGCGCGGTCGACGACTTCCTCGTGGACACGCCGGACACGATGACCGAGGCCGAGCTGCACGCCGCGATCGCGCGGGGCCGCGGCCGGGAGGCTTTCGTCACGCGGGCCGAGGCGCAGGGTTTGGCCGACCAGCCGACCCGCGCGCTGGCGCTGGCCGGTCGTCTTGTCCACGACCCCGATTCGCTGGGTGAGGCCCTGGTGACGTTGCTCGACGCCGCCGAGGTGCGCTGGCGGCCGGAGGGCACGGTTGTGCTGCACGGCTTCGACGAGGAGCGGATGACGCTCATCGACCCGGCCGGCGGGAGCTACGAGGTGCTGCGCCCGGCGCCGGCCTTCACGCCCGCGGAATATGCCCGTGCTCAGGCCCTGGTCGAGGTCAGCGGCGCCCTGGTCCGCCGCACCACCGAACAGGTCACACTGCTGCTCCCGGACGGCTCCGAGCTGCTGATCCGGACGGCCGGCGGCGACGACCTCGAGGCTGTCCGTGGCTTGCACACCCGCAGCTCGTCTCAGACCCGCCGCCGCCGCTATCTGAGTGGCTCGGAGGTGCCGTCCGACGCGCGGCTGCGCCGGATGCTCGAGCCGGCGACCGGCACGACGCTGCTCGCCGTGCACGCCGACCCGGTGAGCGGCGAGGAGCAGGTCGTGGCGCTGGCCACCCTGCTGACCGAGGGCGACCTGGGCGAGGTCGGCCTGCTCGTCGAGGACTCCTGGCAGCGCCGGGGCCTCGGCACGGCGCTGCTGCGCCGGCTGATCACGGCGGCGACCCGGCTGAAGGCCTCGGCGATCGTGGCGCACACCGGCGCCGAGAACGTCGCGATGCTGCGGACGCTGCGCCGCTTCGGTGTCACCGGCCGCGGCGACCGTGACGGTGACCTGCTGAGCCTGACGCTGCCGATGACCGGCCGTCAGCCGGCCGGCAAAGAGACTCCTGCCACCTCAGGGTGACGGGTGAGAGCGGCGGCGGCGGACCCCCGGGTCTGCCGCCGCCGATGGGTTCTCTAGGAGTGACGGACGCCGTGCTCGACGCAGGTGGCCGTCCAGCCCGCGGGAACGACCTGCACCTTCATGCGGCGGCGGCAGTCCGGGCAGAAACGCGGCGGCTCCAGCACCCGTGCCGTGGCACAGGCCGAGTGGTCACCCTCGGCGGCGGGTTCGCCGCAGCGGTCGCAATACACCAGGACCGTCACAGCGTCGCCGAGAGCGCCTTGACCGGCATCTTCAGCTCCTGCAGCAGCTCCAGGTCGGAGGTCGCCGGCCGGCCCAGTGTCGTCAGGTAGTTGCCGACGATCACCGCGTTGATGCCGCCGAGCAGGCCGTCACGGGTGCCGAGGTCGCCCAGCGTGATCTCGCGGCCACCGGCGTACCGGAGGATGGTCCTGGGCATGGCCAGGCGGAACGCCGCGATGGCCCGGAGGGCGTCCTTGCCCTCGACGACCGGGCGGTCACCGAGGGGCGTGCCCGGCCGGGGGTTGAGGAAGTTGAGCGGGACCTCGTGCGGGTCGAGCTCGGCGAGCTGGGCGGCGAACTCCGCGCGCTGCTCGATCGACTCGCCCAGGCCGAGGATGCCGCCGCAGCAGACCTCCATGCCCGAGTCGCGCACCATCTTGAGGGTGCCCCAGCGCTCCTCCCACGAATGGGTGGTGACGACGTTCGGGAAGTACGACTGACAGGTCTCGAGGTTGTGGTTGTAGCGGTGGACGCCCATGTCGACCAGCTCGTCGACCTGCTCCTGGGTGAGCATGCCGAGGCTGGCCGCGACCTGGATGTCGACGGCTTCCTTGATCGCCTTGACGCCGTCGCGCATCTGGGTCATCAGGCGGGTGTCGGGGCCGCGCACGGCGGCCACGATGCAGAACTCCGTCGCGCCCGTCGCGGCGGTCTGCTTGGCCGCCTCGACCAGCGACGGGATGTCCAGCCAGACCGACCGCACCGGCGAGGTGAACAGGCCCGACTGGGAGCAGAAGTGGCAGTCCTCGGGGCAGCCGCCGGTCTTGAGGGAGACGATGCCCTCGACCTCGACCTCGGGGCCGCACCACTTCATCCGGACGTCGTGGGCGACCTGCAGCAGCTCCGGCAGATCCTCGTCGCTCAGGCGCAGGACCTCCAGGATCCCCGCTTCGTCGAGCCCGGCACCGTCGGCAAGAACCTGGGCCCGCGCCCGGTCGAGGATCTCTGGCATGTCCGTACCCTACAAGGCGTTCCGGGCGTCGGGGATGTCGGAGCCGGGTGGTAGTTTGCCCGGCGAGCAGGTCGGGACGATGAGGGTGAGGGTGCTTTGGCGGGCTGGCAGGAGGCGCTCGAGCGCCAGGCCCGCACGCGGGCGAAAGCCGGGCTCACCCGCACTCTGCGGCCCCGCGCCGCCGACGACTCCGTCGTCGATCTGGCCGGCAACGACTATCTCGGTCTCGCCGCCCATCCCGAGGTGATCGCCGCCGCGGCCGAGGCCCTCCACCGGTACGGGCTGGGGGCGACCGGTTCCCGCCTGGTGCGCGGCTCGACGGACGCCCACACCGCCCTCGAGACGGATCTGGCCGGCTGGCTGGGCGCCGAGCAGGCGCTGGTCTACTCCTCGGGTTACCTGGCCAATCTCGGCGCGGTCCGGGCGCTGGCCGGTCCCGGGACGCTGCTGATCTCCGACCGTTACAACCACGCGTCACTGATCGACGGCTGCCGGAGCTCCGGCGCCGAGGTTGTCGTGGCCCCGCACGCCGACCCGGCCGCACTCGCCACGATCCTCGACGCGCACCCCGGCCGGGAGACGGTCTTCGTCACGGAGTCGGTATTCTCCGTCGACGGCGACCTGGCGCCGCTGGCCGAGCTCCACGCGGTGACCTCGGCCCACGACACGCTGCTGCTGGTCGACGACGCGCACGCGCTCGGCATCCTGGGTGATTCCGGTGCCGGTGGTGTCGCCGCGGCGGGTCTGGCGGGAAAGCCCGACGTCATCGTGACGGCGACCCTGTCGAAATCGCTCGGCGGCGCCGGTGGTGTGGTCGCGGGCCCGGCGGCGCTGATCCGGCACCTGATCGACACGGGACGCACCTTCATCTACGACACCGCGCCGCCGCCCGCCGTGGTGGCGGGCGTGCGGGCGGCACTGCGGATCACCCGCGCCGCCGACGACCGCCGGGCTGTGCTGGTGGCCCGCGCCGACCAGACGGTGAGCCGGCTGACCGCGGCCGGATTCCCGGTGACCGCGCCCGCCGCCGGGGTGCTCTCGGTGACCGCACCCGGCCCGGAAGCTGCCCTGACCTGGGCGGAGGACTGCCGCGACCGGGGCATCGCGGTCGGCTGCTTCCGGCCGCCGTCGACGCCGGACGGCTCCTCGCGCTTGCGCCTCACTCTGAACGCGGGCATCGCGGCGGAGGACTTCGACCGGGCCCTGGACGTGATCGTGGAGTGCGCACCGTGACGGACGAGGTCATCGAAGCCACGGTGGTCGAGCCGGAGCCGGAGCCCGAGCCCCGGTCCGAGCCCCGGTCCGAGGCTCAGCCCGAGCCCGCCGCGCGGCCCGCGCAGCGCCCGGTGGAGGCCGGTGAGTGGCGGGGCATCGTGCTGGTCACCGGCACGGACACCGACGTCGGCAAGACGATCGTCACGTCGGCGATCGCGGCCTCCGCCCAGGCCGCCGGTCTGCGCGTGGCGGTCGTCAAGCCCGGCCAGACCGGGACGGCCGAGGGCGGCCCCACGGACATCGACCGCGTCACGCACCTGGCCAACCCGCACACGACCCGCACCCTCGCGTCGTACCCGGAACCGCTCGCCCCGCTGGCCGCCGCCAAGATCTCCGGGCTGGCGCCGCTCGAGCTGTACGAGGTCGTGGACGCCGTCCGCGCCGAGGGCGAGAAGCACGATCTGGTGCTGGTGGAGGGCGCCGGTGGCCTGCTGGTGCCGATGGGCGTACGCCCCTCGGGTGAGGCGTGGACCGTCGCCGACCTGGCCACGACCCTGGGTGTGCCGACGATCGTCGTGTCGCGCGCCGGGCTCGGCACGCTGAACCACACCGCGCTGACCCTGGAGGCACTCGAGCGCCGCGGTGTGGCGGCGAAGGTGGTGCTGGGGGCGTGGCCCGCCGAGCCGGAGCTGGTGCACTGGGCCAACCTCACCGAGCTGGTCCCGCACCTGGTCGGCGCGCTGCCGGACGGTGCCGGCGGCATGGAGCCGGGTGTCTTCCAGCGGTCGGCGCCGGGCTGGCTGACCCCGGCCCTCTACGGCGTGCTGGACGACTGGCGCGTCTGGGCCGACGAGGTCAGTTGATGGAGATCAGCATCGTGGCGGCCGCTCCCGCGGACGCCGGTGAGGTCCTCACCGTGCAGCGGGCCGCGTTCCTGGCCGAGGGCGCGCTGAACGACTCGTTCACGCTGCCGCCGCTGACCGAGACGCTCGACGAGGTCCGCGCCGCGATCGATGACACCGGCCTGGTGTTCCTCGTCGCCCGGCAGGAGCACCGCCTGGTCGGCTCGGTGCGCGGCCGCGTGACCGACGGCACCGGCCACGTCTCCCGGCTCTCGATCGCTCCCGATCTGCAGGGCCAGGGTCTCGGACGGCGCCTGATGACCGCGATCGAGCAGGCTCTGGCCGGACAGGTCCAGCGGTTCGAGTTGTTCACCGGTGCCACCAGCGCCGCCAACCTGGCGCTTTACCACAAACTGGGCTATGTCGACTGCGGCTGGGGTCCGGGGGCGGCCGCTGCGGGGATCACGTACCTGGAAAAGAGGGTTTGAGCAGGTTTTCCCGCCTGCCGCCGCGCGGCCGTAACCGACTGTCGCTAGCCTGTGGAATTCGTGATCCAAATGCCTGAGGGGCTGGGACTGTCGTGGATGGCATAGGCGGGCAGGTCTTGCTCGTGCTGGTGCTGGTGTTGGTGAACGCAGCCTTCTCCGGCAGCGAAATGGCCCTGGTGTCCTTGCGCGACAGCCAGGTGAACAAGCTGGAAAGGCAGTCGCGCCGCGGCCGGGTGCTCGGGCGGCTGACCCGTGACCCGAACAGGTTCCTGGCGACCATCCAGATCGGCATCACGCTGGCGGGTTTCCTGGCCTCGGCGGCCGCCGCCGTGTCGCTCTCGAAGCCGCTGGTGGAGCCGCTCGGTTTCCTGGGTTCGGCCGCGGAGCCCGCCGCCATCGTCGTCGTCACGATCGTGCTGACCTTCGTCACGCTGGTGATCGGCGAGCTGGCGCCCAAACGCATCGCGATGCAGCGCACCGAGGGCTGGGCCCTGCTGGTGGCCCGGCCGCTGGACATCCTCTCGACGATCTCCCGGCCGGCGGTGTGGCTGCTCAGCGTCGCGACCAACCTGCTCGTGCGGCTGGCCGGTGGTGACCCCAAGGCGCAGCGCGAGGAGGTCAGCACCGAGGAGATCCGCGACATGGTCGCGGCCCAGCAGGACTTCTCGGTCGAGCAGCGGACCATCATCAGCGGCGCGTTCGAGATCGCGGACCGGATCCTGCGGGAGATCCTGGTGCCCCGCCGCGACGTGCTGACCCTGGCGACCGGCCTGGCCGCCCCGGAAGCGCTGACCCAGCTGATCGCCGGTGGCCACTCCCGCGCGCCGGTGGTCGGCCCGGCCGGTCTCGACGACGTTTTCGGGGTCGTGCACCTGCGTGACCTGGTCGGCGCCCAGGGGCCGGTCGATCTGGTGGCGCGGCCGGGGCTGTTCCTGCCCGAGACGCTGCGGGTGTCCGACGCGCTGCGGCAGATGCGGCTGGAACGCCACCAGCTCGCCCTCGTGGTCGACGAGCGCGGCGCGATCGACGGCATCATCACCATGGAGGACCTGGTCGAGGAGATCGTCGGTGAGATCTACGACGAGACGGACCGCGACGTGCAGTCGGTGGTCAAGGAGGCCGACGGCGCGCTGCTGATGCCGGGCTCGTTCCCGATCCACGACCTGCCGGACATCGGCTTCGACAACTCGGTGCCCGACGAGGGTGATTACACGACCGTCGCCGGGATGGTGCTGGCCTCGCTCGGGCACATCCCGACGGAGCCCGGCGAGGTGGTCACGCTGCCGCAGTTCACCGCGGAGGTCGTCGAGGTCACCGGCCGCGCGATCACCCGCCTCCGGCTGCGGGCGCTGCCCCGCGAGGAGCCGGAGGACGAGGACTAACGGTCGAGGGCGTCGCGGCGGCGGGCCGGTGCACGGCCCGCCGGAGCCGGTGGCGCGGCTTTCTCCTCGACCGGCGGCAGGTCCAGCGTCACCGTTGTGCCGGCCTTCAGGTCGACGGGCTCGCCGTAGTGGTGGAACGACAGGTCCTCGTCCGTCACGGCGTACGTGACGGTCGTCGGGGTGACCGTGACGTGGAGCCGGCTGTAACGCCACCGCAGGCTGAACTTGAGACGCGGCAGGTGGGACGGAAGCCGCGGGGCGAAGGACAGCTGCCCGTCGTGGTCCCGGAGGCCGCCGAAGCCCTGGACCAGGGCCATCCAGACGCCCGCGCACGCCGCGATGTGCAGCCCGTCACCGCTGGCCTCGCCGCCAGCCCGCAGGTCGAGCAGCGCCGCCTCGGCGAGGTAGTCGTGGGCCAGCTCCAGATATCCGGTCTCCGCGGCCAGCACGGCCTGCGCGGGTGCGGACAACGACGAGTCCCGCACGGTACGCGCCTCGTAGTACTCGAAAGCACGCGTCTTCTCGGCCGGGGTGAACGCGTCGCCGCGCAGCACCATCGCGAGGACGAGGTCGGCCTGCTTGACCACCTGGCGGCGGTACAGGTCGAGGTACGGGTAGTGCAGCATCAGCGGGTAGTCGTCGTCCTTGGTCGAGGCGAAGTCCCACTCCTGCAGCCGCGCAAATCCGGCGTGCTGCTCGTGCACTTCGCGCCGGTTGTCGTACGGGAGGGCCAGATTGTCAGCCGTCTCCTGCCAGGCCCGGGGCTCGTCCGCGCTGACGCCGAGGTCGCGGGCACGCTCGGGGAAGAGCTCGCAGTACTGCGCCGCACCCCGCAGGTTCCGCTGCGCCATCAGGTTGGTGTAGATGTTGTCGTCCACGAGCGCGGTGTACTCGTCGGGGCCCGTGACACCGTCGAGGTGGAAGACACCCGCGTCGTCCTCGTGGGCGAGCCGGCACCAGAGCCGCGCGGTCTCGACCAGTATTTCGAGCCCGGCCTCACGGACGAACGTGTCGTCGCCGGCCGCCGCCGCGTACCGCAGGACCGCGTCGGCGATGTCGGCGTTCACGTGCAGCGCGGCCGTGCCGGCGGGCCAATATCCGGAGCATTCGGCGCCGCTGATCGTGCGCCACGGGTAGGTCGCACCGGCCAGTCGCAGCTCCGCGGCGCGTTCCCGGGCGGCCGGGAGGGCGGCGTGCCGCCAGCGCAGCGCCAGACCGACGCAGGCCGGATGGGTGTAGGTCAGCACCGGCAGCACGTACGACTCGGTGTCCCAGAGCATGTGCCCGTCGTAACCGTTGCCGGTCAGGCCCTTGGCGGCGATGGGGTGCGGCCCGGCCTGCGCGCCGGCCTGGAGCACGTGGAAGAGCCCGAACCGGACGGCCTGCTGCACCTCGGGATCACCGTCGAGCTCGACATCGGCGCTGTCCCAGAAGTCGTCGAGATAGTCGCGCTGCTCGTCCAGGAGCGTCTCGAAGCCGGCCCGGACAGCCTCGTCGCGGTCCCGCACAGCGGTCCCGGCCAGGTCGTCGTCGCTGTCACCGGTACCCCACGCGTACGCGACGAACTTGTCCAGCCGCAGCGGCGTACCGGGGTGCACGACGGTCGTCAGGGTGAACCGGATGCGGTCCTCCTCGGCGGACACCTCCCCCGGTTCGGACACGTGGGCGACCGACGAGGCCACGGTGATCCCGCTGCGCCGGGTGCGGTGCACCAGCACGTCGTCGGAGTGCGACAGCGAGCGCAGCGGCGCGTGGAGGACGGCCGATGCCCGGGGATCGTCGCGGGGCTCCGGCTGCTCCTCGTTGGCGAGCAGATCGGAGTCGAGGCGGATCCGGACGGGCCGGTCCAGCGCCTCGACCTCGTACCGGATCGCGGCCACCGACGGGTGCGGGAAGGACACGAGCCGGGTGCTGGTGATCCGGACGGGCCCCCACTCGACCTCACGGTGCAGCGTCCCGGCCCGCAGGTCCAGGCAGCGCTCGTGCCGCCGCAGGTCGCCGGTGCGCACGTCGAACGGCTCGTCGTCGACGGTCAGCGTGACCAGCTTGCCGTTCGGCGCGTCGATGATCGTCTCGGTGCGCTCGGGGAAGGCGTACCCGGCTTCGGGGTAGGTCAGGTCACGGTGCTCGTACAGGGAATTGAGGTAGGTCCCGGGCATGCCGAACGGCTCGGGTTCGTCGAGGTTGCCGCGCAGGCCGACGTGCCCGTTGGCGAGGGCGAAGACGGACTCAGCCTGGCGCAACTCGTCGGGCAGGCCGATCTCGCGGACCACCCACGGCTCCGCGGGCCCGATCTCACCCATCGGCGGAGACCTGCAGACCGGCGAGAGAAGGACGACCGCTGACGTGCGTGACCGTGGCGCCCGAGGCCGCGACCGCCCAGCGGGCCGCGAGTGAATAGTCCTCGCCGCGCAGCAAGGAGGCCGTCAGCGCGGCGGTGAAGGCGTCACCCCCGCCGGTGGTGTCGACCGGCTTGCCGCCGGTGAGAGGCAGACGCACGTGACCGTCCTTCCAGACGAAGAGGTTGCCGTCCTCGACACCCAGCGCGAGCAGCCGCGGGCCGTCGTCGAGCAGGCGCCGTGCCGCCGCGGGCGTGACAGGTCCGTCCAGCAGCAACCGGGCCTCCTGATCGTCCGCGCGCACCACGTCGGCCGCCGCGAGCAGCTCGTCCCGGTGCTCCTCCGGCACGCCGTCGAGCACCACCAGCCGGCCCGCGTCGTGCCCGATCCGTGCTGCGGCCAGCGCGGCCGCGGCGGGTTGCTGCAACTGCACGAGTACGGCGTCAGCCCCGCTGATCACGTCTCGCGCCCGTTCCACGTCGCGCACGGTGAGCAGGACCTCCTCGCTGAGATGCTGGACATAACGCCACTGGCCGTCGCTGTCGAGCAGTTCGACGATCAGGCCGGTGAGCGCGCCGGGGCGGCGTACCACCGCGGTGACGTCGATGCCGTCGCGCCTGGCCTGGTCGAGCAGCACGTCGCCGATGATGTCCTCGCCGGCCACCGCCACCAGCCTCGGGACTACCCCCAGCTGGGCCAGTCCAACCGCCTGATTGGCGCCCTTGCCGCCCAGTTGCTCGCGCCGGTCCGTCGCATCCGCCGCGGCACCGGTGTCCGGGACGGCACCGACGGACAGGACGAGGTCACGGGCGAGTTGCCCAACTACGGTCGCTACCGGAGGTTTCATACCTGACAGTTTGTGCGACATTCGCGCCCGCGGCGATCATCGGCCGGAATTTGACGGGCACGGCCATTGCGGACGCCCAGGTCACTTTCACTAGGCTCTCAGTGACCGCGAGCGATCATTGCGTGAGGTGGTTCCCCCGTGACGAACAGCAGCCCGGTGTCGGGTCAGGCCTTCGAGTACCTCGACAACGTCAGCCCCGAGGAGCAGCGCCGGCTGGAGGCGGTCCGCCGCTACCGGCTGGTCGACCAGCCCGTCGAGGACGCGTACGACCGGATCGCGTTTGTCGCCGGCGCCATCTTCGACACCCCGATCGCGACGGTGTCCCTCGTGGAGCAGGACCGGGTGTGGCTCGCCGCCTGCCAGGGCCTCAGCGGTGTCCGCGAGGTCGGCAAGGAACCGGGCCTGTGCGCCTCGGTCATCGCCCAGGACGACGTCTACGTGATCAACAACGCGGCTGTCGATCCGCGTACGCTCGAGCACCCGCTGGTCCGGGGCGAGCTCGGCCTGCGCTTCTACGCCGCGGCCCCCATCCGCACCCACGACGGGTACCGCCTCGGCACGGTCAACGTGATCGACAACCGCCCGCGGGACGCGTCGAAGCGTCAGCTCACCGCCCTGGAGCACCTCGCGGCGATGGTCTCGGACGAGCTCGAGCTGCGCCTGATGGTGATCCGCAGCGCCGCCGCCGAGCAGCGGATGCGCGAAACGGTCCACTGAGAGGGCCGGTGCGCGTAGGAATCGGCGGCATCGGGTAACGGCGGTCCCATGCGGACCCCCCGGAAGATCGCTGTTGTCGCCCACCAGCGCAAGACCCTGGGCGGCGGGCTCGACGAGCTGCGCCGCCTCATCACCGACGAGGGCGTCGACGAGCTCGACTGGCACGAGGTGCCCAAGAGCCGCAAGGCCCCCAAGCAGGTACGCAAGGCCCTCGCGGGCGAGCCGGACCTGCTGATCGTCTGGGGCGGCGACGGCATGGTGCAACGCTCGCTGGACGCGCTCGCCGGCACCAAGGGCGGCGCCAAGGTCCCGGTCGGCATCATCCCGGCCGGTACCGCCAACCTGCTGGCCACCAACCTCGGCATCCCGCACGACCTGCACGAGGCCGTCCGGATCGCCTTCCACGGCGCCCGCCACAAGCTCGACCTCGGCATCCTCAACGGCGAACACTTCGCGGTCATGGCCGGCATCGGCTTCGACGGCGCGATGATCCAGGACGCCGACGGCAAGCTCAAGGACCGCCTGGGCAAGCTCTCCTACGTCTGGACCGGCCTGCGCCACCTCGACGGCCCGGCCCCCAAAGCCAAGATCAAGGTGGACGGTACGAGCTGGTTCTCCGACGACGCGAGCTGCGTCCTGGTCGGCAACGTCAGCAAGGTCACCGGCGGCATCAAGGCCTTCGACGACGCCAAGCCCGACGACGGCTGGCTCGACGTCGGCGTCGCCACCGCCCGCAACGCCGCCGACTGGGCCCGCACCATGAGCCGCATGGCGGTCGGCCGCTCCGAGAACTCCCCGTTCGTACACATGACCCGCGCCCGCCGCATCGACGTCCGCCTCGCCGAACCCCTCACGTACGAGTTGGACGGTGGCGCCCGCGAGGCCGTCAAACGCATCCGCATCGACGTCGCCCCGGCGGCTGTCAAGGTCTGCGTACCGGAAGAGCGAATCGGATAAGCGACAGAAGGTAAGAGTCAGACCTGTGGCCGTAAATCCTGTTTATGGTCGTTAAGGCCCATCAATCCCCTGGCTGTCAGCGGTTGCCCGACCCCACACTGAGGGCGTCGGGCACCGCTACGAGACCCCAGGGGGATGGCCATGCCGTACCACCAGAGTTCCGCAGTGAGCGTCGCAGCAGTCATGACCGCAGCCACCGTCATCGTCATCGGGTACCGCCTCGGCCGCGCCCATGCGGCCTGGCGGGACCTCCGCTCCGCCAAACGAGACATCCCCGCGAAGCGCAAGCTCGCCTGGGGACACACCCGGCCCCTCGTCTGGGGAGCATTGTTCCTGCTGGGAACGTTCGTCGCCGCCGCGTACGACGCAGCCCACTGACCGGTCGTGACCCTTGATGCTGTCCGGCCCTACGGGCCGGACAGCACCCGTCGAGGGTTCTGACCCGAGAAGGTCTGGCCGGGGGCGGACCAACCTGACAGAGTGCCGGAATGATGTGGACGGCACGACCCGACGAGGTCACCGCGCTCGGGTCGATGCTGGACCGGACCTACGCCGAGGTGGCCGAAGCCGGCCACCGTCCCAGCACACTGGACCGCCCACGACTGCTCCGCCAACTGGACCTGTGGACCGACCACCTGCTGCCCGCAGTCGCAGCAGCGAACGCGCCGCTGCGCACCCGCCGGGCGGCCGGCCTTTCGGTCTGGCACACCATGCACGCCTCCGACCCGGACAGCGAGCAGTGGCTGCGCACCAACGTCGCCACCGTGCCGGCCCGCACCCTCGGCCCTCAACTCACCAGGCTGGTCGATGCCCAGCTGCACCTGATCCGCAGGCTGCAAACCATACGCCGGGCCGAGAACGTTCGCCGATGCGAGCTCGCAGCGATCGGTGCCCTGTGCGCCGGCCTGGGCACCGACACGATCCGCATCGCGTCGGCTGTCGCCCGTTCGGAACACGCCGCCGAACGCCGCCTGCAAACCCTGCTCGACGCCACCCTTTCAGCCCTCCCCGCAGCACCCGGCCCCCGAACGCCGTCACCGCAACGCATCACCGTAGGCACCGCCGCCACCCTCTTTGCTGGTCTCGACGTCACCCGCCTACGTCTCCTCGAACACACCGACCGAACAGTCCTGCACCTCGAAGCGCACCGCCCGGCCGAAGCCCGCGACACCCTGGTCATCCTGGTCCTCACCGATGCAGAAGACCCCAAGCCCCTGGACATCCCCGAGGACGGCATCACCCTGACCGCCGCCCCGCAGCTGACCGCCACCGCCGACGACATCGACCTGACACTCCCCCTGACCACCGGCGAATGGACAGTCCAGGCCGCCGCCGGCACCTGCTACACCGACTAACCTGCCCCCATGTGCCGGTACGCCGAGACCACCTACAAGGTCCACTACGTATGCGTCCCGTGCCGCCGCAGCAGCAAACTCCCCTGGGACGACCTCGACCACCCGTGCCCCCGCTGCCGCAAGCCCATGATCCCGGCGGGCCACGACTTCGCCGCACCCCGGCACCGCGACACATCCGCCTGGATCGCCGTGGCCGCGGTGCTCGCTGAGGGACTCCGCTACGACGGCTTCGAAACCTGCGGCTGCGCGCGCCAACCAAAGTTCCGTCCCCGCACCAGCCCCCAGATCCGCCAACGCCGCCGCCTCGCCACCCGCCGCGGCCTCCCCTTCGCCACCCTCCTCACCACCCGCGACCCCTACGACACCCCACCGCCAATCAAGTAGGGCCCCGTAGCACGCTGGGAAGACCCAACTCCAAGGAAGTCGGGCCTACACCGCGCCCAGAAGCCCCAACCTCACTGAAGTAGGGCCGACAACATGCTGGGACGGCCCAACTTCAACTAAGTAGGCCCTACAACACACCCGGAAAACCCAATCTCGCTGAAGTGGGCCCACAACGCGCCCGGAAGGCCCAACTTCACTGAAGTTGGGCGCGCTCAACTCGGCAGGCGCCGCCCGCCTCAGCGGTGTGACCGTCACCTGAGAGCTGGGAGACGACGGATCGCCGCGACCAGAGCGACATGTTCTGGACGCCGTCATCGGCACCACCAGCCACAACGCCGGCCGCCGAACCTGCCCAGCCACCACTGGCAAACCTCTCCCCGCTGCCCGCCCGCCATCGCTGAGCCGCCACGCACCCGGCGACCTGGACAAGATCCGGATGCCCCACCAGAGCCCCGACTCCAATGAAGTCGGGCCTACAACACGCTGGGAGGCCCAACTTCAACGAAGTCGGGCCTACAACGCACCAGGAAGGCCCAACTCCAATGAAGTAGGGCCTACAACCCACCCCGAAGGCCCAACCTCACCGAAGTTGGGCCTACACCACGCTGGGAAAGCCCAACTCCAACGAAGTCGGGCCTACAACGCACCCGGAGGGCCCAACCCCAACGAAGTAGGGCCCACACCACGCTGCGAAAGCCCAACTTCAACGAAGTCGGGCCTATTACCCACCCGGAAAGCCCAACCTCACCGAAGTTGGGCCCACAACACGCTGGGAAGGCCCAACTTCAGCGAAGTCGGGCCTACGACGCACCCGGAGGGCCCAACTTCGCTGAAGTTGGGGACCCGGCTCGGTAGGCGCCTGCCCGACGCCGGCGTCATCGACACTGCTGGACCTGACGTGATCGTGGCCGGCAACGCCGGCCTCAAGACGCCGCGGTGCCGGAGATCGGCGGTTGGGGAACAGCGAAGCCCCCGCACCACTTCGGTGCGGGGGCTTCAGAAGCACGGACCTGCCAGGGTGCGGGTGGCCATGAGCCGCCAAGTGCGCCTCGGCCGGAGCGACGGTCAGACCCCAGCGACCACGACATGCCCTGGACTTAGGTCTCAAGAGTGCGCCTCGGCCGGAGCCACGGTCAGGCAGAACGACCCGGCAAGAATCAGGCGATCTGCTGCCACCAGCCGTCGACGGCCGGCGGGTTGTCCACGTCGACGCGTTCGCCGGGCCTGGGGACCGCCAGCTTCACGTCGCGGGCCTTGGCTTCGCGCCACGCGCGGTCGGCAGGTTCGGGCCAGTCGTGGAGGGCCAGGTTGAACGTGGCCCAGTGCACCGGGATCATCAGGCCGCCCTGGACGTCGACGTGGGTGGCGACGCCGTCTTCGGGGAGCATGTGGATGTCGGGCCAGGCGTCGCCGTAGGCGCCGATCTGGACGAGGGTGACGTCGAAGGGGCCGTGTTCTTCGCCGATCTGGGCGAAGCCCGGGAAGTAGCCGGTGTCGCCGGAGTAGAACGCTTTGCGGGTGGGGCCGGCGATGACCCAGGACGACCACAGGGTTTCGTCGCGGGTGAAGCCGCGGCCGGAGAAGTGGCGGGCGGCCGTGGCGGTGAAGTCGATGCCGGCGACCGTGGCGTTTTCGTTCCAGTCGAGTTCGATGATGCGGGTGGCCGGTACGCCCCAGCGCTCCAGGTGAGCTCCGACGCCCAGCGGGACCAGGAACGGCGCTGCCTGGAGGTCGACCAGGTTGCGGATCGAGTCCATGTCCAGGTGGTCGTAGTGGTCGTGGGAGATCAGCACGGCGTCGATCGGGGGGAGTTCGCGGAGGGCGATCGGCGGCTCGTGGAGGCGTTTCGGGCCGGTCAGGCGGGACGGGGAGCAGCGTTCGCTCCAGACCGGGTCGATGAGGACGCGGCGTCCTTCGATCTCGATCAGGGCGGACGAGTGGCCGTACCAGGTGACGTGGAGGCCTGAGGCGTCGCCGGGCTCGGGGCGGATCACGGGGATCGGGGCCGAGGGGTGGCGGCGGTCGCGGTCGGTCAGCGATGCGGCGACGATGCGGGGCATGGCTGCCGCCGCGGGCTGGACCGCCGGGACCGTGTTGACGAACTTGCCGTCCGCGAACTGCGGGGAGCGGCGGTAGCGCTCGCCGCGCTCGCCGTCGGCCTTGGCGCCGATCTTGCGGGAGCCCATCTGGAGCGGGACGTCACGTGCGGCCCACACCGCGGCGGCTCCCAGAGCCAGGGCGATCCATGCCCCGGTGCGCCCCCGACGGCTGTTTGCCTGTTTCGCCATGCGTCATTCCTCCGTGTCAGTTCAGTCCCGATCGCCAAGTCTGACCGCCCGCGGGCGCGTTGCGCCAGCGTGGTGCTGTGGATCTCCTCAGGGAAGCGCCGATATGTCACACTGCCGCCGTGACTGTCGACACCCTTCAGACCCAGCAGCAGCTCATCGTGCGTCAGCGCCTCCGATTGATGGTCAACCAGTACGAGGTCCACGCCGTCGGTCCCGACGGGTCCGAGGCCGGTGTGCTCGCGTTCGCCCAGCAGAAGCGGATGGCGTTCAAGGAGCAGGTGACGCTCTACACCGACGACACCAAGAGCACTCCTGTTCTCGGCTTCAAGGCCCGTCAGCGTCTCGACCTGGCCGCCACCTACGACATCACCGACGCCGCCGGTAGTCCTATCGGCCTGTTCCGCAAAAACTTCAAGGAATCGCTGCTCCGCTCGACGTGGCACCTCGAGCAGCCCGGGTACGGCGAGATGGTCGGCCGTGAGACCAACATGACCGTGGCCATCCTGCGCCGGTTCGTGGACTCGCTGTCGTGGCTGCCGTACCACTTCGAGTTCCTGCTCAACGACCGCCCGGCGTTCTCGGTGGTCAAGAAGTGGGGCCTGCGGGACAAGTACGTCGTCACGATCCACGACCCGCAGCTGGACCGCCGTCTGGTCGCCGCCATGGCGGTTGCCCTGGATGCTCTCCAGTCGCGCTGACCTGATGCATTAGCGTCGGGCGCATGGACGATCCCCGCGCCCGGCGCCTCTTCGGTGACAGTCTTGTCGCCCCCGGTGATCTTGCCGCCAGCCCGTTCCGGGTCGACCGGGACCGGATCGTCAGCTCACCGTTCTTCGCCCGGCTCGCCGGCGTCACCCAGGTCATCAGTCCCGGGGGCGCCGGCCTGCTGGTGCACAACCGGCTCACGCACAGCCTGAAGGTCGCGCAGGTCGGCCGGGCCATCGCCGAGCGGCTGCTCCGCGACCAGCACTTCAGCGACGTGCTGGAGAAGCTCGGCGGCTGCGACCCGGACGTGGTCGAGGCGGCGGCGCTCGCGCACGACCTGGGACATCCGCCGTTCGGGCACCTCGGTGAGCGTGTCCTGGACCAGCTGGCCCGGCAGCGGCTGCGCCTGCGGGACGGCTTCGAGGGCAACGCCCAGTCGTACCGGATCGTCACCAGCACGGAGATCCGTGGCGAGGCGACGATCGGTCTGAACCTGACGGCCGCGACCCGGGCGGCGATCCTCAAGTACCCGTGGACGCGCCGCACCCATCCGGCCCCGCACCCGCGCCACCTGGACCCGCCGCCGCGCGGGGCGGCCGCACCCCCGGACGACCCCGACGGTGGTTCGCTGAAGTTCGGCGCGTATTCGACCGAGGTCGAGGACATGGTCGAGGCGCGGCTCCCGTTTGCCGGCCGGGTCGCGGACTGGCAGCAGACGGCCGAGGCCTCGGTGATGGACACGGCCGACGACATCGCGTACGCGATCCACGACCTCGAGGACGTCCACCGTGTCGGTGTCCTCCAGCAGGGTGCGGTCGCGGCGGAGCTGATGGCCTGGCAGCGGTCCTCGTTCCGGGACGTGCCGGACGAGGAGCTGGCCCTGACCCAGCGCCGCCCCGGCCACGCGATCGAGGCGCTGCGCCGCCAGCTGCACCGCAAGGACAGCTGGGTCAGCAACGACGAGGCGTTCGCCGCAGCCGTCGAACAGGTACGCGCCGAGCTCGTCGACGGCCTCCTGAGCGCACCTTTCGACGGCTCCCTGGAGGCGGAAGCCCAGGTCGCGGCGTTCTCGGCGACGTGGACCCGGCGTCTGGTCGAGTCGATCGAGGCCACCGGGTCACCGGCGGTCCGCTCGGGTCACGTGCTGCTCGCCCCGGTCCAGTGGCACGAGGTGCAGGTGCTCAAGTTCGTGCAGAACAGGTTCGTCCTGGCCCGCCCCGACCTGGCGCTGCATCAGCGCGGTCAGGCCCGCCTGCTCAGCAACCTGGTCGAGGCGCTGCTGGCCTGGCTGGCGGACCCGGCCGAGACCGAACGCCTCCCCCGCCGCATCCACGACCTGGTCGAGCTGGCCGAGGCGGAGTTGCCCGACGGCACCCCCGACCGGGTGGCGCGGGCCCGGGGCCGGGCGATCGTCGATTACGTGGCCGCTCTGACCGACAGCCAGGCGGTCGCCCTGATGGAGGCGCTGTCCGGGCGTACGCGTCAGCTCTGGACCGATGCCTTTGTCCTCTGACAGCTGAACGGCCACCATGGCACTACGGCTGCAACGGTGTAAGCATGTAATCATGCGCTACCGCCCGCCCTCCGGGGCTCGTACCGAACCGCCACCCGCCGACGACGCCGCCGCCTGGATCACCGGGGCCTCCCCCGACGGCTGGTTCACCGAACCGCCCGAGGTGATCGTCGACCGCGACGAGATCATCATCTGGGGCCGGGTGCCGACGCCCGAGCTGAGCGCCGACGCCACCGAAGCCGACCGGGCCGCCGCCCAGGCCGGCCGCATCCACCAGTTCCGGGAGGACACCCGCGACGACCGGATCAAGGTCGCCCTGCAGGTCGAGCACCGGTACCAGCGCAAGGTCAGCTGGGGTGTCCGCTGCGGCGACACCCAGGACCTCTTCACCCACCTCTCCGCACCGGTCATGACGCGCCTGCGCCAGCCGGAGCGGCAGGTGCTCGACACCCTCGTCGACGCGGGTGTGGCCCGCAGCCGCTCCGAGGCGCTGGCCTGGTGTGTCCGCCTGGTCGGCGAGCACACCGAGGACTGGCTCACCGAGCTCCGCTCCGCCATGACCAAGGTCGAGGACCTGCGCCGGCAGGGCCCGGCCACCGCCTGACCGCCGGGCCCCGGGCAGCCCGCTAGGGTGATCGGCGTGCTGCCCGAGGTCACCGCCATCCGTTACGTCACACCGCTGCGCGAGGGCGGGTCGCTGCCCGGGATCGTCGAGGCCGACAACCTCGGTACGTACGTGGTGAAGTTCCGCGGCGCCGGGCAGGGTCCCAAGGCCCTGGTCGCCGAGGTGATCTCCGGTGAGCTGGCCCGGCGGCTCGACCTGCCCGTGCCCGAGCTGGCCGTCACGCACCTGGATCCGATCGTCGCGCGCGCGGAGCCCGACGAGGAGGTGCAGGAGCTGATCAAGGCCAGCGCGGGGGCCAACCTCGGGATGGACTACCTGCCGGGGGCGCTGGGCTACGACCCGGTGGCGCATCCCGTCGAGGCTCGGCTGGCGTCGCGCACGCTGGCCTTCGACGCGTTCGTGGAGAACGTCGACCGGAGCTGGCGCAACCCGAACCTGCTGGTCTGGCACGGCGAGCTGTGGCTGATCGACCACGGCGCCACGCTGTACTTCCACCACAACTGGCCGCGGGCCGAGAAGGTCGTGCACCGGGCGTACAAGTGGGACGATCACGTGCTGCGCCCGTACGCGACGGAGCTGGCGACCGCCGGGCCGGAGCTCGCCGCCCAGCTCACGCCGCAGGTGCTGGAGGAAGTGATCGGTCTCGTCCCGGACGAGTGGCTGGAGGAGTTCGACTTCGCCACCGCCGACGAGGCCCGCGCGGCCTACCTCGGTCACCTGCGGGAGAGGGCCGCGGATCCCTCGGCCTGGCTGCCGGGAGCGGCAGCATGAGGATCCCGTACGAGTACGCGATCATCCGTGCCGTCCCCCGCGTCGAACGGGGTGAGCTGATCAACGTCGGCGTGATCCTCTACTGCCAGCGGCTCGACTTCATGGCCGCCCGCACGCACCTGCACGAGGGCCGGCTGCTCGCCCTCGACCCGAACGCCGACCTCGACGGCATCCGCGCGTCGCTCAAGTCCTGGGAGATCACCTGCGCCGGGGGTGCGGACGGCGGCGCGGCCCGGGAGATGAAGCTCGGCGAGCGGTTCCGCTGGCTGGTGGCGCCGCGCAGCACGATCCTGCAGGCGGGACCCGTACACATGGGTCTGGCGGTGGATCCGTCCGCCGAGCTGGACCGGCTGGTGGAGCTGCTAGTCCGGTAGGGCGTGCCGCACGCCGACGACGCCGGGCATCCCCTGGACCTCGTTGACCAGCGCCGGGAACGCCCCCGGGCTGGAAAGACCGACCTCGTAGAGGTACGGCAGCGTCGGGCCGATCTTCGGGTCGAGCGGCGCCCGGCCGCAGTAGGCGCGACGGAATTCCGGCGAGAGCGGGTCGTAGTAGAAGTTGCCCGGGCCCGCCGCCATCACCCGGAAGATCGCGGCGTCGATGTAGTTGCGCTGCTCGGGCGTCGACTCCTGGGTCACGTAGACGACGGCTTCGCGGCTGAGACGGGTGTCCGCGGCCGGCGGCTCGGCGGGCAGACCGGCCGGACGGCACGCCGCGGGCAACAGGCCGGCGAACGCGATCCGAGCACCCGCACGAGCACCCGGCGTCCCGGCAGCATCAGGCCGTCCCGCTCGGCCCAGAAGGAGACGGTGTGCGACTCGGTGATCGTGTCGGGCCGTCGTCGTCCTCGAACTCCAGGTCACCGCGCAGCTTCCAGCCCGCCGCTTCCAGGCGAACTCGCCGATTGTGAGGCCCCGCAGGTCGTGCACGGGTCATGCCGGGGAGTGTGCACCCCGCCCCAGGGGGAGACTCAAGAGCGTTTCCAGAGGCGGACGCCGGCCACGACCGTGGTCGAGGCCAGGACGGTGGCCGTGGCCGCGGCTGCCGCCACCGCGCCGCGGCCGAGCCGGAGGGGGCCGCCTTCCACCCGCGGGGCGGGCGTGAAGATGTTGCCCTGCTGCGGGGAGACGCGGCGGCGGCTCAGGCCGAGCCGGGTGATCATCGAGCCGACCAGGGCGTCGTAGACCGGGGGCATGGTCTTGAAGCCGAACTCGATCAGCCGGTTGGTGGCACCGACGGAGAGTTCGCGGCGGGGCTTGTTGGCCAGCTTGAGCACCGCGGCGGCCATCCGCTCGGCGGTGTCCACGGGCGGCGGCGGGCGTCCCACGAACCCGGCGTAGTTCGCGGCGCTCGTGTAGATCGGGGTGTTCACGCTGCCGGGCACCAGCTGGCAGACGTTGATGTCCCGGGCGTCCCGGGTCTCCTGCCGCAACGCCCGCGACAGGGCCCGCTGGCCCCACTTGGCCGTCGAGTAGGCCGACATGTACGGCACGGTGATGTGTCCCAGGAGGGAACCGCAGAGGATCAGCGTGCCGTGGTTCTGGCGGCGGAACTGTCGCAGAGCCGTCCGGGCGACGTTGGCGGAGCCGAGGAGGTCGGTCGTCACGACCTGGTCGAACACCTCCGGTGGGAGGTCCTCGAACCGGCCGTAGGCCATCACCGCGGCGGTGTCGACCCAGACGTCGATGCGGCCGAACCGGTCGACGGCGGCCTCGGCGAGCTCGTCGACCTCGGCACGCACGCTCACGTCGGTCGGGACGACGAGGGGGCTCCCGCCGCAGCTCGCCGCGACTTTCTCCAGGTCGGCCAGGCCGCGCGCGGCGAGCACCAGCCGATCTCCGCGGGCGGCGAAGGCCAGCGCCGCGGCCCGCCCGATCCCGCTGGACGCGCCGGTCAGCACCACCACACGTGAGGTCATGGCCCCTGGCATACCCAGCGTGACGTCTTTTCCTCAAGATCGGGCGAAGCGGTGCCGACGGGACGCAAAAGATGCTTCTGAGCAGGCAGACTGGGCCGATGGACCTGCCGATCAACCCGCCCGTCAAGCCGATGCTGGCCAAGCCCGTCGCCGACATCCCGCCGGGGCAGCTCTACGAGCCCAAGTGGGACGGTTTCCGGTCGATCATCTTCCGCGACGGTGACGAGGTGGAGATCGGCAGCCGCAACGAGAAGCCGATGACCCGCTATTTCCCCGAGGTCGTGCAGGCCGTGCTGGCGAACTTCCCGCCCCGGTCGGTGATCGACGGCGAGATCATCGTCGCCGACACGGCCCGCAACACCCTCGACTTCGAGGCGTTGCAGCAGCGCATCCACCCCGCGGCGAGCCGGGTCAAGCTGCTTTCCGAGCAGACGCCGGCCGGTTTTGTGGCCTTCGACCTGCTGGCGCTGGGTGACGAGGATCTGACCACGCTGCCCTTCGCCGAGCGCCGCGCGCGCCTCGAGCAGTGCCTCGCCGACGCGAAGCCGCCCGTTTACGTCACCCCGGCCACGGACGAGCTCGAGACCGCCCAGCGGTGGTTCGCCGAGTTCGAGGGTGCCGGCCTGGACGGCCTCATCGCCAAGGCCAAGGATCTCGAGTACGTGCCGGACAAGCGCGTCATGACCAAGATCAAGCACAAGCGGACGGCCGACTGTGTCGTTGCGGGGTACCGCGTGCACAAGTCGGCGGAGAACCGCATCGGCTCGCTGCTGCTGGGCCTCTTCGACGAGCGGGACGTGCTGGTCTCGGTCGGTGTCATCGGCTCGTTCCCGATGGCGGTCCGCGAGGAGCTCTTCACGGAGATGCAGCACCTGGTCACCACGTTCGAAGGACACCCGTGGAACTGGGCGGCGCACGAGCAGGGCGAGCGCACCCCGCGCAAGAACGAGGTCAGCCGCTGGAACAACGGCAAGGACCTGTCCTTCATCCCGCTGCGGCCGGAGCGTGTGGTCGAGGTGCGCTACGACTACATGGAGGGCCTGAGGTTCCGGCACACCGCGCAGTTCGAGCGCTGGCGTCCCGACCGGGAGCCGCGCTCGTGCACCTACGAGCAGCTCGAGCGGCCGGTCCGCTTCAACCTCGCGGACGTGCTCACGAGCCGCTGACGCCGGTTGTCAGACAGCTCGCGTAGCCTCGTGCGTGCAAGAGCCGATCGAGAAAGGCCGCGCACTGTGCCGCGTACCCCCCGTCTGGTCCTGGCCGCACTGGTCGCCGCCGTTGTCGTGACCGCCGGTTGCACGCTGCCGGCTTTTGCGCCCGACGATTCCGACAGCGCCGCGCCGACCACGTCCGGCAGCAAGGCGCCCCCCGCGGTGCCGGGCACGCAGGCGCAGTGGACGCCCTGCCCGGAGGTCCCGCAGGACCTGGTCGGCCGGGGTGCGTCCGGCATGTCCTACGACTGCGCCTCGGTGGCCGTGCCGCGCGACTGGAACGCCCCGCAGAGCGGCGAGACGTACGACGTCGCCATGATCCGCATCCGCTCGCGCACCCAGCAGGACCGGATCGGCTCGCTGCTCATCAACCCCGGCGGTCCCGGCGGCTCGGGCATCGACACGTCCGTCTACCTCTCCTTCGGACAGGCGCTGGGTGGCCTGCCGACCGCGGTCACCGACAAGTTCGACATCGTCGGTTTCGACCCGCGGGGTGTCGGCCGGTCCAACCCCGTGAAATGCATCAGCAACGAGGACCAGGACGCGACGTTCGCCGCACCGCCCGACCCGGAGAGCGACGCGGAGTTCCAGGAGCTCGTCGCCCTCAACAAGCGGGTCGCCGAGGGCTGCGGCGCGAAGTACGGCGCCCAGCTGCCGCTCTTCTCGACCGAGCAGGCGGCGCACGACATGGACGCGATCCGCGCGGCTGTCGGTGATCCCAAGACGACCTACCTCGGCTTCTCGTACGGCACGCTGCTCGGCGCCACCTACGCGCAGCTCTTCCCCGACAAGGTCCGCGCCCTGGTGCTCGACGGCGCGATCAACCCGAAGCAGGACTTCATCGCCGGTTCGGAGTCGCAGGCCAAGGGCTTCGAGCGCGCCTTCACCAACTTCACCGCCTGGTGCAAGGCCAACGCCGGCAAGTGCCCGATCGCCCCCGACGGCCGCGGCGCGGTCACGGACGCCCTGGCCAAGGCGAAGGCCTCACCGGTCAAGGGCACCGACGGGCGCAGCGCCACCGCGGGCTGGATCTTCGTGGCCGTGATCTCCTCGCTCTACACCGAGTCGGGCTGGCAGCAGCTGGCCAAGGCCGTCGACGACCTCCAGGCCGGCGACGCCTCGGGCATCTTCGAGCTCGCCGACCAGTACGCCGACCGCAAGCCCGACGGCAGCTACTCCAACCTCTTCGACGCCAACCTCACGGTGAACTGCGCCGACACCGACGACGCGCCGACGGTCGAGCGGATCCGGCAGCTGCAGGGCGAGTGGCGCAAGAAGTACCCGCTGTTCGGGGCGACGCTGGCGGTCGGCATGCTGCCGTGCACGTTCTGGCCCGGCAAGAAGGACCCCTACCCCGTCGGTCCCGCGACCGGTTCGCCGCCGATCGTCGTGGTGGGCACGACCGGTGACCCCGCCACCCCGTACGAGAACACGGCCGAGCTGGCGAAGATGCTGGGCACCGGCCAGGTGCTGACCTGGGAGGGTGAGGGCCACACGGCGTACCCGAGCACGAAGTGCATCGTGGACGCGGTCGACGGTTATCTCATCGACCTGAAGGTTCCGCGGGTGGGGCTGCGCTGTCCTCCGCAGTGATGCCCTGACGGGCGGCCAGCTCCTCGAGCAGCCGGCGCACCTGCCGCAGGTTGTTCTTCAGCTCCTCCTGCTCGTCGTGCTGGAAGGCGTCGTGATCGACGATGAGCTTGCTGGCGAAGTGCGCCGTGATCAGCGGGACGACGATCAGCACCATCACGGAGATGAGCAGGGCCGCCATGAAGCGTCCCTGCACCGTCTCGGGTGAGATGTCGCCGTAACCGACCGTCGACGCGGTCACGACGGCCCACCAGAGGGCGTCGCCGTAGGACTCGTCCTCGAAGAAGTGGTAGAGCACGCTGCACGTCACGATGAGGATCAGATAGGAGAGGATCAGCGTCGGCGGCGAGTTGGCCAGCCACACCAGCCCGCGGTAGATCGCCCGGAACGGCGCAAGCAGCAATCGCATCGGGTCATCGTGCACCGGCGGCGCCACGCTGGGGCTCAGCCCGACGGGCGTGTCAGGATGGCCGGGTGGCCCAGGTGATCTTCCGAATCGCGACCCGCGCGGACGTACCCGCGATCCTCGACCTGCTGACGAACGACGAGATAGCGCGTTCCCGCGCCGGCGGCGGCTCCCCGGCGGCGACCTCCGAGGAGGTCGATGCGGCGGTCTGGGCGGCGTTCGAGCAGATCGACGCCGACCCCCGCAACGAGCTGATCGTGGCCGACGAGGACGGCGAGGTAGTCGGCACCTGCCAGCTGACCTTCACCCCGTCGCTGAGCCGCGGCGGCACGGACCGCATGACCATCGAGGCCGTCCGGGTCCGCACCGATCGCCGCGGTCGTGGTGTGGGCCGGGCGATGATGCTGTGGTCGCTGGGCCGGGCCCGCGAACGCGGCTGCCGCCTGGCCCAGCTGACCACGGACAAACGCCGCACCGACGCCCACCGCTTCTACTCGGCGCTGGGCTTCGAACCTTCGCACGAGGGCTTCAAGATGGCGCTCTGACCGTCACTCGGTGCGCAGCGCCACCGCCGTCCGGGTGCGGGCGGCCCAGCCCGCCGGCAGCAACGCCCCGAGCAGGGCTGTTGCCGGCCCGCCAAGGGCGAGCACGATGAGCAGCACCGGGCCGTAGACGTCGAGCAGCGTTTCGGGCACGTGCAGCCCGCCGCTCGCGGCCATCGCGGGCACGACCAGCCGCTGCATCACCACACCCACGGGTACGCCGAGCAGCCCGCCGGCCACGCCGATCCCCGCGACGGACGCGACCACCATGACGATGGTCTGCCGCGGTGTCATGCCCAGCGCCTTGTGGACGCCGAGATCGTGGACGCGGTCGCGCAGGTCGAGGATGAGCATGTTGAGCACACCGAGGGCGGCCACCGCGATGAGCAGCAGCGTCAGCGTCGCGGTCAGGCCCTGCACGACCACGAGCAGGGGATCGATCTCGCCGCCGTTCGGGTGCGCGGTCCAGCCCGCGGGGAGGACACCCGTCAGCGCCTCGGCGTAGGAGCCGGCGTCGGTGCCGTCGGTAAGCGCGATCCGGAACTCACCGGGGCTCAGGCCGGGCACGGTCGCGGCGCTGGTGAAGACCCCGGTGCCCGTCTCGAACACCTCGCCCACCACGCGCAGGGCGACCGGCCGGCCCGCCACCTGCACCGTGACGGTGTCCCCTACGCGAGCGCCGGCCGCCTTGAGGAAAGGTGCGCCCGCGACGGCCTCGCCGGGAGCCGCGAACCAGCGCCCGGACACCATCTCGAAGCCGTCCCACGACCCGTCGCCGGTCAACGCGTTGACGCTCAGCGGGTCGGCAAAACCCGCGACCGAGCCCGGTGCCTGGCCGATCCCGTACGCGGCCCGCGTGCCGTCCCGCGCCTCGATCGCGGCGAGAACTCCTGGGCCGCCGTTGCCCTCGACCATGACGTCCGCGGTGTTCTGCTCGGAGGCGGTCTGGATGCGTACCAGGGACGTGCCGAGACCGGTGGCGAACGTGACTGCGGCCGTACCGGAAGCGACTGCGAGCAGGATCGCCGCGGTCCGCAAGGGGCGGGCGAAGGGCCGGGCCAGGCCGAGCCCGACCGGGCGGGAGACCGGGAGGCGGGCCGCGAGCCGGGCCGCCCACCGGCCGCGGGCGGGGCCGGAAGCGCGCCCGACCGCGATGGCGTCCACGGTGCGCAGCCGGCCCGCTCGCAGCGCGGCGGCCCAGGCGGTCACCGCGACGACGGCCAGGACACCACCGGCGGCCAGGGCCGTCACCCACCAGGCGATCGTCGTGTTGGCAGAGCCGTAGACCTCCTCGGTCTCGGCCAGCACCGGCAGCGCGATCAGGTTGCCGACGACCATTCCGGCGACAGCTCCGACGGCGGCCGGGAGCAGGGCCTGGGCGACGTAGGCGCGGACGATCCCGGCCGGGGTGCACCCGAGGGCCTTGAGGACACCGATGCGGCGGGTGGCGGCCCCGACCGTCCCGGCGATCACCGTGCCCACCACCAGCACCGCCATCACGATGCCGAGCAGCGCAAACGCGACCAGGAACGGCACGAACACGGCCGCGTCCTCCACCGCGCGCTGCCGCACGTCGAGCCAGGAACGGGCGGCGGTCACCGCACCCGCCGGCAGCGTCGCGGCCACAGCGGCACGACCGGCGTCGACCTCGGCCGGCGTGCTCGCGGCCCCGAAGCGGTAGAGCATCTGGTAGCCATCCGGTGGGCCGAGCTGCGCGGACGGCAGCACCCAGGCGGCCGCGGTGGCACTGACCGACCTCGCCGTGCCGACTACGGTGAAGACGGTCCCCCCGGCCGTGGTCATCTGCACACCGACCGGCATCCGCAGCGCCCCGCCACCGAGCACGATCTCGGTGGGCCCGGCCGGCCAGCGCCCGGCGGCCAGCTCGACCCGATCCACGGGCCCGCCCGGATCCGCGCGGACCACCACGGTCAGCGACAGCTCGCCCCTGAAATCCAGACCCATGACCGGGTACGGGCCGGAAGCAGCCGCCACACCCGGAGCGGAGGCAGAGGCCGTGAGCTGCGCTTCCGTGACCCGATCCGGGTCCGCCTGCACGGTCAGATGCGCCCCCCGCTGCGCCGAGAACGCGTCGTCGAACGGCGCCCGCGAAGCCACCAGCAGCCCGGCCCCCAGTACCGACGCGGTCACCGCCGCCGCCGCGACCAGGCCGATCACCACGGTCTGCACGCGCCGGCGCCGGACACCGGACCGGATCACCCGGCCCAGGCCGCTCATCGGTCGGACTCCACACGACCGTCACGCATGCCGATCGTCCGCGTCGCGCACGCCTGCGCCAGCCGCAGATCGTGGGTGACGAGCACGATCGTCTGGCCACCGGCGTGCAGATCGGTGAGCAGCCGCCGCACCTCCTCACCGGACGCCGTGTCCAGCGCACCCGTCGGCTCGTCGGCCAGCAGCAACGCCGGCCGGTTGATCAGAGACCTTGCGACGGCGACCCGCTGCCGTTCACCACCCGACAACCTCCCCGGGTACGCGTCCGCGTGCCGGGCGATCCCGAGGGAGTCCAGCAGCCGGGTCGCGTTCTCCCGGGCACCACGCTTCGGGGCGCCGGCGAGGTGAGCGGGCAGCAGCACGTTCTCCAGCACGGTGAGGTCGTCGAGCAGGTTGAAGAACTGGAAGACCAGCCCCACGTGCGCCCGGCGGAAGCGGGCCGAGGCCGCCTCGCCGAGCGTCTCCACCCGCGTACCGGCGACGGTGACCGTGCCCTCGCTCGGCCGGTCCAGACCGGCGACCAGGTTGAGCAGCGTCGACTTGCCGCTGCCGGACGGCCCGAGCACGGCCACGGACTCGCCCGCCGCCACGGTCAGCGACACGTCGTGCAGCGCTGGCGGCCCCTCGTCGTAGCGGCGTGTCACCCCGCGTAGTTCGATAACCGGGTCGGTCATGAGGTGCTCCTTCGTCGTGGGCATCCGGTGGACGCTGTGACGCTAGGAGCGGACCGTCGTCGTCCGCGTCCGTCCGGCGGAGCACCGGGCGTACCGTCGTGGGTGGACACTCGATCGGCGTCATCCTTGCGATGTAGTCGCCGTGCACACTGCGACGGATGTCCCCGGGTGCGTACGCCAGCAAGAATGAGCCGGTGAACCTGATCGAGGCGGTGGGACCGCTGCCCCGGCCACGCTGGCGGGCCCTGGTGCTCGACGGCGCGCTGGCGGTCGCGCTCGGGCTCGCCTGCTTCCAGGCCGCGACGGACGACTCGAATTTCCCGGAGCCGGTGCCACCGTTCGGTGTGTTGCCGCACCCGCCGCCGCCACCGATGCCGGCCGAGCCCGGCTCGGAACTCGGGGCGTTGCTGCTCGTCTTCGTCCTGTGCGCCCCCCTGATCCTGCGCCGCCGCTACCCGCTCGCGGTCCTGTGGACGATCATGGTCGCCGCGCCGCTGGTCCTGATGACGGACAGCACCATCCAGCCGAACATCTACCCGTGCGTGATCCTGGCCGGCCTCGTCGCCGTCTACAGCGCCGCCGCCCACAGCCCGTACCGCCTGCTCGTGCTGGCGACGGTCCCGGCGCTCGCGGTGCTGGTCACCGTCCTGCGCCAGCTGACGCTGCTCGAGGTGACCCGGAACTACCTGCCGTTCGTGCTGCTGGCCCCGCTGGTCGCCGCCGCCGGCGGCCACCACGTGTGGCGCCTGCGCGCCGGCGCGGACCGCCACCGCCTCGCTGCCGAGACCCACGCCCAGGAGGAGGCCCTCCGCGACGCGGTTGCCGGGGAACGCGCCCGCATCGCCCGCGAGCTTCACGACGTCGTCACCCACCACGTCAGCGTCATGGTCATCCAGGCGGGCGCGGCCCGCGCGGTCCTCGCCGCCGCCCCGGACGAGTCCCGCGAGGCCCTGCTGGCCGTCGAATCCACCGGCCGGTCCGCTCTCACCGAGCTCCGCCACGTGATGGGCCTGCTCTCCGATCCGGCACCGGACAGCCCGGTGGACCCCCAACCCGGCATCGAAAGCCTTCCCGCCCTGGTGGCGCGCATGCATGACGCCGGCGTGGCGGTTCAGCTGACCGTCCTCGGCGGGCCGGTCCCGGTTCCGTCCGGCATCGGCCTGACCGCCTACCGCGTGGTCCAGGAAGCCCTGACCAACATGGTCCGCCACGCCCCCGGCGCCGCCGCCACGGTCACCGTCGAATATCAGCCGGAAGCCCTCCGCATCGAGGTCCTCAACACCGAGCCGATCCTCCCGGCCCCGCCCCGCACCACGGGCGGCCGCGGCCTCCTCGGCCTCCGCGAACGCCTGACGATCTACGGCGGCACCCTCCGTGCCGAGCCCCGCCCCGCCGGCTACCGCGTCGAAGCCCTCATCCCCCTGGAGCCGGCATGACCGTCCGCGTTGTTGTCGCCGACGACCAGTCCCTGGTCCGCACCGGGTTCCGCATGATCCTCACCGCCGGCGGCGTCGACGTCGTCGCCGAGGCCGCCACCGGCGCCGAAGCCATCGACGCGGTCCGCCGCACCCGCCCCGACGTTGTGCTCATGGACGTCCGCATGCCCGAGCTCGACGGCCTGGAAGCGACCCGCCGCATCCTCACGGGAGCGGCAGCGGCCCCCCGCATCATCATCCTGACCACCTTCGACCTGGACCAGTACGTCTACGCCGCCCTCGCCGCCGGTGCCAGCGGCTTCCTCCTCAAGGACGTCACCCCGGAACACCTGGTCGCCGCCGTCCTCATGGTCCAGAACGGCGACGCCCTCCTGGCCCCGGCCATCACCCGCCGCCTGGTCCAGCGCTTCGCCCGCCGCGACCCGGAAACAGCGACTCTGCACCGCGACCTGGCCACGCTCACGCCCCGCGAAACCGAGGTCCTCCGCCTGCTGGCCCGAGGCCTCAGCAACGCCGAACTGGCCGCGACCCTCCACCTCTCCGAAGCCACCGTGAAAACCCACGTGGCCCGCATCCTGGCCAAACTCAACCTCCGCGACCGCGTCCAGGCCGTGGTCGTGGCCTACGAGACAGGCCTGGTCACCCCGACCACCCCAGACCCCTGACCGGGTGCCAGGGAGGCCTTGGCCGCCGACCGGAAACTCCTGATCATCGGATTCGGGTCGCGCTTGCGGCTGACCACGACGACCCGGCTCGCGGGAGCACCTTCGATCGGGACGGTGACCAGGTCGGGACGCAGGGAACTGCGCAGATCACCGGCCGGTAGCACGGCGATCGCCCGGCCGCTCGCGACCAGCTCGAGCTTGTCCTCGTAGCTCTCCGCCGGCGGCACAGCGGGCCCGAGCAGCTGGTAGGAGGTCCAGTCCGCGGTCTCGAAAGCGCAGGGTGCCGCCTGCTCTCCGGCCAGTTCCTCCGAGGTCACCGACGCACGGCCGGCCCAGGGATGACCGCGCGGGACCACGAGCATCCGGGGCTCCTCGTACAGCGGGGTGGTGAGCACCTCATCGGCGGCCAGCGGCAGCGGGGCCCGCCCGATCAGGGCGTCGACGTGCCTGTCGGACAGTGCTCCCACGTCTCGGCAGCTCAGGTGCCGGGTGGTGATCTCGGCGTGCGGGTGGCGGCGGCGCAGTTCCCGGACCGCGGCGGTGATCACGAGGTCCTCGACGTAGCCGATGGTGATCCGCTCGGTCCCGGCCTGGTCGCGCACGGCCAGCTCGGCCTGCCGGGCAGCCTGCAGCAGGGCCTGGGCCCGGGGAAGGAACGCCTGGCCGGCCGGAGTGAGCCGGGTGCCCTGGGGCACGCGGTCCAGCAGTCGTGCGCCGAGATGTTTCTCGAGCCGCTGGATCTGGCGGCTCAGCGCCGGCTGGGCGACGTGCAGGTCGGCGGCGGCCCGGCCGAAGTGCTGGTGCGCCGCGACCGCCGTGAAGTAGCGCACCAGCCGCAGATCCAGGTCCTGCCCGAGATCGTTCACCCGGCCCAGCGTACGCGTCATGTCTTTTCGGAATGATCGGTTGCCGAACCGGTCTTGGACGGTCGTGCCGTCCCGGGCCTTCACTGAAGGAGCAACGTTTCCCCGAGAAAGCGCAGGCGTGATGAAGGCGATCCAGTTCCACGAAGCCGGCGGGCCGGAAGT
Organism: Amorphoplanes friuliensis DSM 7358; assembly: GCF_000494755.1. Taxonomy (NCBI): domain Bacteria; kingdom Bacillati; phylum Actinomycetota; class Actinomycetes; order Micromonosporales; family Micromonosporaceae; genus Actinoplanes; species Actinoplanes friuliensis. The sequence continues at coordinate 7,663,391 of NC_022657.1, forward strand.
TCTCCAGTACGAAGAGGTGCCGGTGCCCGAGCTCGGACCGGGCGAGGTCCTCGTCCGGGTGCACGCGGCGGGCATCAACCCGCCGGACTGGTACCTGCGCGAAGGTCTGAAGGTCATGCCGGCCGAGATGAGGCCGCCGCTGGAATTCCCCCTGACTCCCGGAACGGACATGTCAGGTGTGGTCGAGGCGGTAGCCCCGGACGTGGCGGAGTTCGCCGTCGGCGACGAGGTCTTCGGCATGCTGCGGTTCCCTGGCTTCGACGGCCGGACGTACGCCGAGCACGTGGCCGCACCGGCGTCGGACCTGGCTCACAAACCCGCCGGTCTCGACCCCGTACAGGCGGCCGGGGCACCGATGGCCGTGCTCACGGCCTGGCAGTACCTGATCGATCTCGGCCACGACGTGCCGTCCCCGTTCACCGGCCAGGTGCACCAGCCGGTGCCGATCACACCGGAGATGACCGTGCTGGTCAACGGCGCCGCCGGCGGAGTGGGCCACTTCGCGGTGCAACTGGCGAAGTGGAAGGGCGCGCACGTGATCGCGGTCGCCTCGGGCCGCCATGAGCAGTTCCTGCGCAAGCTCGGCGCCGACCAGTTCATCGACTACACCACAACACGCGCCGCGGACGTGGTCAGCGGGGTCGACCTCGTGATCGACACGGTCGGCGGCCCGGACAGCTCACGCTTCCTGACCGTACTCAAGCGCGGCGGCACGATGCTCCCGGTGTTCTTCGCCCAGTACGACCCGGAAGAGACCGAGCGTCTGGGCATCTCGGTCTCCAACATCCAGGTGCGATCCAACGGCCCCCAGCTCGCCGAGATCGGGCGCCTCTTCGACGAGGGCAAGCTCCAGACCGGGGTGGACAGCACCTACCCGCTCTCCGAGGCCGCCGCCGCACACACACGAGCCGCCCAGGGCCACATCCAGGGCAAGATCGTGCTGACGGTGACCCCATGATCGCCGAACTGCAGCAGGCGGTGGCGACCTACGCCCACGCCCTGGACGAGCTCGACGTGCCCGCCCTGGAAGCGATCCTGACCGAGGACACCACCTGGACCTTCACGGTGCCCGGCCAAGGAGTGCTCGGCCCTGTCACCGGCCGCACGGCGGTGCTCGCCTTCGTCCGCGAAGGGCACGCAGCCCAGACCGGAAAGGTCCGGCACCACCTGAGCAACGTCGTGGTCAAGACATCAAACCCCGACAACGCCCAGGTACGCGCCTACCTGATGCAAACGCGGAACACCGGCGAGACCGTGCAGGTGATCTCGACCGGCGCCTACACATTCGAACTGCGCCGATCCGCCACCGGATGGCAGATCGCCGACCTCACCCTGGCCCTGGACAACCTCCCGCTGCCGTGACGCACGGCCGCTCAGCCGCATCGTCCGGGCCTTCCGTCGGCTCGGGGGCGGGGATGACCCACGGAAGGATCAAGCCTGACCGCCTGGAGTGGGTCATCCCCGCCCCCGAGCCCCACCCCGAAAACCACGTCACTTCTTGCGGTCGCGGTCCTTGGAAGGCTGCACCCGCTTCGGCTCCCCCGGCATCTTGGGGTGGTCCGGCGGATAGGGCAGATCGCCCAGCCCGCCGGCAGCGTCGCGATCGGACCATTCCAGCAGCGGCGCCAAGTCGTAGGCCACGTCGTCGATGGCCGCGTGCGGATCACCGATGGCGGCGAAGCGGGGCGGGACGGTACGCAGGTCAAAATCGTCCGGCTCGACCGAAGTGAGCTCGTCCCAGGTCACCGGCGTGGAGACGGTCGCGCGGGCGTTGGCACGCAGGGAGTACGCACAAGCGATCGTCCGGTCGCGCGCCATCTGGTTGTAGTCCAGGAAGACCTTTTCGCCGCGCTCCTCCTTCCACCACGCCGTGGTGATGTGGGTGGGGTTGCGGCGTTCGACCTCGCGGGCCAGCGCGATCGCGGCGCGGCGGACGTCGACGAACGAGTGGTCCGCGGCGATGCGGACGTAGACGTGGACGCCGCGGCCGCCGGAGGTTTTCGGGTAGCCGGTCCAGCCCAGGTCGTTCAGGACCTCTCGGACCACTCCCGCGGTCGCCACCACGTCGCCGAAATCGGTGCCCGGCTGGGGGTCGAGGTCGATGCGGAGTTCGTCGGGGTTGTCGGCGGCGCCGGCGCGGACGGGCCACGGGTGGAAGACCACTGTGCCCATCTGGGCGGCCCAGGCCACGTGGGCCAGGTCGGCGGGGCACAACTCGTCGGCGGTGCGGCCGCTCGGAAAGGTGATGGTCTCGGTGGTGATCCACGGTGGGACGCCGCGGGCGCCGATGCGTTTCTGGAAGAACATTTCCCCGTCGATGCCGTCGGGGAAGCGCTGGAGGGTCGTGGGGCGGCGGGAGAGGGCCCGCATGATGCCGTCGCCGACCGCGAGGTAGTACTCGAAGACGTCCCGCTTCGTGTATCCGGGGCCGGGGAAGACGACCTTGTCGGGGCTGCTCAGGCGTACCGGATGACCGGCGATCTCGAGCTCGACGGCGGGTGACTTGGCAGATGGGGCCATGGGTCGACCTTAGGGCAGGTGCGGCGAAGGCCGCCCCCGGAAAGATCCGGGAACGGCCTTCGGTGGTGCTTTTCGGGTCAGGCGCTGCGACGACGCCGGGTGATGAGGATGGCAGCCGCACCGGCGGCGACCATGAGGCCACCGATTCCCATGGTGATGCCCATCGGGGCACCGGTCAGCGGGAGGGTGCCGCCCGCGCTGACGCCGCCCGGGGTGCTGGCCGACGGGGTGACCGCCGGGCTCTCGCCGCCCGGCGGCACGGTGTCGACGCTGGCGGTCGGCGTTGTCGGGGTCACCGACGGGGACGGCGTGGGGCTCTCGCCGCCGTAGCCGGGCCCACCGCGGGTCGGGGTGTCGGTCACATCGTCCGTGGCGGTGTCGCCAGGAGCCTCGTCGTCGTCGCCGTACGCGTAGTCGCACTTCTCGCCGCGCGGCACCTCCGAACACGGCGTTGCCATCACAGCGGGCTGCTTGGCGCGGGCGGCGGACTCGTCGCCCGTCGCAGCGGCAGGGGACCCCGAGAGGGCCAGTGCGGCGAGGACGGTGACGCCGGCCGCGGGAATTCCAGCGGCCAACCGGCGCGTCAAACTCATGAAGGGCATCCGTTCTGTTGCGGTAAGTCCGTCTTGGTCCGGAGGGAGTTTAGCGGCTTATGCCCGAAATCGCAGCATCGGCACTCCCGACGGTTCATTTCAGCTCGGAACGCCACCGAAGCGATGACTCCGCCACAAGTGCGACAGAGCGAACATCTTGAGCTCGAACTGCGGGTCCGAGGCAAAAAGTTCCCCACTGTACGGAGCGCTGAGCTGCACACTCGCGCCCGACTCGAGGTAGACGGAGACCACCGTGCGGGCGCCCCGGCGTTCGGCGCGCAGGTCCACGACCTCACTCCACGGCTCGACACCCTCACCGAAGGGCGTCACCGTACGGATGCCGCGGGCGTCGACACGCGTACCGACCCGGGGACGCACGAGGGCGCCGACGAGCACACCGGCGAGGGGTGGTCCGAAGGCGAGCAGCGGCCAGGCCCAGTGCGGTGGTGCGGACGGCGTCAGACTCAGCGCCACCACGGTGACGAGCAGCGCCACCACCGCGGTGAGAACGCCGAGGTACAAACCGCGGCCGAGGGCCTGCTGCCAGGTGGGGCTGAATCGCGCTGCGTCCATAGCTGCTCAACGGCTCCGGGGCCGGACGGACGGCGCACTGGCGGTGCGCCGACGTACCTTTGGTGGCATGGCAACCGACAAGACCACCCTGCCCACCACCGAAGAAGAGTGGCGGGTCCGCCTGAGCCCCGACGAGTTCCGGGTGCTGCGCCAGGGCGCCACCGAGCCGGCCTGGCGCGGCGAGTACGTCGACACCAAGACCGAGGGCACGTACGAGTGCCGCGCCTGTGGTGCCGCGCTCTACCCCAGTGACACGAAGTTCGACTCGCACTGCGGCTGGCCGTCGTTCGACGACGCCATCCCGGGAGCGATCAAGGAGATCGAGGACCGCAGCCTCGGCATGGTCCGCACCGAGATCCAGTGCGCCCGGTGCGGCAGCCACCTCGGCCACGTCTTCAAGGGCGAGATGATGACGGCGAAGAACACGCGGCACTGCGTGAACAGCCTGTCGATCAAGCTCGACCCGAAGTGAGGTCCTCCACCACGTAATGCACGCCGGTGTCCGACGTCAGGTCGGCACCGGCGGTGACCTGCCACTCCGGCCCGAGACGCGGCGCGAAGGTGTCTCCCTCGACGGCCAGGTCGATCCGGGTCCGCACGATGTGGGTGGCGAGCGGCAGGAACGCGGTGTAGACCGCCCCGCCGCCCATGACCCAGAAGTCGTCGTGGACCTTCAGCAGGTCGTTGATCGAGCCGAAGACCTCCGCGCCCGCCGCCGACCAGCTGGACTGCCGGGTCAGGACGACGTTACGCCGGCCCGGCAGCGGCCGGAAACGCTCCGGCAGCGAGTCCCAGGTGGTCCGGCCCATGACCACGGTCGAGCCCAGGGTGCGCTCGCGGAAGATCTTCTGCTCCCCCGGCACGTTCCAGGGAATCCCACCCTCCGCGCCGATCACACCACCCGCGGCCTCAGCCCAGATCAGGTGGATCGTCATACGGCGACCGGTGCCCGCAGAGCCGGGTGATGCTCATAACCAACAACCTTGAAGTCCTCGTACGCGTAGTCGAAGAGCGAGTCCGCCGGGGCGATCTCCAGCTGCGGGAACGCGTACGCGGGCCGGCTGAGCTGCTCTTTGACCTGCTCGACGTGGTTCGAGTAGATGTGGCAGTCGCCGCCGACCCAGATGAAGTCGCCGGGGACCAGGCCGACCTGGGCCGCGATCAGCTGGGTGAGCAGCGCGTAGCTGGCGATGTTGAACGGCACGCCGAGGAACATGTCCGCGCTGCGCTGGTAGAGCTGGCAGGAGAGCTTGCCGTCGGCGACGTAGAACTGAAACATCGCGTGGCACGGCATGAGCGCCATCTCCGGCAGCTGGGAGACGTTCCAGGCGGAGACGATCATCCGGCGCGAGTCGGGGTTCTGGCGGAGCGTCGTCAGCAGCTCGGTGATCTGGTCGACGTGACCACCGTCGGGCCTGGGCCAGGAACGCCACTGCTTGCCGTAGACCGGGCCGAGGTCACCGTTCTTGTCGGCCCACTCGTCCCAGATGGTCACACCGCGCTCGCGGAGCCACTGGGTGTTGCTGTCGCCGCGCAGGAACCAGAGCAGCTCGACCGCGAGGGACTTGAAGTGCACCCGCTTCGTGGTGATCAGCGGGAAGCCCTGCGACAGGTCGTAGCGCAGGCGTTCACCGAAGAGGCTGACCGTGCCGGTGCCGGTGCGGTCCGCCTTCGGGATGCCGGTCTCGAGAACCCGGCGCAGCAGATCTTCGTACTGGGTGTCGACCATGGCCGCCACGCTAGCGCCTCCGGGCGCCCGGAGCCCTCAAGGCCCCGGGCGTCGCCGGTCACAGCTAGTGCGCCCAGGACTCGCTCATCGCGGAGATCTGCTGGTTGAGCTGCTGGAGGTCACGGTTCGGCTCTTCCTTCTGCTTCGCGGGGTCGACCGCGGAGAAGCCGAGCTGACCGCCGAGCTGCTGCCACCGGGCGAACAGGATCGTGTCGATCAGGACGTCCTTGACGTCCTCGTGGGCGGCTTCGAGCTCCTTCACGGCAGCCTCGTAGCGCTCCACCTTTTTCAGCAGGTCAGAACTCTCGTGAATGGTCATACGGGCAGGCTACCCAGAAATGAACCTTTTTCAGGTTGATATCCGGAAAGACCGTCACGCCCCATTTCGACACGCTACAGGTCGAACTCGCCGTCCTTGGCGCCGCCGACAAAGGCGTCCCATTCGGCCGGGGTGAAGAACAGCACGTCACCGTCGGGGCGCAGACCGTCCCGCACCGCGACTCCCCCGCCGTCGAGCAGAGCAACCTCGACGGCGGCGGCGCCGGCCTTCTCGGAAGCGGCACTGCGTCGCCACACGGCGTTGGTCAGGTCAGCATCGAACTTTTTCACGCGCCCAGTCTGCCAACGCAGCCGTCCGAGGGAAACACCCCATCGATGGACTAATCGCGGAGCCGGCCACCGATCTTGATGATGCGCTGGGCCAGGTGGTCGAGCGCCGCGTTCTGAACCTCGGTCAGCGGGGCGTCGTTGTTACCCCCGGTCACGTGCGAGACACCGTACGGGTTGCCGTCGGCGAACTTGAGCGGGTCGGTGTAGCCGGGCGCCGCCACCACGCCACCCCAGTGGTGGATCGTGTTGTACAGCGCGAGCAGCGTCGACTCCTGGCCGCCGTGCGCGGTCATCGTCGCGGTGAAGCCCGCGTACGCCTTGTCGGCGAGCAGACCCTGCTGCCACTGCGGGCCGAGGGTGTCCATGAACTGCTTGAGCTGGCTGGCGACGTTGCCGTACCGGGTCGGGGTCCCGAAGAGCACCGCGTCCGCCCAGACGACGTCGTCAGCCGTGGCCTTGGGCTCGTTCTTGGTCTTGTCGAAGTGCTGACTCCACGCCGCGTTCGACGCGATGGCCTCCGGCGGCGCGAGCTCCCCCACCTGGCGGACCCGCACCTCGGCGCCGGCCTTCTCACCGGCCTGCGAGAGCCGCTCCGCCATGCTGTGGATCGTGCCCGTCGACGAGTAGTAGATGATCGCCAGTTTCACGGCAGCCACGAGGACCCCTTCCGTAGTTGGTTGTTACGTCAACTATTCAGGGGTTGCCTGCCCGCGCGCAGGCGAACGAAACTTCAGAGGACCAATTCACTGCCCTGCGGGCCGACCGCGTCCGCGTGCTCGTCGTCGAGCCAGACACCGTCGCTGGCGAGATACCGGAAGCGGTAGTGGCCCGGATCGAGCCTCAGCGTCACAGTGCGCATGCCGTCCCGGCGCACCTTGAGCTCGTGCAGTCCCGGTTCCCAGTCGTTGAACGTGCCGACCACGCTCACCGACCCGTCGGGAGCGTCTTTCGGCAGGCAGAAGGTCACCCTGGTCTTGTTGCCGAAGAGCTTGCTCCGCTTGATCATTTTCCCCTCCAGAGTGCCCGGCTCCTCTCTCACCAACGCCCGGGGGTGCGATCGGTGACGCCCTAAAATCCGATTCATGCAACCGGAGACCCATGTCGCGGCCTTCCGCGACCTCGACGTCAGCACCCTGTACGCGATCATGAAGCTGCGCGTCGATGTTTTTGTCGTCGAGCAGAAGTGCCCCTACCCCGAGCTGGACGGGCGCGACGACGAGCCCGGCACCCGCCACGTGTGGCTGGCCCGGGGCGACGAGATCCTGGCCTACCTGCGGATCCTCGACGACAACGGCACTCCGCGGATCGGCCGCGTGGTGACGGCGCCGGACGCACGCAAGGGCGGCCACGCGAGCAGGCTCATGGAGCACGCGCTGACGGTGATCGGATCTCGGCCCAGCACGCTCGAGGCCCAGGCGCACCTGACCGGCTTCTACAGCCGTTTCGGGTACGCCGAGGCCGGGCCCGGGTACCTGGAGGACGGCATCCCCCACGTACCCATGAAGCGGGCTTAAGGGAGCGTGGCGACGAGCTCGGTGACCGACCGACGGCGGCCCGTGTAGAACGGCACTTCCTCACGGACGTGCCGGCGGGCCGTCGAGGCGCGCAGGTCACGCATCAGGTCGACGATGCGGTGCAGCTCGTCGGCCTCGAACGCGAGCATCCACTCGTAGTCGCCGAGCGCGAACGAAGCAACGGTGTTGGCCCGCACGTCGGGGTAGCCGCGCGCCATCTTGCCGTGCTCGGCCAGCATGAAACGCCGCTCCTCGTCGGGGAGCAGGTACCACTCGTACGACCGCACGAACGGGTAGACGCAGATGTACGGGCGCGCCTCCTCACCGGCCAGGAACGCGGGCAGGTGGCTCTTGTTGAACTCGGCGGGCCGGTGCAGTGCCATCTGCGACCACACGGGCTCGAGGTGCCGGCCCAGGGCTGTACGCCGGAACAGCCCGTAGGCCTCCTGCAGCGCGTCCGGCGACTCGGAGTGCCACCAGACCAGGATGTCGGCGTCGGCGCGCAGGCCGGACACGTCGTAGGTGCCACGGACGACGACGTCCTTGCCGAGCAGCTGCTCGAACAGCGCGTCGACCTCGCTCGCCAGGTCCTCACGCAGGGCGGGGAGCGGCGAGGCGACCTTGAAGACCGACCACATCGTGTAGCGGATCGTCGCGTTCAGCTCCTTGACCCGCGCGGCGTTGGTCTGCGGCTGGTCGGTCATCGCTCCTCCAAGTATTTCAAGACGTCGTCGGCGGCCTTCTCGCCGCTGGCTACACAGGCTGGGATGCCGACGCCGTCGAAGGCGGCGCCGGCCAGGGAGAGGCCGGGGCTGGTGGCGAGTGCGGCCCGGGCCAGCGCGACCCGGTCGAGGTGACCGGGTGCGTACTGCGGGAGCCCACCGCCCCAGCGCTGCACCCAGGACGCGACCGGTGGCGGCAACGCGTCACCGAGCAGTTTGCCCAGCTCGGCGTGAGCGGTCGCGGCGAGCACGGTGTCGTCGTGCTGCAACCGCTCCTCCTCGCCGACGCGCCCGAGCGACGCCCGGATGATCACCGGCCCGCCCTCGCGGTGCAGGTGGGACCACTTGTGCGTGAAGAACGTCGCCGCCTTGACCAGCGTGCCCTCGGTCGGCGGCACCAGAAATCCCGACAGGTCGGGCAGCGGTGTGCCCGGAGGCAGCGCAAACGCGGCCAGCGCGACGCTGGCGTAATCGAGCTCCTCGATCTCGGCGGCCGCGGACAGGTCGAGGCCGGAGATCAGCCGGGACGCCGGGCGCGCGGGCACGGCGAGCACCACGGCGTCGACGTCGTCGGTCTGCGGCTCCCACACCGGGCCGATCAGCAGCCGCCACCCGTGCGAGGTCCGGGCCAGCTCGCGGACGGCAGGCCGAGGCTGAGCCGGGCGCCGCGGCCCCGCGGCGGCGGCGACCAGGCGGCCCATCCCGCCGGCGACCGCGCCGAAGATCGGTCGCCCCGGCACCCGCACGGACGCGGCCTGAGCAGCGCGGACAGCGCCGGCCAGGGTGTGCTCGGTGCGGGCGGTGCGGGCCAGCGCGGGCATGGTGGTCGCCAGGGACAGCCGGTCGGCGCGGCCCGCGTAGACACCGCCGAGCATCGGATCGACGAGCCGGTCGGCCACCTCGTCGCCGTACCGGGCCCGGACCAGCGCGCCCACGGCGATGTCGGCGCCGGGCGCGAGCAGCGGGCGGCCCTCGTCGCGGTCGGCGTCCGCCGCCGGTCGCGCCACTGCCCCCAAGGACGTCAGATCACCGGGTACGCCCACCAGCGTGCCCTTCGGCACCGGCTCGAGGCGCCCGGCGATGGCCAGCGCCGCCGGCACAGCGGCCGGGTGCACGAGGGAGTCGCCGAGGCCGACCCGGCGGACGAAGCGCACAGCTGCGGACTCACCACCGTCCGGGCCACCGATCAGGAACGACTCGGCGCCCCGCTCGACGACGGTGCCGGCCAGCTCACCGGTGCGCAGTTTGCCGCCGAGACGGCCCGACTGCTCGTACACGATGATCTCGGTGTCGGCGGGGGCGCGGTCCCGGATCCGTACGGCGGCAGCGAGCCCGGCGATTCCGCCACCCACGACCGCAACACGCTTCCGCACACTTGTCACCCTGTCAGGTCGCGGCCCTCGACGGCCACCGGGGTACTTCGATGTGACAACTCGTGCCTACAGGGTGTGGATCAGCTCGACCAGGCGGGTGAGGACCTCGGGGTCGGTCTCCGGCATGACACCGTGACCGAGGTTGAAGACGTGCCCGGGCGCGGCGCGGCCCTCGGCGACGACCCGGCGGGCCTCGCGCTCGACGACCTCCCAGGGCGCGAAGAGGATCGCGGGGTCGAGGTTGCCCTGCACCGACCTGTCCGGCCCGATGACGGTCGTGGCCCGGTCCAGCGGGGTGCGCCAGTCGACACCGACCACGTCGGCGCCGGCCTCCCCCATGGCCTGGAGCAGCACACCCGTACCGACCCCGAAGTGGATCCGCGGGACACCCGCATCCTGGAGACCGCTCAGCACGCGGGCGGAGTGCGGCAGGACGAACCGGCGGTAGTCCGCCTCGGACAGCGCGCCGGCCCACGAGTCGAAGAGCTGGACCGCACTGACACCCGCGCCGACCTGCACCCGCAGGAACGCCAGCGTGATGTCGGCCAGCTTGCCGCACAGCTCGTTCCAGAGGTCCGGGTCGCCGTACATCATGGCTTTGGTCTTCAGGTACGTCCGGGACGGGCCGCCCTCGATGAGATAGCTGGCCAGCGTGAACGGCGCACCCGCGAACCCGATCAGCGGCGTCGCGCCGAGCTCCGGCACCAGCAGGCGCACGGCCTCGTCGACGTACGACACGTCACCCGGCTCCAGCGTCCCCAGCGCGGCGACGTCGGCGGCCGTACGGATCGGCTCGGCGACGACCGGGCCCGTGCCGGGCACGATGTCCAGGTCGACACCCGCGGCGGCCAGCGGCACCACGATGTCGCTGAACAGGATGGCCGCGTCGACGCCGTGGCGGCGTACCGGCTGGAGGGTGATCTCGGTGACCAGGTCGGGACGGCGGCAGGACTCGAGCATCCCGACGCCTTCGCGGATCTTGCGATATTCGGGCAGGGACCGGCCCGCCTGCCGCATGAACCAGACGGGCGTGTGCGGCACTGACCGGCCGCGGCAGGCCCGGACGAACACCGAATCCTGGAGAGTCGTGGTCACTTGCGACATCGTGCCACGTGAGTGAACGAGGCTGTGCGGCGCGCCGCGCAAGGGAGGATCGCGGTGATCGGCATAGGCTTCGTCCCATGGCGCCCACGTCCGTTGCACCCGAGGCGTTCACCCGCGCCGTCGCCGGGCTCCGGGCTGCTGCGCCGCGCGAGGAGATCCTGCTCGAGGAGATCGCCGCGCCGCAGCGGCTCGCCCCGTGGGGGTTCGCGCTGAGCGCGACCGTCCTGCGCGACGGTGACGAGGTGGCGAGCGGCCGGCTGATCCTGCTCCACGACCCCGACGGGCACGACGCCTGGCAGGGCAACCTGCGGCTGGTCACCCTGATCACGGCCGAGCTGGAGTCCGACATGGCCGGCGACCCGCTGCTGCCCGCGGTCGCCTGGACCTGGCTCAGCGACGGCCTGGACCAGCACGCGGCGGCCTACACCGCGATCGGCGGCACGATCACCCAGACCACGTCGACCCGCTTCGGCGAGCTCGCCGGTCCGGCGCCGACCGCCGACCTGGAGATCCGCGCCTCGTGGACGCCGACCTCCGACGACCTCGGCGCCCACCTCCAGGGCTGGTGCACGATGCTCGCCTCGACCGCGGGCCTTCCGCCCCCGGGCGTGACATCTCTCAACAACCGCCAGCGGGCGGACGCGAACTAACAGACCTTGAAGGCGTCACAAGCGGTCTTGATCGGTACGGCGATACCGATGCCCTCGGCGTCACGGGCTTTTGCGGTGGCGAGTCCGATGACCTCGTCCTCGCTGTTCACCACGGGTCCGCCGGAGTTGCCCGGGTTGATCGGCGCGTCGAACTGGATCGACGGGCCCTCGGCGTCGTCGGGCCGGTAGGCGCTGACAACACCCGTCGTCACGGTGTCCTCGAGGCCGAGCGGCGCGCCGACGACCACCACCTGCTGGCCCGGCTTGACCGTGGCGGGGGCGGTGTCGAGCCCGGCGATCTTGCGGTTGGCGCGGAGCAGCGCCAGATCCTTGTTCTTGCTGACCTTGACGATGGTCGCGGACAGCTCGTCCTTGCCACGCTCGAGGAAGACCTTGCGGTTACCGGACTCCCACACCGACTCGACCACGTGGTAGTTCGTCAGCAGGTTCGCCTGGCCGTCCGCCGCCTTGTCGCCGACCGAGAACGCCGTACCGGTGAAGTTGCCGGCCCGGACCCGGAAGACGCTCGGGAGCACGGTCTGTGAGATCGCCTCGGGGTCGAAGACCGCGGCGAGCTGCTTCTCCAGCCGGTCGGCCCGATCCGCGAGCTGATCCTGGCGGCCGATCGCCGCCGTGAGCTGTTCGGTGCTGGTCACGAGGCGGTGGTCGACCCGGTCCAGGCGCCAGGCCTGCCAGCCGGCGACCAGCAGCAGCACGATGACCAGCAGAATTGTCATCAGCCGGCTCCGGCCGCGGCCGTTGAGGACAGCAGGCTCGCTCGACGGTTCGGCGACCACCGGATAGGGCGCGGCGCCCGTGGGCGACGGCAGGTACGGCCCGGGGGCACGGCGGGCCGGGCGCGGATGCCCTATCCGCGGGACGGCACGCGGCGCGGTGGCCCACTCACCCGAGGGGTGGTCGGGCAGGCTGAGCAGCGGATCCTGCGGTGCCCGGCGCGGGCCCGGCACCCCGAAGGGGTCGTAGGCAGTCGTCATGCGGCACGGGCCTCCCGGGTGTCGACGCTCCGGCCGGTAGTACGGACGAAAAGGGGTCCGCGGACGGGCCTCGGGCAGCTTTCTTCAAAGAGTCGAGTGGATCGAGGCCCGACGCGCCGGGACCCGGCTGCGCACCAGGGGGGCGGTACCCCCGTACGGTTACGTGGTGACCGACGAAGCACCCCTGCGCCGTCGGGACGCGCCGGACCAAGCAGGGGACGGACCGCACGCCGTGCCGCCCGACCCGATGTCTGGCGGTCCCGAGCCCGAGCCTGCCCGCACGTCCGTTCCCCTCACGGCGCCCCGGGACGGCACTCCGAGGCCGGTGGAGACCGCCGCTGAGCTGGCCGAAGTTGTCGCGCGCATGGCCGCCGGCACCGGCCCCGTGGCCGTCGACGCGGAACGCGCGTCCGGCTACCGCTACACCCAGAAGGCCTATCTGGTGCAGCTGCGCCGGGCCGGTTCGGGCACCGTCCTGATCGATCCGATGCCCCTGGACGACCTGAGCACGCTCGACGAGGCGCTGGCGAACACCGAGTGGGTGCTGCACGCCGCGAGCCAGGACCTGGCCTGCCTGGCCGAGATCGGCATGAAGCCGCGCAAGCTCTTCGACACCGAGCTCGCCGCCCGACTGGCCGGTTTCGAGCGTGTCGGCCTGGCCGCGCTGACCGAGCAGCTGCTCGGCTATTCGCTGGAGAAGCACCACTCGGCGGCCGACTGGTCGACCCGCCCGCTGCCGGAGTCCTGGCTGACGTACGCCGCCCTGGACGTCGAGATGCTCACCGACCTGCGCGACCTGCTCGCCGCGGAGCTCGACCGGCAGGGCAAGTCCGCCTGGGCCGCCGAGGAGTTCGAGGCCCTCGTGGCCAGCGCCGACCGTCCGCCCCGCACCCGCCCCGACCCGTGGCGCCGCACGTCGGGAATACACCGAGTCCGTGGTGCCCGCGCTCAGTCCCGCGTCCGCGCCCTCTGGTACGCCCGCGACGGCGTGGCGTCCCGCCGCGACTCGGCGCCGGGTCGTGTCCTGCCCGACTCGGCGATCATCGCGGCGGCCGAGCTGGACCCCAAGGACGAACGCACCCTGCTCGGCCTGCCCGGCTTCGGTGGCCGCTCGGTCCGCCGCCTGGCCCGGGTCTGGCTCGACGCGCTCGACGCCGCCCGCGCCCTGCCCGACGACGAGCTGCCGGTGAACGTGCCGGTGGAGGGCCCGCCGCCCCCGCACCGCTGGGCGGAACGCGACCCGATCGCCGCCGCGAGGTTGCAGCGCTGCCGCCAGGTGGTCATCAGCACCGCGGAGGCGCACACCCTGCCGCCGGAAAACCTGATCAGCCCGGACTTCATCCGCCGGCTGGCCTGGTCCCCGCCGGAGGAGGTCACCCCGCAGGCCGTGGCGGACACCCTCCTCGGCTTCGGCGCACGCAACTGGCAGGTCGTCCTGCTCGCCGACAACATCGCCAAGGCCCTGCCCGAGGTGCAGCCCGACGCCCAGCCCGAGACTCCGGCCGACCCGGCAGATTGATCAAGCCGCCGCTCTTCACCGCGCTCGAGGGAGCCCGGTCGGTGCTCCTCGCGGGCGCCGGTGGCGGTTTCGACATATATGCCGGGTTACCGCTGGCGTTCGCCCTGCGCGACGCCGGCGTGGATGTCCACCTGGCCAACCTGTCCTTCACCCAGCTGGGCCTGCTCGACCTCGAAGCCTGGCTCGACCCGGACCTGGCGCTGATCATGCCGGACACCCGCGGACCCGACGACTACTTCCCCGAGCGGACCCTCGCGCGGTGGCTCGCGGCCCACGACATGCCGCCGGCCGTGCACGCCTTCCCGCGGACCGGCGTCCAGCCGCTCCGCGCGGCCTACCAAAACCTGATCACCCGGTACGCCGTGGACGCGATCGTGCTGGTCGACGGTGGCACGGACATCCTGATGCGCGGTGACGAGGCCGGGCTGGGCACGCCGGAGGAGGACATGGCGAGCCTGGGCGCCGTGGCCGGACTCGACGTGCCGACCCGGCTGGTGACCTGCCTCGGCTTCGGCATCGACGCGTACCACGGCGTCAACCACGTCCAGGTGCTGGAAAATCTCGCCACGCTGGACCGCGACGGCGCCTACCTGGGTGCTCTGTCCATCCCCGGCCACGGCCGGGAGGCGGCGCTCTACCGCGACGCGGTCGCCGACGCCCAGGCCACGACCCCGATGCGGCCGAGCATCGTGCAGGGCCAGATCGCCGCGGCCACCCGCGGCGCCAGCGGCAACGAGCAGTTCACGACCCGCACGGCGGACAGCACGCTCTTCGTCAACCCGCTGATGGCCGTCTACTTCACCGTCGACCTCCCGGCCCTGGCCCGCCACAACCTCTACCTCGACCGCCTCGAGGACACCGTCGGCATGCGCCAGATCAGCACCCGCATCGAGAGGTTCCGAGCCGGGATCACCCCCCGGCTGGCGCGCACCTACCCGCACTGACCAGCCACAACGGGTCTGCCATGCACGCAGCCGGCAATCGGCGGGAGCGACGGTCAGAACCATGCAACCAGGTGCGACATCCTGAATTTGATCGTCTTCTCACTTACGGTCGAGGTGGATCCGACACCGAGGTAGGCAAACAAGTTACCGACGAGTAGCATGAAATCCCCCTGGGTTCGCCTGCAAGGAGGCTTGTTGTGCCCCGAGTAAGCCGCGAGGTCGTCTTCGTCGACGGCGTCCGCACCCCGTTCGGCAAGGCGGGTGGCATGTATGCCGAGACCCGCGCCGACGACCTGGTGATTCGATGCATCCGTGAGTTGATGCGGCGTAATCCGCAGCTTCCGCCCGAGCGTGTGGACGAGGTGGCCATCGCCGCCACCACGCAGACCGGCGACCAGGGGCTGACCATCGGTCGCACGGCCGCCCTGCTGTCCGGGCTGCCCAAGACCGTTCCCGGTTACGCCATCGACCGGATGTGCGCCGGCGCCATGACCGCGGTGACCAACGTCGCCGGTGGCATCGCGATGGGCGCCTACGACGTGGCCATCGCCGGTGGTGTCGAGCACATGGGCCACCACCCGATGGGTGAGGGTGTCGACCCGAACCCCCGGATCCTGGCCGAGAAGCTCGTCGACCCGTCCGCGCTGGTCATGGGTTCGACCGCCGAAAATCTGCACGACCGTCTGCCGCAGATCACCAAGGAGCGTGTCGACGCGTACGGGCTGGCCTCGCAGGAGAAGACGGCCAAGGCGTACGCGAACGGCAAGCTGCAGCCCGACATGGTGTCCGTGGCGATCCGCAACGCCGAGCAGGGCTGGGGTCTGGCGACCGTCGACGAGGCTCCGCGGGAGACGTCGATGGAAAAGCTGGCCACGCTCAAGACGCCGTTCCGGCCGCACGGCAAGGTCACCGCGGGCAATGCGGCCGGCCTCAACGACGGCGCCACGGCGGCCCTGCTGGCCGACGAGGAGACCGCGCGTGAGCTGGGACTTCCCGTCGCCATGCGCATGGTCTCGTACGGTTTTGTCGGTGTCGAGCCGGAGATCATGGGTTACGGCCCGATCCCGTCGACCGAGAAGGCCCTGCGTCTCGCCGGTCTGACCATCGACGACATCGGCCTGTTCGAGCTCAACGAGGCCTTCGCCGTGCAGGTCCTGGCGTTCCTCGACCACTACGGCATCGCCGACGACGACCCGCGGGTCAACCCGTGGGGCGGCGCGATCGCGATCGGGCACCCGCTGGCGAGCTCCGGCGTCCGGCTGATGACGCAGCTGGCCCGCCACTTCGCCGAGCACCCCGAGGTCCGGTACGGCATCAACGCCATGTGCATCGGCATCGGCATGGGCGGCACGGTCATCTGGGAGAACCCGAACTGGGAAGGAAACGACAAGTGACGGCACTCCCGGACTACCCCAACGAGGTTGTCACCAAGGCTCTCGTCCGGCTGGTGCGCGTGCCGGGGCTGGACAAGCCCGCTGCGCTGATCACGCTCGACAACGGCCTGGACTACAAGAAGCCGAACAGCTTCGGCCCGGCCGGGCTGCGGTCGCTCGACGAGGCGATCACGGAGGCCACGGCGGCCGAGCCGGCGTTCATCGCGCTGACCGGTAAGCCGTACATCTTCTGTGTCGGTGCTGACATCACCGGCATGCCGTTCATCACGTCGCGGGACCAGGCCGTGGCGCTGGGTGAGCTGGGCCACTCGGTCTTCGCCCGGCTCAAGAACTCGGCCATCCCGACGTTCGCGTTCATCAACGGCGCGGCGCTCGGCGGTGGCCTCGAGGTCTCGCTGCACTGTCACTACCGGACGGTGTCCGGCGGTGCCGCGGCGCTCGGCCTGCCCGAGGTCGCGATCGGCCTGATCCCCGGCTGGGGTGGCAGCCAGTTGCTCCCCAACCTGATCGGTGTGCCGGGTGCGGCGCAGGTCATCCTGCAGAACCCCCTCACCCAGAAGGTCCTCAAGCCGAAGCAGGCCGCCGAGCTGGGCATCGCCGACGTGCTGTTCGAGCCGGCCGACTTCCTCGAGCGTTCACTCGAGTGGGCGGCGGGTGTGGTCAACGGTGACGTGACCGTCGAGCGTCCCGAGGTCGACAAGGACATGTGGGAGGGCGTGCTCTTCTTCGCGAAGCAGCAGCTCGACGAGCGCCTCCACGGCGCCGTCCCGTCGGCCAACAAGGCCCTCGAGCTCCTTGCTCTCGCGAAGGACGCCACCTTTGAGGACGGTACGGCCGCGGAGACGCAGGCCCTCGCCGACCTGATCATGGGTGACGAGTCCCGCGCCAGCCTGTACGCGTTCGACCTGGTGCAGCGGCGTGCGAAGCGCCCGGTGGGCGTGCCCGACAAGTCGCTGGCCCGCAAGGTCACCAAGGTCGGCATCGTGGGCGCCGGTCTGATGGCGTCCCAGCTGGCGCTGCTGTTCGCCCGCCGCCTGCAGGTGCCGGTCGTCCTGACCGACCTCGACCAGGCCCGCGTCGACAAGGGCGTCGGGTACGTCGGCGGCCAGATCGACAAGATGGTCGGCCGGGGCCGGATGGACGAGGGCACCGCGGCCAAGCTGCGCGGCCTGGTCAGCGGCTCGGTCGACAAGTCCGTCTTCGCCGACGCCGACTTCGTCATCGAGGCCGTCTTCGAGAACCTCGACCTCAAGAAGCAGATCTGGGCCGAGCTGGAGAAGATCGTCAGCCCTTCGGCAGTGCTCGCCACCAACACGAGTTCGCTGTCGGTGACCGAAATGGCCGCCGACCTCGAGCACCCGGAACGTGTGGTCGGCTTCCACTTCTTCAATCCCGTCGCCGTGCTGCCGCTGCTCGAGATCATCAAGGGTGAGCGGACCGACGACGAGACGCTGGCCACGGCGTTCGCGGTCGGCAAGGAGCTGCGCAAGTCGTCGGTGCTGGTCAAGGACGCCCCGGCGTTCGTGGTCAACCGCCTGCTGACCCGCTTCACCAGCGAGGTCTTCAACGCCATCGACGCCGGTACGCCCCTCGACGTGGTCGACACCGCACTCGACCCGCTGGGCCTGCCGATGCGCCCGATCGCGCTGCTGCAGCTCGTCGGCCCCGCCGTCGGCCTACACGTGGGCGAGACGCTGCACCAGGCGTTCCCGGACCGCTACGGCGACAGCCCCAACCTCCGCAAGATCGTCGACGCCGGCCTGCCGCTCATGGTCGACGACGAGATCAACCCCGAGGTGGTCAAGCTGGTCGAGGGCGGTTCCGCTCCCCTGACCGGCGACCAGGTACGCCAGAAGGCGCTCGACGCCCTGGCCGAGGAGATCCGGCTCATGCTGGACGAAGGTGTCGTGGCCGAGGCACAGGACATCGACCTGTGCATGCTCCTCGGTGCCGGCTGGCCGTTCCACCTGGGTGGTGTGACGCCGTACCTCGACCGCAGCGGCACGTCGGAGCGTGTGACGGGCAAGCGGTTCCTGCCGCAGGGTGTCGCCAGCCTCCCGGCCTGACCGTTTTTCAGTCACCCCCGTACCTGCCCAGGTGCGGGGGTGACTTTTGCAATACCACTGTGTTCCAACAGTGACGGTTACGCGACGCCACGAGTTGCTCGTCCTCGGTAGGCTCCGGCGGCTGACGTCTTTAGTTCTGGAGCTTCCTTATGTCACAGCCGCCGTACCAGCCGCCCTACCCCGGTGAGCCCGGGCCCGAGGGTGGCTACCAGCCGCCGGCGGCCCCCGGTTCCTACCCACCGCCGCCCGGCCAGGGTTCGTACCCCCCGCCGCCGCCCGGCCAGGGCCAGGGTTCCTACCCGCCGCCCGGCTCCTACCCGCCGCCCGCCGACCAGGGCCAGGGCCAGTACGGCGCCCCGCAGTACGGCGCACCGCCGCCGGCCAAGAAGAAGTCGTCGGCGCTGAAGATCGTGCTGATCGTCGTCGGTGTTGTCGCCATGCTGTGCATCGCCGGTGGTGTCATCACCTTCTTCGCCGCCAAGGACAAGGTCGAAGAGGTCGTCGACGCAGCCAAGATCACCGTCGTCGAGCCGACGACTCTGGGCGGTCGCGAAAAGGCCACCGACGCGGCCCTGCAGAGCAGCATCGACGGCCTCGACGGCGAGATGTCGCGCATCCCGGGCTCCACCGGCTCCGTCGGCGCCATCTACGGCGACGTGCAGAAGCAGGACATCGTCATGGTCGCCGCCGCGTCCTCGATCAGCGGCTCCGCACAGAGCCGCTTCGACGAGTTCACCCAGGGCCTCGGCCAGGGCGGCATCAAGGTCGACGCGATGACCGACACCGACCCGGGCCCTCTCGGCGGCATCGCCAAGTGCGGCGACAGCAGCACTGCGGGCGTACCCATGGCGGTCTGTGTCTGGTCCGACAACGGCAGCGTCGGCATGATCGCGATGATGTTCAAGCAGCGGGCGGACCTCGAGAAGGAATTCGTCACCATGCGTGGCGAGATCGAGAAGAAGGCCTGACGTTCCGGACCCCGCCGCACCGGCACGTTCGGTGTGGCGGGGCTCGCGTAACGGGGGACGCCGACCGATGACCAGGGCCGCTAGGCTCGCTCTGCTGTGTCCCGATCTCTGGAGCGTTGATGTCCCAGCCCCCGAACCAGCCCTACCCGGGCCAGCCCTACCCTGAGCAGCCCGGCTCGGGCCCGCCCTGGTCCGGCCAGCCGGGAAATCCGCCGACGCAGCCGTACCCGTCGCAGCCCGGCTATCCCTACCAGGGCCAGCCCAACCCGGACGTGCCGCCGTCGCAGCCGGGTTACGGCCCTCCGGCGCAGCCCTCGTACCCGCCGTCCGGCTCCTACGGGCCGCCCGCCGACCAGGGCCAGCCTTCCTACCCGCCGCCCGACCAGGGCCAGCCTTCCTACGGCCAGCCTCAGTACGGCCAGCCGGATTACGGTCAGCCTCAGTACGGCCAGCAGCCGCAGTACGGGCAGCCTCAGTACGGGCAGCCGCAGTACGGTCAGCCGGACTATGCCCAGCCGGGTTATCCGCAGTCCGGGCCGCCGATGCAGGGCTACCCGCCGCCGCCGAAGAAGAAGTCGAAGGCGCTCCCGATCACGCTGGTGTCGATCGCCGTGGTGCTCGTGCTCTGCGTCGGTGGCGGCACCGCGATCTACCTGGCCGGTCGCAACGCCAGTGACAGCATCGTGGACACCCTGAACTCGGCCGCGCCGACAGCGCCGACGTTGCCCACCGAGAAGACGACCACCGAGCCGCCGGCCTCCACGATCACCGTGGTGGAGCCGAGGACGCTGGGTGGACGCCCCAAGCTGACCGACCCGCAGTTCGCGAGCGCGGCCGAGCAGCTGAAGCAGGGCCTGACCAAGGTGCCGAACGCCTCGGAGACCGTCGGCGCCCTCTACGGCACCCCGGCCAAGCAGGACATCGTCATCGTCGCGGCCGCCGCGGCCGACGTCAGCGACCCGAAAAGGGAACTCGACGGCACGTTCCTCGGCGCCGGTGTCAGCGGCCTCAAACTGACCGGCATCTCCACCGCCGACCCGGGCCGCCTGGGCGGTGCGGCGAAATGCGGCCGCGGCGAGGCCGGCGGCGCACCGCTGATCATGTGCGGCTGGGCCGACGAGGGCAGCGTCGGCTGGATCATCTGGTACTACAAGTCGATGAGCCAGGCCAAGAGCGAACTCCCGAGCCTCCGAGGCCAGATCGAGAAGAAGTCAAACTGACACGCCGTCGGGCCAAGTCACACGTTCGTCTCGCTCCCGACACGAACACGACTCGGTCCGCGGCGTGGGCTCCACCGATGCCGTAACGAAACATCGAGCGGACAGCATGGTTCGCCGGGTCCCCTCCGGGATCTGATCTTTCGTTACGACTGGCAGAGGAGCGTCAGGTGCTACTCCCGCAGCTTCGCCGTGTCCGCTGGGCAGTGCGAGCAACGCTGGTCCTGGGCGTCGCGGCCTCCGTGGTCGCGAACATCCTCCACGCCCTGGACAACCCGATCAGCCAGGCCATCGCCGCCTGGCCCCCGCTCGCCCTCCTCCTCACGGTCGAACTGATCTCGCGGGTCCCGGTCCACCGCCGCTCCCTGGCCTTCGCCCGCCTGCTCGCCACAGCAACCATCGCCGGCATCGCCGCCTGGGTCTCCTACTGGCACATGGTTGGCGTGGCCGCCCGCTACGGCGAAACGGGCGCTTCGCCCTACCTGCTGCCCCTGTCGGTCGACGGCCTGATCATCGTCGCCAGCATCTGCCTGGTCGAACTCGGCGGCCGCATCTCCACCCTGGAAGCAGAACGAAACGCAGCCCGGGAAGCAGCCGAGTTCGCGGCGGTTGCGCAGGCGGTCTCCCCGACGCAGTTCACCGCGGCAGGATCGCAGATCGCCGCCGAAAGCCACCTCACCGGCGGGAACTTTGCCGCGGGCGGCGCGCAGGTCCCAGCCGGCGCGCAGGTCCCAGCCGGCGCGCAGGTCCCAGCCGGCGCGCAGGTCCCAGCCGGCGCGCAGGTCCCAGCCGGCGCGCAGGTTCCGGCCTTCGCGTCGGTGACCACCGCAGCGTCCGCTGTCGGGGATGGTTCCACCGCTCAGGCCGCTGCCATCCCCGCGGCCGGCAGTGCCGGGTCGGGCGATGCGGTGCCCGGCCTGATCCCGGTTCCGGGCCGGACGCCGGGCAGCACGCGCCGGAGCGCCACCACGGTCGCCGCGCTGGCCGAGGTTGCTGCCACCCTCCCCCGCGCCGGTCTGCCCAAGACCCGGGGAGCCGAGGTGTCGGCCTTCGCCCCGACGCTGACCCGCCAGGGATCACGAACGGCCGCGCCCACACCGACCGCCAAGCAGGCGGTCCCCGCCCGCTCGACCAGCTCGCGCACCACAACCACCGCGCGGGCCACGAGCACAAAGCCAGGTTCCTCGGCCAAGGCCACCACAAAGCCCCGTCGAACCCCGGCCGAGACCATCGAAGCCGCCACAAAGATCAAGTCGCAGCGCCCGGACATCACCGAAGCGGACCTGGCCGCCGAACTCGGCATCAGCGCCTCCCGCTGGCGCACGATCCGCCGCGAAGCCGACGACCTGCGACTCGCCGCCTAGCTTCTCTCCTGCAAGCGATCCAACGGCCCGGGCGGACGCCCGGGCCGTTGCCATCTATCAGTGCAGCCACACCCGCTCTGCAAGTCCCACGACAGCCGTGATGATGGCAGGCGGCGAGGCCGCGGCAGGCCGATGGCCGTGACGTCATGCCCGTAGCGCCCTGGAGCTGGCCGCGACCCGGAATAGCAAAGCCCTGCTCCGCCGTGACGACCAGGCCAAGTAGCGGCTCGTTGCGACCTACCGCGAAACGGCCCGCCTCCCCGTGATCAACGCGTCGGCCCGCCGGCCGACTCACCCCTCGCGCCGTGGCCGACGAATGTCCTACCGGGTAGCGGCGGCCACGCCTTCGACCGCGAAGACCCGGGCCTTTGAGCAGTGCCGCACCGATCACCCACCAGCCAAGAGAATCCGTGACGGCTCAGCCGGGGGCGACGCCGAGGCCTTTGGTGCGGGGGACGGTGGCGGTGGCTGCTACGACCGGGGTGGTGTCGGCGGCGGGGAGGCTGACCGTGACCTCGAGGCCACCGCCGTTCTGGGCGACCGCGGACACCGTCCCGCCGTGGGCGTCGCAGACCGCGCGGACGATCGAAAGGCCAAGACCCGAGCCCCGCGAGCCGGTGCGTTCCCAGCCGCCGCGGCGGAACGGTTCGAAGAGGCCGGGCACGTCGCCCGGGTCGACCTCATAACCGGTGTTGCCGACGACCAGCAGGGCGTGGCCGTCGACGTTCTGGGTGCGGAGCCAGAGTTTGCCCATCAGGTGGTTGTAGCGGATCGCGTTCTCGATGAGGTTGCCCGCGAGGCGGTCGAGGAGGCTCGGGTCGCCGACGACAGGGGCGGCCTGGAGGTCGGTGGTGACGTCGAGTTTCATGCGTTCGGCTTCGGCTTTGACCGCTGAGAGCGCGTTGTAGACGCTGGTGGCCAGGTCGGCGGGGACCTTGCGGACCAGGCGGCGGCCGGACTGGGCTTCGCTGCGGGCCAGGACGAGCAGGGCGTCGACGAGGCCGTTGGCGCGTTCGGAGGCGTTGCGGACAACTTTGGCCATGCGGCGGTATTCGGCGACGTCGGCCTCGTCGTCGCTGAGGGTCACGTCGATTTCGGTACGCATGACGGCCAGGGGCGTACGCAGCTCGTGCGACGCGTTGGCCACGAAGCGTTTCTGGGACTCGAAGGCGCCGGCGAGCCGGTCGAGCATCGCGTCGAAGGTACGGGCCAGCTCGGCCACCTCGTCGTCGGCGCCGGAGTAACGAATGCGCTGGTCGAGGGTTTCCTCGCCGAGCCGCTGGGCGGTGGCGGTGACGAAGTGGAGGGGTCGCAGGGCGCGGCCGGCGACGGCGTACGCGCCGGCGATGCCGATCAGGCCGATGGCAAAGAGCGCGAGCAGCCCCTTGAGCAGCAGTTCGCGGGAGGCGCGGTCGACGAGCTGGGTCTGCCACGTGAGGGCGTCGAGCCGGCGGCCGTCGGACAGCAGCACCTGGGTGCCGGCCTGCAGCTCGTCGGCCGGGTGGAGCGCGTCGCCGACGAGGAGCCAGGCCAGCAGGACGAGGATGGCACCGGCGCCGACGAGCAGGATGCCGTTCAGCAGGGTCAGCCGGAGCCGGAGGGTCGGCCGGAGCCGCATCCGTTCGCGCCGGCTGGCGTAGACGGTCACGCCCCGCCGCCGGCGGGCATCACGACGACGGGCTCGGGGACGCGGTATCCCGCGCCGACCACCGTTTCGATCAGGGGTGGGTCGCCGACTTTCTTGCGCAGGGTCATCACCGTGACCCGGACCGTCGTGGTGAACGGGTCGGTGTTGGCGTCCCAGACGCGTTCGAGCAGTTCTTCGCTGGAGACGACACCGCCGCGGGCCTTGAGGAGCTCCTCGAGGACGCCGAACTCCTTGTTCGTCAGGTCGATGGGCGCGCCGCCGCGGGTCACCACGCGCCGGGCCTGGTCGAGGACGAGGTCGCCGACGGTCAGCACCGGCGGCGCGGCCGGGGTGGCTCGCCGGCCGAGGGCCTGGACGCGGGCGACGAGCTCCTCGAAGGCGAAGGGCTTGGGCAGGTAGTCGTCGGCGCCCAGCTGCAGGCCTTCGACGCGGTCCGCGACGGTGACGCTCGCCGTGAGCATCAGGACGCGGGTCAGCGCACCGGAGGCGACCAGTGCGGCGCAGATCTCGTCGCCGTGCATGCCCGGAAGGTCCCGGTCCAGCACCACCACGTCGTACCGGGTCACGTAGGCCATCTCATGGCCGGTCAGGCCGTCGTAAGCGACGTCGACCGCCATGCCTTTGCGGCGGAGCCCTCGCGCGATCGCATCGCAGAGGTTCCGCTCGTCTTCCACCACCAGCACGCGCACCCGCGGTCCTCCGAAAGTCAAAGTCAGTCCGCCGCCAAGCCTCGCCGCCGACGTGTGAAGAGGCCGTAAATGCAGGCTACCGGTCGGTTACGAAACGGTCAGGGGCCAGATCGCCAGGGAGGCGTCGATCCGGCGGCAGACGAGCACCTCGGGCGTCGACCGGCAGTCGCCGGAGACGTGGGTGGCGGAGCCGAGCACCCGGAGGCTGACCGTCGCCGGGTCGAGCAGGGCGTAGAAGACCAGATCCTCGCCGATGCGCTGGCGCAGCCCGACAACCGTGCCGTCGGCCCGCACCTCGCCCGTCGACCGCCACATGCCGAAGTCGCCGTGGACGCGGCCGGTCTCCGGTTCGACGACCGCCAGCGGGTAGCTCGCCTCGAGCCCTTCCCGGCCGTTGACCAGCAGATATCGTCCGACCGGCTCGGCGTTGGTCCAGCGGTCGGCGGTCCAGCGGACCCGGCCGGTGACCGGGTCGAGCGCCTCGACACCCCCTTGGTACCCGAAGACGCAGATGGCGGTGACACATTCCTGCACCCAGTGACCGGACAACTCGACACTGCTGTGCCAGCGCCGGCTCAGGTCGCTGAGGGCGTACGCGGTGACCCCGCCGAGACCACCGACGAGCAGGAGGTCTCCGACGGGCCAGACGGTGATGCCCCGGCGGGACCAGCCGGGTGGCGCCTCGACGTCGGTCTCGGTGACGAGCCGGCCGCTGACGGTGTCGCGGACCTCGATGTGCCCGCCGGTGGTGGCCGTGACGAGGTGCGGCGGGAAGCCCGAGTCCGATCCGGCGTAGGTCGTGTACCCCTGGACGGGCTGCTCGAACGTCCACCGGGGACGGCCGGTGAGCAGGTCGACGCCGTACCAGTGGAGGTCGCCGAACTGGGGGCTGTTCTCGCGCAGCAGCACCAGGCCGGCCGGTCCGGAGACGCTGAGCAGGCGCGCCGGAACCCGCCAGAGCGCCTGGTCGGAGCCGGCCGTGAGCGCCACCGTCGCCTCGGCGCCGACCGTGTCGACCTGGTACGACACCAGGATCGTCTCCCCCACCGACATGACCGAGAAGATCGCGCCGGTGACGGCCACCGTGGTCCGGGACAGCAGCTGCCCGTCCGGCAGGGCGTACGTGCTGACGATCTTGTTGTTGACCGCGGAGTCGTGGAGGGCGGGGCCGGCGCTGACCACGTACACGCGGGTCCGGTCGACGAACATGTTGTCGCCGATGCGGGCCGGGACGGTGATCGGCTCGGCGGGCGCGGGACGCGGCGCCGCACCGGTGATGGTGATCAGCAGGACGGCGGTGAGGACGGCGAGGGCGATCCGGAAGCGGTGTGCCGGCCGGCGGCGGGGCGCGGGGACGTCCGGGAGCCGCCCGTGCTGCTCACCCAGGTCGATCAGGACATCTCCCACGCCGCCATTGTGCGCCGGGTGGACGAAGATCGGGCGGGTCAGCCGCGGTAGGACCACACTTCGAGCTGTTCGAAGGTCTGGCAGACGACGGTGCCCGGGGCGGCCTGGCACTGCAGGACGTTGGCGGGCAGCACACCGAGCGGCTGGACCGCGGTACGGCCCGCCCGCAGCACCCCGAAGGCCGTCGTCCGGGTGTCCTGGGGCCGGCTCAGGAGGACGGCGGGCTCGCCCCGGACCTGGTAGTAGTCGCGCCAGCCGTCGAGGTCGGCCACGGTCTGCCCGGTGCCGAGGCTGACCGAGCGCACCGGCGTCGTCAGGTTGCGGACCTCGAGAACCGAGGCGGGCCCGAACGACAGGATGTCCGGTCCGGACGCCTGCCACTTCGGCTCGCCGGTGTCCACGTCGAGGACCACGAGGTTGTCGCGGGTGACCGTGCAGCTCACGCCGTAACAGGCGGCGGGGTTGCCGGACGGGTCGGGCTGGTCCTGGTGCCAGCGCTCGTCGAGGGTGTCCAGCGCGTACGCGACAACTTTCCCGCCCGCGCCGAAGGCGCCGTAGTGGACCATGACCATGTTGTCGACGACCTCACCCATGGCGGGCCCCTGACCGTCGATCCTGGGGACGGTCCGCTCGCGCACGACCCGGCCGGTCTCCGCGGAGATCAGGGTCAGCTTCTGCGCCGAGAGCACCGCGAAGGCCGATCCCGGCTCGTCCGGCCAGGCCGTGAAGGCCGACCCGGGCACCTTGAACGACCAGAGCGGACGCCCGGTGGCGAGCTCGACACCGCGCAGTTCCGTGCTGAGGGCGGGTTCGGTGTGCAGCGAATCGCCGAAGACGCCGTAGAGGCGGCCGGGGTCACCGGACTCGGGGTCGTACTCGGTCCCGGGCCGGAACGTCTCCTTCCGGACCACGCCGACCGTCCCGGTGAGCCGCTGCACGGGCACGTCCGAGGTCCAGCGGAGGTTTCCGGTGCGGCCATCCAGCACCGAGATGCTGCTTCCCTGCTGGACGAGTACCAGATCGGCGGTCGCGTCGCGGACCAGGAACGGATCTCCGGAGCCGGTGGCCTCGATGCTCCAGAGCCGGCGGACCGGGTCGGACTGCCACGCCGTCAGGACCCGGGGGCTCGCGTCGAGATCCATGGTGAAGATCCGGTCGGTGGTCACCTGGAAGTCGCCGCCGGCCGGCAGCGGTACCCCGCCGAGGCGCGACCACAGCATCGACGAGACCGGTGCGGCCCCACCGAGCGCGAGCACCAGCACAACGGTGAGCGCGAGCCCGGCACGGCGATAGAAGGAGGCGGGCGGCGGGGTGGCTGCCTCGGGCGGAGCCGGCGAGTCCAGGCTCAGCTCGATCAGCGCCACGATCACCCCTTCTTCCGGTACGCCCAGACGATCAGATCACCGGCGGACGACCGGCACACCAGCCGGCTCGGGGCGGACTGGCAGTCACCCGTACCCGGAGGCAGGTCGGCGAGCACCCGCGGTCCCGCGTCCCCGGGGCCGGCGATCGCGACCATGGTACGACCTCCGCCGTCGGCCGGCCTGGTCACGACGAGCTGGTCACCGCCGCCGGACGCGGGCACGGGACGCCATCCGTGCAGATCGGTCAGCACCGCACCCGTCTCCGGGTCGATCACGCCGACCGGATCGGTCTCCCCGGTCCGCGTCCCGTACGCGACGACCATCCCGTTGCGCTGCTCGACCCCACGCCAGCCGGCCTTGAACCACCGCTGGAGGCCGTCGGCGAGGTCGACCGCGCGGACCCCGTCCGGGCCGGTCAGGCACGCGAGCCGGCCGCAGGACGTCACGCCGAACGCGTACCCGGCGGGCCGGCTCCAGCGCTGCTCGAGCGTCACCGGGTCGAAGGCGCTGACCATCCGCCCGGTGGGTGTGGGGTGGCGCAGCAGGAGGAGCCCGCCGGAGACGACCGGGTTGTCGGGACCGTAGTCCGCGGCCGGCAGCGCGGTGCCGGCGAGCTGTTTGCCGGTGCTGAGGTCGTGCACGGCGGCGGTCCGGCTGTCGTGCACGAGCAGCATCCGCGGGTCCTGCCCGACCGGCCCCGGCACACCGAGCAGGACGGCCGTCGACGGGACGGTGACCTGCCACCGGGTGCTGCCGGTGGCGGGATCGACCGCGTCGACGGTTCCCTGCACCCGGCGGCCGGAGCCGGAGCTGCTGCGGACACCGGACACGGCGAGCAGGGTGGCCGAGCCGGGGATGGTCACGACGTTGCCGGAGCGCCGCCACTGGGCGGCGCCGCTGGTCAGGGAGATGGCGGTGGTGCCGGGGTCACCGCGGTTGCCGCTCCACGGGCGCATCAGCACCAGACCACCGCCGGTGCGCAGCCGGTAGGTCGGAGACGACGACCCGGCCTGCCACTTGAGCCGCCCATCGTCGAGGGCGTACGCGTTCAGCTGCCCGTACGTCTGCGCGAGCAGGTCGCCGCCCTCAGTCAGGGTGTACGGGTCAGCCGGCCCGACCTGCAGGCTGAGCAGCGGCGACAGGACCGGCGGGGGCGGCGCGGCCGAGGCGGCGGACGACAGCAGCACCACCACGGCGATGAGCACCGGGGCGAACCAGGCCGGAACGGTGGACCCCACCGGCCGGGCGTACTCGTCGGGTTCGCCCCGGGCCAGACCGAGGTCGATGACTACCGTCGCGCCGCCGAACGTCTCCGCCGCCATGACTCAAAGGTAACGGATGGATAACAAAACGGCTCGTTGACCATCAGCCCTGCGGCTGGTGCTCCGCGGCCGCCTCCTCGAGCTGCGAGACCCACTCGGTCACGTCGCGGGCGATGTCCTGCGCGGTGAGACCGAGCGAGGTCAGGATCTCGGCGCGGGTCCCGTGCGGGTGGAAACCCGCCGGCACACCCAGGTCACGCAGCGGCACGGAGACGCCGGCATCGCGCAGCATGCTCGCGACGGCATCGCCGACACCACCGGCGCGGATGCCGTCCTCGAGGGTCACCACGAGGCGGTGCCCCCGGCTGAGCGAAGCGAGCTCGATCGGGACCGGACGGACCCAGCG
The DNA here is from genome assembly GCF_000494755.1 of Amorphoplanes friuliensis DSM 7358. NCBI lineage: Bacteria > Bacillati > Actinomycetota > Actinomycetes > Micromonosporales > Micromonosporaceae > Actinoplanes > Actinoplanes friuliensis. Next base: position 7,692,021 of record NC_022657.1, read on the forward strand.
AGGGTCGACGACGGTCACGCCGTACCCCTGACCCGCGACCCGCTCGGCGACCTCCATGCCGAGCTTGGCGAACGCACCCACGGCGACCAGCAGGATGTCCTTGCGGTCGTCCTCGCGGAGCACGTCGACCGGGCCGACCCGGCGCAGAGCCGGGAGGTCGGCGGCGACCGAACCGGTCGGGAAGCGCACGATCGTCGGGCCGTCGTCGACGGCGACCGCCTCGCGCAGCTCCTCGCGCAGCGTGGTGGCGTCGCGCGGCGCGGCGATCCGCAGGCCCGGGACCGCGCCGAAGACGCTCATGTCCCAGATGCCGTAGTGGCTCGGCCCGTCGGGACCGGTGATGCCGGCCCGGTCGAGCACGATCGTCACCGGCAGGCCGTGCATCGCCACGTCGAGCAGCACCTGGTCGAACGCGCGGTTGAGGAAAGTCGCGTAGACGGCGACGACCGGGTGCAGACCACCCATCGCCAGGCCCGCCGCGGACGTGACCGCATGCTGCTCGGCGATGCCGACGTCGTAGGTGCGTTCGGGGTATTTCTTCTGGAGGGCGGCGATGCCGGTCGGCTCGGCCATCGCGGCGGTGATGCCCACGACGTCGGGCCGCTCGTCCGCGATCGCGACGAGCTCCTCGGCGAAGACGTTCGTCCACTTGACCGACGGCGCGGCGAGCAGCTTGCCGGTCTCGATGGCAAAGGCGCCGGGGCCGTGCAGACAGTCGGCCTCGTCGTCCTCGGCGGGACGGTAGCCGTAGCCCTTGCGGGTCACCGCGTGCACGATGACCGGGGCGTTGAAGCCCTTGGCCCGGCGCAGCGCCGACTCCATCGCCTGGATGTCGTGCCCGTCGACCGGGCCGAGATATTTGATGCCGAGGTCCTCGAACATCGGCTGCGGGCTGACCGCGTCCTTGATGCCCTTCTTGACCGCGTGCAGCACCTCGTAGACCGGCTTGCCGACCACGGGTGTCGAGCCCAGCGCGTCCTTGACCAGGTCGAGCACCCGCTCGTAACCGGGGTTGAGGCGCAGCGTGGACAGGTGGTCGGCGAGCCCGCCGATGGTCGGCGCGTAGGACCGGCCGTTGTCGTTGACGATGATGACCAGGCGGTTCTTCGCCGACGCGATGTTGTTGAGCGCCTCCCAGCACATGCCACCGGTCAGGGCGCCGTCACCGACGACCGCGACCGTGTGCCGCTCCTCCCCGCGCAGCGCGAAGGCCTTGGAGATGCCGTCGGCGTACGACAGGGCCGTGGACGCGTGGGAATTCTCGATCAGGTCGTGCTCGCTCTCGGCCTGGCTCGGATAGCCGGAGAGCCCGCCGCGCTGGCGCAGCCGCTCGAATCCGTCCTGCCGGCCGGTCACCATCTTGTGCACGTAGGCCTGGTGGCCGGTGTCGAAGAGGACCCGGTCGCGCGGGGAGTCGAAGACCCGGTGCAGCGCGAGGGTGGTCTCCACGACGCCGAGGTTGGGGCCCAGGTGACCGCCCGTCCGGGACACCTTGGCGACCAGGAAGTCGCGGATCTCCGCGGCGAGCAGGGTGAGCTGGTCAGGGTCGAGACGCTTGAGGTCGGCGGGGGTCTTGATACCCGGGAGAAGGCCGGCCGTCGTCTGATCACTGAGCTCGCTCATGGGAAGTCAGTCTATCGGCGAACGGCTCACCCGCATCTGGCGCGAACGGCTACAGAGACCTCCTCCACAAAACCTGCACATCAGCGCCGAGGTGACTCAGATCACCTGCTGGGGTAGGAAGGAGCCATGACCGTCGATGCAGCAGCGCCGGCGAAACGCCGCGACCGCAGCCACTTCCTCTACATCGCCGTGCTGGTCGCGATGGCGCTCGGCATAGCCGTCGGCTTCCTCTTCCCTGAGGTGGGCAAGTCGCTGCGCCCCCTCGGTACGGGGTTCGTCGCCCTGATCCAAATGATGATCGCGCCGGTGATCTTCTGCACGATCGTCCTGGGCGTCGGCTCGATCCGGAAGGCCGCTCAGGTCGGCCGGGTCGGCGGGCTGGCCCTGGGCTACTTCCTCCTGATGTCGACCGTCGCGCTGGCCATCGGCCTCGTCGTGGGCAACATCCTGCACCCGGGCGCCGGGCTGAACCTGAGCGAGGAACTCGCCGCCACCGGCGCCGAGCAGGTCAGCCAGGAGGCCGAGTCGGGCGTCGACTTCGTGCTCGGCATCATCCCCGAGTCGCTGCTCGGCGCCATCATCACCCGCGAGGTGCTGCAGACCCTGCTGGTCGCCCTGCTGGTGGGCTTCGCGGTGCAGTCGCTGGGCGCGAAGGGCGAGCCGATCATCCGGGTGGTCTCGGTCTTCCAGCGGCTGGTCTTCAAGATCCTGGCGATGGTGATGTGGCTCGCCCCGATCGGTGCCTTCGGCGCGATGGCGGCGGTGGTCGGCGCGACCGGCTTCGACGCGCTCAAGAGCCTGGCCGGCATCATGGTCGGCTTCTACGTGACCTGCCTGCTCTTCGTCTTTGTCATCCTGGGCCTGCTGCTGCGCCTGGTCGCCCACATGTCGATCTTCAAGCTGTTCCGGTACCTGGCCCGCGAGTTCCTGCTGATCCTGTCGACCTCGTCGTCGGAGTCGGCCCTGCCGCGGCTGATCGCCAAGATGGGCCACCTGGGCGTGAGCCGCCCGGTCGTCGGCATCGTGGTGCCGACCGGCTACTCGTTCAACCTCGACGGCACGGCGATCTACCTGACGATGGCCTCGCTGTTCATCGCCGACGCCATGGACAACCCGCTGTCGGTGGGAGAGCAGATCTCCCTGCTGCTCTTCATGATCCTCGCGTCCAAGGGCGCCGCGGGTGTCACCGGCGCCGGCCTGGCCACCCTGGCCGGCGGCCTGCAGAGCCACCGCCCCGACCTGGTTCCCGGTGTCGGCCTGATCGTCGGCATCGACCGCCTGATGTCCGAGGCCCGCGCGCTGACCAACTTCGCCGGCAATGCCGTGGCGACCGTCCTGGTCGGCACCTGGACCAAGGAGATCGACCAGGACCAGGCCCGGGCGGTGCTGTCGGGCGAGGACCCGTTCGACGAGACCAGCTACGACGACGACCCGCACGAGCTCGAGGAGCGCGCCGCGTCAGCTCCCGCGCACCAGTAGGGCAACACACTCGATGTGCTGGGTCATCGGGAAGCAGTCGAAGGCCCGCAGCTCGGCCAGCCGGTAACCCTCGGCGCCGAACGTCTGCACGTCACGGGAGAGCGCCGCCGGGTCGCAGGCCACGTAGGCCACGGCCCGCGGGCCGGCGGCGGTGATCCCCTTGACGACCTTCGCGCCCGCGCCGGTGCGCGGCGGGTCCAGCACGACCAGATCGACCGGGCCGGTGATCCGGCGCCGGGTCAGGGCCACGTCCACCTTGGCCGGGACGACCTCGACACCACGGAGATCCGCGAGGTTGGTCCGTGCCGCGGCCACACCGACCGGCGACGACTCGACCACGGTCGTCCGCGCACCTGTCCGCCCGGCCACGGCCGCCGCGAAGAGGCCCGCGCCGCCGTACAGGTCCCAGGAGGTCTCGCCGGGTGCCGGCTGCAGCAGCTCGAGCACGGTGCTGACCAGCGTGTCCGCCGCGGCGGGATGCACCTGCCAGAAGCCCTCCGGCGGCACCCGCCACTCGCGGCCGGCGGCCTGCTCACGCACCTCGGCCGGGCCGTCCACCAGCACACGGGAACCACCGGGGGCCTCGTCCAGCAGCGGGTCGCCGTCCACCGGCGAGAGCAGCGGTCCGCCGGCTGCGCGGGCCACGACGCTGACGTCGCCGCCCGTCGAGGCGACAACCTCGACCGCTGCCGCGTCCGGCCAGGGCTTGGCGGTCACGTCCAGCTCCTGCAGAGCCGGGTGGGCGATCAGACACCGGTCCACGGGTACGACCTGGTGCGAGCGGTGCTGCAGCAGACCGGCCCGCCCCGCGGCGTCCACGGCGTACCGGACCCGCGACCGCCAGCCGAGCGGGCCGCCGGGCAGCGGCTCGACCTCGACGTTCAGCTCGGCGATCCGCTCGGCGCTCAGGCCACCCATCCGGCCGAGCAGCTCACGCACGATGGAGGTCTTCCAGGCCAGCTGGGCGGGCGGCGCGACGTGCTGCAGGTCGCAGCCACCGCAGCCACCGGGGTGGGCATAAACGCAGGGCGCCTCCACCCGGTCCGGGGAAGCCTCGTGGATCTCGACCGCGTCGCCGCGCAGATAACCCTTGTGCAGCTCGGTCAGTTCGACGGTCACCCGCTCCCCCGGCAGGGCGTGCCGGACAAAGACGACCCGGCCGTGCGCGCCACCGATCCGGGCGACACAGTGCCCGCCGTGCGCGGGCGCACCGACGGTGACCTCGACGCGGTCACCTTCGTACAGTTCGTCGGTCACTTCTGCTCTTCCCTGGTCTCGGGCGCCGCCGGCTCGGCGGCCACCGGCAGATCGGTACGCCGGGTGCGCGGCCCGCGCGCGGGTGCCCGGCTCAGGTCACGGTCCAGGCGTTCGAGGTCGCGGTCCTGGCTGGACTGGAGCTGCCACGGCACGCTGGTGACCATCACGCCGGGCTCGAACAGCAGCCGGCCCTTGATGCGCAGGGCGCTCTGGTTGTGCAGGAGGTTCTCCCACCAGCGGCCGACAACGTACTCGGGGACGAAGACGGTGACCACGTCGCGCGGCGAACCGCGCCGGATGCTCTTGACGAAGTCGATGATCGGCCGGGTGATCTCCCGGTACGGCGAGTCGACGACCGTCAGCGGCACCGGGATCTGCCGGCGCTCCCACTCGTCCTGGATCCGCCGGGTGTCCTTGTCGTCGACGTTGACCGTGACCGCGGTGAGCGTGTCCGGCCGGGTCGCCTGGGCGTACGCGACGGCACGCAGTGTCGGCTTGTGCACCTTGCTGACCAGCACGACCGCGTGGTTGCGCGACGGCAGGACCGGGCGCTCGTCGCTGGGCTCGAGCTCCTGGGCGACCCGCGTGTAGTGCTTGTGGATGCCGAGCATGAGCACGTAGATCACCAGCATCGCCGCGATCGCGATCCACGCGCCGAGCAGGAACTTGGTGATCAGCACGACGATCAGCACCGCGCCGGTCAGGGCCATCCCGAAGGTGTTGATGGTGCGCGACCGGATCATGCGGCGGCGGGCCTCGGCGTCCCGCTGGGTTCTCAGGAGCCTGTTCCAGTGCCGGATCATGCCCGCCTGCGACAGCGTGAACGACACGAACACGCCCACGATGTAGAGCTGGATCAGCCGTGTGACCTCGGCGTCGAACGCCACGACCAGCACCATCGCGGCGACCGCCAGGAAGATGATGCCGTTGCTGAACGCCAGCCGGTCGCCGCGGGTGTGCAGCTGGCGCGGCAGGTACCGGTCCTGGGCCAGGATCGAGCCGAGGACCGGGAAACCGTTGAACGCGGTGTTCGCCGCCAGGAAGAGGATGAGGGCCGTGACCGCGCCGAGCAGGTAGAGCAGGATCGAGCCGTTGCCGAACACCGTCTCGCCCAGCTGCGTGGTGACGGTCTTCTGCACGTAGTTGGCCGGCCCGCCGGCGATCTGCGTGAGCGGGTCCTCGACGTACTGCAGGTGGGTGGCCCGGGCCAGCATCACGATGCCGACCAGCATGAGGATGGCGATGCCACCGAGCAGCAACAGGGTGGTGGCGGCGTTCTTGCTCTTCGGCGGCTTGAAGGCGGGCACGCCGTTGGAGATGGCCTCGACACCGGTCAGCGCGGCACAGCCCGAGGAGAACGTCCGCAGCAGCAGGAAGACGAAGGCGAAGCTGGTCAGGTGGTGTTCCTCGGCCGAGATGATCAGGTCGGCGCTGGGCGCCCGCAGGTCCTGACCGAGGATGAAGACCCGGACCAGCCCCGTGATGATCATGCCGAGCATCACGAAGATGAACGCGTACGTGGGGATGGCGAAGGCGGTGCCGGACTCCCGCAGCCCCCGCAGGTTGAGCGCGCCGAGGACCACGATCGCCGCGATCGCGATCCCGATCTTGTGCTCGGCGACGAACGGCACGACCGAACCGAGGTTGGCGACGCCGGCGCTGACCGACACCGCCACGGTCAGGATGTAGTCCACCAGCAGAGCGCTGGCCACCGCCACACCGAAGCGCGGACCGAGGTTGACCGTCGCCACCTCGTAGTCACCGCCGCCGGACGGGTACGCGTGGACGTTCTGCCGGTAGCTCGCGACCACCGTGACCATCACGACCGCGACGGCCAGGGTGATCCACGGCGAGTAGATGAAGGCGCCGGCTCCCGCGATGGAGAGCGTCAGCAGGATCTCGTCGGGCGCGTACGCGACGCTGGACAGCGCGTCCGACGCGAAGACGGGCAGCGCGATCCGCTTCGGGAGCAGCGTGTGCTGCAACCGGTCGGAGCGGAAGGGCCGGCCGAGGAGCAGCCGCTTCGCTAGGGACGTCGAACTTGCCACAAGCGCCAAGAGTACGGCTGCGGACGCCACGCCGTCGGCCGCCCCGGGCACCGGGTCTCGCGACCGCATGGCACGCTCTGACAAGTACGCATCCAGCGGGAAGGTGCAAAACCTTGCACGTGGTGATCATGGGCTGCGGCCGGCTCGGCTCGACGCTGGCCCACAAGCTCGACGCCCGCGGCCACTCGGTCGCGGTGATCGACCAGAATGCCGACGCTTTCCGCAGGCTGGGGGCGGAGTTCGGCGGCACGACCGTGACCGGGATCGGCTTCGACCGCGACGTGCTGCGCTCGGCCGGCATCGAACGCGCGGACGCCTTCGCGGCCGTGTCCAGCGGCGACAACTCCAACATCATCTCGGCCCGGCTGGCCCGGGAGACGTTCGGCGTGTCCCGGGTCGTCGCCCGCATCTACGACGCCAAACGGGCCCAGGTCTACGAGCGGCTCGGCATCCCCACGGTGGCGACCATCCGCTGGGCGGCCGACCGCATGGTGCGGCACCTCGTCCCCGAGGGCACGGTCGAGGTCTTCCGCGACCCGACCAGCTCGGTGTCGATCGTCGAGGCGCCGCTGCACCGGGACTGGGTCGGGCAGACGGTGAAGTCGCTGGAGGACGCCACGGGCGCCCGCGTGGCGTACCTCATGCGCTTCGGCATCGGCTCGCTCGCCACGGCATCCACCGTGCTGCAGGACGGTGACCAGGTCTTCATGGTGGTCACCGACGACATCGTCGACGACGTGCTGGCCAGTGCGGCCGGCGCCGGGCTGGGGGGTCACTGACCATGCGTATCGCCATCGCGGGCGCCGGGAACGTGGGCCGGTCCATCGCCCAGGAGCTCATCGGCAACGGTCACCAGGTGATGCTGATCGAGCGTCAGCCCCGCCAGCTCCGCCCCGAACGTGTACCCGAGGCCGAGTGGGTGCTGGCGGACGCGTGCGAGGTCAGCAGCCTCGAGGAGGCCGACGTGGCCGCCTGCGACGTGGTCGTGGCCGCGACCGGCGACGACAAGGCCAACCTGGTGTGCTCGCTGCTGGCCAAGACGGAGTTCGCCGTCGGCCGGGTGGTCGCCCGGGTCAACCGCGCCGAGAACGAATGGCTCTTCACCGAGCAGTGGGGTGTCGACGTCGCGGTCAGCAAGCCGCGCCTGATGGCCGCCCTGGTCGAGGAGGCGGTCACCGTCGGCGACCTGGTCCGGATCATGACGTTCCGGCAGGGCGAGGCGAACCTCGTCGAGATCACCCTGCCCACCACCGCGCCCTACGTCGGTCAGCCCGTCCGCGCGGTGCCGATGCCCCGCGACTCGGCACTGGTGGCGATCCTGCGCGGCAAACGTGTCCTGGTGCCGACACCGGACGACCCGCTGGAGGCCGGCGACGAGCTGATCTTCGTCTGCACGGCCGAGGTCGAGGACGCGGTCCGCGCGGTGGTGCTGGGCAGCGCCCGCGAGCTCGGTTAGGCCTTCGCCTCTTCGGCGGGCTCGGCCCCGGCCGCAGCCCCGGCACCAGCCCCGGCCTCGGCTTCCTGGGCCGAGGTCACCCGGTGCACCGCCCAGGCGGTGAAGGCGAAGGTCGCGGCGTAGATCGGCCAGCTGATCAGGATGCGCACGACGCCGATCGCGTTGGCCTCGTCGGCGAGGTAGAGCCAGCCCTGCACACCGGCCCGGATGAACAGCGACGCGGCCCAGACCAGCGTCAGCCACTGGAACGTCCGGAACAGCTTGCTGTTGTCGAACCAGTCGTGCTTACCGCCGTTGGCGAGCACTCCCCACACGTACCCGATGATCGGGCGACGGACCGCGACGGACCCGATCAGCAGGACCACCTGGCCCAGGGTGAGCAGGATGCCCGGCAGGTAGAAGTTCTTGGCGTCGCCCGTGCGCCAGGCCAGGAACGCGCCGATCGCGATGCCGAAGAGGCCGTTGACCGCGTGCCGGACGGGCTCCTTGCGGGCCAGCCGGTAGACGCCGATGGCCACCGCCGAACCGACGCTGCCGCCGATCGCCCAGTACAGCGCGGTCTTTTTGCCCAGGTCGAGACCGGACTCGCCGAGCAGCACGTTGAGCAGCACGAACGCGAGCACGGGAACGCTCGACTCGATGAGCCCACGCACCCCGCCCAGCTGCTCGGAGATCTGCTCGCTCATCGACGGGAGGGGTTCCTCCTCCGGCTCGGCCTTGAGGTCGAGCCCTTCGACGACCTCCTCGGCGACCCGCTCCTCCACGGTTTCGTGCGCGGCGTGACGGGGCTCGCTGCCGGGTGTCACCGGGGCGCCTCCAGCTCGTAGTACGGGTTGTAGATGACCTTGCGGTCGTCGCGCAGGGCGATCCGGCCGCGAGCGGTGAGCTGACGACCCGGTTCGATGCCGGCGATGGAACGACGGCCCAGGAAGACGAGCGTGACCACGTCGCTGCCGTCGTAGAGGTCGGCCTCGAGCGTCGGCAGGTTGGTGCGGGGAGTGTACGCCACCGTGCGGAGCCGTCCCGACACCGAGACGACCTCACCCCGGTGGCACTGACCTGCCGGCATGGCACCGCACTTGGCGCTGTCGCGCTGCAGCTCCTGCGCGTCCAGCTCCTCCTCGGAGGCGGTCAGCCTCTCGAAGAACCGGCGCAGACCGGTGCGCTCGTCGGTCGACATGACCTGGTGCCACCTTCCTCGGCAAGCCGTGGAACGCGCCGGTGGGGGTCCCGGCGGACGGCACCCAGTGTGGGGCGGTACCGCAACTTCACGGTACGCCGGAACAGCTGCCGGTGACGTACCTCACCGGCAGCTGTTTTGATCACTGGGCGTGGCGCCCGTTGGTGGTCGGGTGATCGTGGTCGTGGTGGTGGTCGTGATCATGGTCATGATCGTGGTCGTGCTGCTGTTCGGCCTGCTCGGCCATCTCGCGCGGCAGTCGCAGCGGCAGCGCCTCACGGACCGGCCGGGCCTCGTCGTCGCGGACGACGACCAGATCGCGCAGGCACTCGCCCAGCACGCCCTCCTGGCCCGGGTCGGCGGCAGCCTGACCCTGGAACAGGGCCCGGACCATCCAGCGCGGCCCGTCCACGCCGACGAACCGGACGTCCGCCGGGCCTTCGGGTGTGTTGACCCGCGCCGCGAGCTCGACGCCGTACGGCCCGTCGAACTCCTGCGGGGAGGCGCCGTCGGACTTCATGGCCCCGGCGATCTCGGACCGCACCTCGTCCCAGATGCCCTCGCTGCGGGGCGCGGCGAAGACGCCGAGCTGCAGCGCGCTGTTGCCGTGCACGAGCACGACCTGCTCGACGGCGCCGTCCGGGTTGGCCTGCACCCGCACCTCGACACCCTCGACGGCCGGGATCAGCAGGCTGCCGAGGTCGAGGCGCTGGACCCCGTCCGGCGCCTGGGAGCTGTCGTACGGGCCGAAGTCCGGCGCCGGGCCGTCACCCATGCTCTTGGCGAGCGCCGCCGACTGGGGTGCGTCGTCCGGGCGCACGTGCTTCGGACCGCCGCGCTTGCGGGAGAACATCTGCGTTGCCACCTTCTTCGATCTAGAGCTGTTGCTGCTGCGCCGGCAGGGCGACGTGTCCGCCGGTAGAGCCGTGCCCGCCCTGCCCGCGTGCGGTGTCGGAGAGCTCGTCGACCACGTGGAACGCGGCCCGCTCGACCCGTTGCACGACCAGCTGGGCGATGCGGTCGCCACGGGAGATCTTCGCGGTGGCGGCCGGGTCGTGGTTGACCAGGTTCACCAGAATTTCGCCGCGGTAACCGGCGTCGACCGTACCGGGCGCGTTGAGCACCGTCACGCCGAGGCGTGCGGCCAGTCCGGAGCGTGGATGCACGAGCCCGACGTAACCCTCCGGGAGAGCGATCGCGATGCCCGTCCGCACGGTCTGCCGCGCGCCCGGCACGAGCTCGACGTCCTCGGCGGCGACCAGGTCGGCACCCGCGTCACCCGGGTGGGCGTACGCCGGCAGCGGCAGGTCGGGGTCGAGCCGGCGGAGCTGCACGGCCACGGTGTCGGTCACGATCTGTTCCTCACGTTCCTCGTCGGCGAGCGGCACCCACCCTGCCATCCTGCCGTGGTCACGGGCGGAGGCGCGCCGTACCCTCACCAGGGTGACAGCCGAGCCGTCCGCACGCACCACCGCGCCCCGCCGGGCGTACGCCGAGCGTCTCCACATCCCGTGGTTCGCCTGGCCGGCCGGGCTCGGTGTGACCGCCCTGCTCGCCGCCGAGGTGTGGATGGGCAGCTCCGGCCTCCGCGCCTGGGTGCCGTTCGCGGTCCTGCTGCCGGTCGCTCTGCTTCTGCTGTGGCGCGCGGACCGCATCCGGGTCGTGGTCACGGACACCGAGCTCCACGTCGACGACGCCCGGCTGCCGCTGAGTGTGATCGCCGACGTGATCGCCCTGGACGCCGACGGCAAGCGTGAAGTGCTGGGTGTCGGCTCCCACCCGCTGGCCTTCGTGGTGCAACGACCGTGGATCAAGGGCGGCGTGCAGGTCGTGCTGGACGACCCGGCCGACCCGACGCCGTTCTGGGTGGTCAGCTCCCGGCGCCCGGTCGAGCTGGCGACGGCGCTGCTGCGCGCTAAGAACTGATCTCTTTGCGGCCGGGATCGATGATCGCCGCGTTCTTCTTGCCCTTGCGGAGGTCCTTGGTGAGGCTCTCGCCCAGACCACGCGTGGCGCGCCTGTTCAGGTAACTCGCCACGGCCGCACCGGTGAGCAGCGGTCCCAGCGTGGTCAGGTTGCGCCCGAAACGCCGCAGCAGGGTGCTCTGCAGCTCCTTGCGGGCGGCGGTGCCGAGCACCGTGGCCACGCCGACACCCGGCACGAGCGGGTTGACGCCGCGCTGACCGGCCCAGGCCTGGATGAGCGACGAGGCGCGCTGGGTGGCGGTGCCGGTGACCGGGCGCCCGTAGACCTCGTGCAGCTCACCGACGAGCTTGAGCTCGATGCTGACCACGGCCACGGTCTCCGCCGCCAGCAGCACCGGGGCGGAGAGCAGGGTCGGGGTGGCCGCCCACTCGAGCGAGGCCACGCCGCCGCCGGCCGCGCCGATCCCGGCAGTGGCCCGCGCGGCGTTGCGGATCAGACGGTCGGCGAGGTCGTCACCCTCCAGACCGTCGAAGTGGAGACGGAGGGTCTCCAGGTCGCGGACGGGCACGTGCGGTGCGACGTCGGCGACCACATCGGCCATCCAGCGCAGTGCCGCCTTCGGCCGGAACAGCTGCCCCAGCCCGCGGCGGCGGACGTCGCCGACGAGCCGGCCGAGCAGGTGCCGGCGCTTGGCGGGCTCGAGATCGTCGGCGGACAACGCCGCGACGGTCGCGCCGATGCCCTCCTCCGCAGGCTCGGCGGGATCGACTTTGATGAGCTCACGCCCCGGATCTGCGGACTGTGCCGAGTTTTCGTCTGGGCGGCTCATCGTCGACCTCCCCGTGTCTGCTGTCGGATCTCTGCTGTACCCGGTCAGGTTGATACCCGGTGGTGCCGCCCGGTCAAACGGGCGAACCGGGATCTGGGGTCGGTACGTAACCCGATCGTCGGCGACGACCGGGGCAAACCCTGCTCACGAGCGCGCCGGTCAGGCGCACTCGCGGCAGATCAGTTCCCCGTTGCGCTCCACCGCGAGCTGGCTGCGGTGGTGCACGAGGAAACAACGGGCGCAGCGGAACTCGTCGGTCTGCATCGGCAGCACCTTGACGGTGAGTTCCTCGTCGGCCAGGTCAGCACCGGGGAGCTCGAAGCTCTCCGCCACCTCTACCTCGTCGACGTCCACTGCGCCCGACTGCGAGTCGGCGCGGCGGGCCTTGAGCTCCTCAAGGCTGTCCTCGCCGAGGTCGACCTCGTCGCGACGCGGAGCGTCGTAGTCGGTGGCCATCGGATTTCACTCTCCTGTATCGATGTGTCACTTGGCGTAAGTAACGCCGGCGACGACGTTTCGGTTCCCGTTTCCGACGGACTTTTCTGCCTGACCGAACAGCAGGGATCGCCCGTCCGCCGGGGCGCCCCCACCCCCTCGTGAAACTGCCCCGGCAAACGCGGCACCTTACCGCCCTCGCGCGTGGCTTGTACGCGCGCGGGCGGCCAATTGTTCCCGATGTGACCGAGGCGACATCAAAGTAGGGGTACCAGGGCGTGGATCATCGTCGGCGCGCCGGGAACATTCCCTCTTTCCGCAGGCATGGCGGACAGACGCTAACCTCTCCGCATGCCCCGTCCGGCACCGGGCGGCGGTCGATCGAGCTGACCCCGGGAGCCGGTTCCATGAGCTTTGCCCGCGTCCGAGCACTCGTGGTGGTCGGTGTGCTCGCCGTCGCCGCGGTGGTCTTCGTCGTCGTGGCGCTGGTCCGCGACACGCAGGGCGACGCGGTCGCCAACGGCGGCTGCCCCGCCGGCTCGGTGCTGGCCGACGTGACCCTCCCCGACGATCCCGAGCAGGTCACCGTCCGGGTCTTCAACGGTACGGACACCGCGGGGCTGGCCGACAGCGTCACCAACGAGTTCAAGAACCGCCGCTTCAAGACGCAGAAGCCGGCCGAGAACAAGAAGAAGGTCGACGGTGTCGCGGTCATGCGGTACGGCCCCGAGGCGGTCGGCTCCGCGTGGCTGCTGCGGGCGTACTTCCTGAACCAGGCCGACGTGCAGTACGACGCGAAGCGCAAGGGCGCCGTCGTGGACATCGTCGTCGGCAGCGGCTTCCAGCAGCTCGCCACCACCACCGAGGTCAACCAGTCGCTGGTCGAACTGGGCGAGCCCGAACTCCCGGTCGGCGCCTGCGTGGCGCCCAAGAAGGACTCCTGAGCCGCCTACGGCCCACCGGCGGCGTCCAGCTCGGTCAGAACATCGTGCAGCGGGCCGAAGAGCGCCGGTGGCGCCGCGAGGACCATGTCCGCGCCCGGGGCGGCACCGTCGAGTCCGGACACCCGCAGGCCCGCCTCGGCCGCGACCAGTCCGCCCGCGGCGTGGTCCCACGGGTTCAGTCCCTTTTCGAAGTACGCGTCGACCTGCCCCTCCGCCGCCAGGGAGAGGTCGAGCGACGCCGCGCCGAACCGCCGGATGTCACGCACCCGGGTGATCAACCCCGCGACGACGGCCGCCTGGTGCGCCCGGCGGGCCGCGTCGTACCCGAAGCCGGTGGCGACCAGGCTCTGGTCGAGCGTGGTCCGGACCGAGCCGCTCAGCCGCCGGCCGTCACGCCACGCGCCGCCGCCGAGCGTGGCCGTCCACTCGTCACCCGTGGCCGCGTTGCGCACCACGCCGGCCACCACGACGCCGTCGACCTCCGCGGCGAGCGAGACCGCGTACTGCGGGAGTCCGTAGAGATAGTTCACGGTGCCGTCGATGGGGTCCAGGATCCACCGCACGGCTCCGGAGGCCGCGGAGGTGGAGTTGCCGTACTCCTCGCCCAGTACGCCGTCCTGGGGGCGCTCAGCGGCCAGCGCGGCCACCACCTGACGTTCGACGGCACGATCGGCCGCCGTCACGACGTCCGTGTCGGTGCTCTTGGTCCGAACGCCGGTCACGCCGTCGACGCGCATCCGCCGGGCGGTCTCCGCGGCCTCCCGCGCGATCCGCACCGCGATCCCGAGCAACTCGCCCGGTGTCGATACCTGCCGTTCCGCAGCGTTTTCCACGTCTACGATTGTCCCGCCGAGCCTTCCGAACGCCCCGGGCACCCCCTTCCGGAGCACCCGCGGCGTGCCGGTGGCGTGCTGCGGCGGGAGGATCTCGCCGGACGGCGCTACAATTCACCCCTGCCCACGCTTCACGGACAGCCGCCAGCGGGCCCGTCCGCGTCCCGAGGGCTCCCACACCACACCGGCCAGCCTCGTTCCGCCGCGTGCTGCGCTGGGCACATGGCCGTGTTACATCGCCCTCCGGAAGGTCATTCGTGACAGAAGCCCACCAGACCGGTGCCGACGTTCGCTCTCTCACCGAGGCCCTGATCGCCCATGCTCAGGGTGCGGGCGGGCAGATCACGTCAGCCGAGGTCGTCCAGACGGTCGAGTCCGCCGAGGTGACGCCGGCCCAGGCCAAGAAGATCCTCCGAGCCCTCGTGGACGCGGGAGTCACGGTTGTCGTCGACGGATCGGCGAGCACCCGCCGCCGCGTCTCCGCCGCCCGCGCCGTCACACCCGCCTCCAAGGCCACCACCGCCAAGGCGACCCGCCCTCCGGCGGCGAAGAAGGCCGCACCGGCCCCGACGCAGCCGGGCGCGGACGACGACGGGTCCCCGGCCGCCAAGAAGGCCGCACCCGCCAAGAAGGCCGCACCACGCAAGGCCGCAGCCGGCACCGCGCCCAAGCCCGGCCCCGCAAAGGCCGCCAAGGCCGCGAAGCCCGGTGAGACACCCGCCGAGGGCGAGGAGATCGACCCCGAGGAGCTCGCGGCCGAGATCGAGGACGTCGTCGTGGAGGAGCCGGCCGCCATGGTCAAGGCCGCCGCCACCGACGCGGCCGCGACGGCGACCGACGGCGACTTCGAGTGGGACGACGAGGAGTCCGAGGCGCTCAAGCAGGCGCGCCGCGACGCCGAGCTGACCGCGTCCGCCGACTCGGTCCGCGCGTACCTGAAGCAGATCGGCAAGGTCCCCCTGCTCAACGCCGAGCAGGAGGTCGAGCTGGCCAAGCGCATCGAGGCCGGCCTCTACGCCGCCGAGCGCCTCCGCGCCTGCGACGACGGTGAAGAGAAGCTCGACCGCACCTTCGAGCGCGACCTGCGCTGGATCGGCCGCGACGGCGAGCGCGCCAAGAACCACCTGCTCGAGGCCAACCTGCGACTCGTCGTCTCGCTGGCCAAGCGCTACACCGGTCGTGGCATGGCGTTCCTGGACCTCATCCAGGAAGGAAACCTGGGCCTGATCCGCGCAGTCGAGAAGTTCGACTACACCAAGGGCTACAAGTTCTCCACGTACGCCACCTGGTGGATCCGCCAGGCCATCACCCGCGCCATGGCCGACCAGGCCCGCACCATCCGCATCCCGGTGCACATGGTGGAGGTCATCAACAAGCTCGGCCGCATACAGCGTGAGCTGCTCCAGGACCTGGGCCGCGAGCCCACTCCGGAAGAGCTGGCCAAGGAAATGGACATCACCCCGGAAAAGGTGCTGGAAATCCAGCAGTACGCCCGGGAGCCCATTTCCCTCGACCAGACCATCGGCGACGAGGGCGACAGCCAGCTCGGTGACTTCATCGAGGACTCCGAAGCCGTCGTCGCGGTCGACGCCGTGTCGTTCTCGCTGCTCCAGGACCAGCTCCAGCAGGTCCTGCAGACGCTGTCCGAGCGCGAGGCCGGCGTGGTCCGCCTGCGCTTCGGCCTGACCGACGGCCAGCCGCGCACCCTGGACGAGATCGGCCAGGTCTACGGGGTCACCCGCGAGCGCATCCGCCAGATCGAGTCGAAGACGATGTCGAAGCTCCGGCACCCGTCCCGCTCGCAGGTCCTCCGCGACTACCTGGACTGAGCCTGAACGGAGGAGGCACGGACACCTTGATCAATACTGGACAACAACCGGTTCAGTCAACAGTCCGTGCCTCTTTGGTCACCACCCGTACATCGTTCGGTGGTGATCAGACCGTTGTGGGGAAGTGATCGTTGACGTGGCACCCTTGGAGCACGGCACACTGACCGGACCACATGTGACTTGAGTCCCCTCGGGGCACAGTGGGAAGGCTGCAGAGGCCAAGGGTGTTGCACGATGGGTGAGCAGTAGCCGAGGAACATGTTCATCGGTGACGACCAGAGGAGGAAGGCGATGACCCCGACTCTCACGCCGCCGGCGGGAACGGTGGCCGGACCAGCAGCCGATGAACGGTGCGACCGCTGCAATGCAGCCGGAAAGCTCCGTTTGACCCTGGCTGGTGGCAGCGAGCTGGTGTTCTGCGGACACCACGCCAACAGGTATGCCGAGGACCTGGTGAAAATCACGGTCCAGTACAAGGCCGACCCCGAGTTCGTATGGCGCGGCGCGGACATGATGTCCAACTCCAACTAACCCCTCAGCCACCAAAGGGGCGTTCCCCACGGGACGCCCCTTTTTCATGCCCAACCCCCACCCACCGGCGGCAATCGGCCCCTTCGTCGATCTTGGACTGGGGTTTCGTGCCTGACTGCATGGCACCGACCGTCGCTCCCGCCGAACGCCGGCTGCGTGCGCACCAGCCCGGCCATGCTGATCGCCTGCAGCCAGCAGCCTCCGAGGCCGGCTACCGCGCGCAAGGGCTGCTCCCCTCGCCCAACTTCAAGGAAGTCGGGGCCTCAGGGCGCACTGCAGTGCCCAACTTCAAGGAAGGTGGGCCCTCAGGGCGCACTGAAGTGCCCAACTTCAAGGAAGTCGGGGCCTCAGGGGGCGTCGAAGGCCCAACTCCACGTAAGTCGGGCCTACGCCGCCCCTTAAAGCCCCAACTTCACAGAAGTCGGGGCTAAGCGACTCGAATAAGTCGGAACGACCACGACCGTTGCAGCCCAACTTCAAGGAAGTTGGGCGATCGCGGCCCGCTGAAGGCCCGACTCCACGGCTGTCAGGCCCATGCGACCCGTTGCAGCGCCAGCCCCACGGAACCGAGCCCACGCGACCCGCTGCACCCCGACTTCAAGGAAGTTGGGCGCTCGCGGAGGACTCCAAGCCCAACTTCAAGCAAACCGGGCCTACGCCGCTCCTTGTGGCACCAACTTCAAGGAAGTTGGCGCTCTCGGCCCGCCGAAGGGCCAACCTCACGGAAGTTGGGCAGCTTTGCGGCCCGCTGAAGGCCCAACTCAACGCAAGTCGGGCCCACACCGCCGCTGAGGCCCAACCTCACGGAAGTCGGGCCTGACGCCACCCCTTGAAGCCCCAACTTCACGGAAGTTGGGCACGCGAGGCGCGCTGGAGGCCCAACTTAAAGGAAGTTGGGCGCTTGGGGCGGGTTGAGAGCCCGCCCTCAAGGAAGTTGGGCACGCGAGCGCGCTGAAGGCCCGACCTCACGGAAGTTGGGCACGCGAGCGCGATGAGAGCCCGCCCTCAAGGAAGTTGGGCACGCGAGCGCGCTGAAGGCCCGACCTCACGGAAGTTGGGCACGCGAGCGCGATGAGAGCCCGCCCTCAAGGAAGTTGGGCACGCGAGCGCGCTGAAGGCCCGACTTCACGGAAGTTGGGCGCTCGGGGTGGGTTGAGAGCCCGACTTCAAGGAAGTTGGGTGTGCCGTGGGTTCGGCCTTTGATGGGTGGTGGGCGTGCTCTCCGGCCTGCGCTGTCCGGGATGTGCGGCTGACCGGATAGTTGCCGGAGGCGGCCTGCGGGCGCGGAGCTGGGTCAGCGCGGCCCTATGCGAGTCACCGTGTGTCGGCCGACGAGCGGTGCCGCTGTGACCGCTGTCAGGCCACCAGGCGACACCACCGTGGGTGCGCCGGTCGGGACGTGCGGGCCAGTCACTAACGCCCGTTTACCCAGGTAACCGCGCGCGGGAGGCGGCGGTGGGTTACATGGTTTGGATGGTGGCGATGCGTTCTTCGAGTTGTTCGATGGTTGCCTGGGCGCTCGGGGGGCCGCCGCACAAGCGCCTCAGCTCGGCGTGGATTTTGCCGTGGGGGAGGTTGGTGCGGTGGTGGTGGGCGGCGACCAGGGTGTTGAGCTGGCGGCGGAGGCTGTTGCGGCGCTCCCCCGCGCTCAGGACCACCACCGGCTCCCGTTGGGCTGGAACCGGCTCAGCGGCCTTCTGACGCTTCTGCGCGGCCAGTTGGTCGGTCTGGCGCTTGTTCAGCAACACAGACACCTGGTCGGGCGTCAGGAGGCCCGGAAGCCCCAAGTACTCCTCCTCCTCGGGGGTGCCCGTGCGGGCGCCCGTGCCGAAGGAGGTGCCGTCGTAGATGACCTGGTCCAGCTCGGCGGTGGCGGAGAGGGCTTCGAAGCGTTTGTCGAGGTCGCCTTCGGCGTCTTCGGCGCGCTGGGCTCGCTCGAGGAGGGCGTCGTCGAGGCCGTCGGGGTCCTTGGGGGCGCCGAGGATGTGGTCGCGTTCGGCTTCCATCTCGCTGGCCAGGCCCAAGAGATGCGGGACGCTCGGGAGGAAGACCGTGGCTGTTTCGCCGGTGACGCGGGCACGGACGAAGCGGCCGATGGCCTGGGCGAAGTACAGCGGGGTGGAGGCGCTGGTCGCGTAGACGCCGACGGCCAGGCGGGGGATGTCGACGCCTTCGGAGACCATGCGGACGGCGATCATCCAGCGCTGGTCGGAGAGGGCGAAGGTGCCGATGCGGGCCGAGGCGCCCTGGTCGTCGGAGAGGACGACCACCGCCGGCTCGCCGGTGATTTCCCCCAGCAACTTCGCGTACGCCCGGGCGGTCTGCTGGTCGCTGGCGATGACCAGGCCGCCGGCGTCGACCATGCCGTGGGAACGCAGGCGGGAGAGGCGGGCGTCGGCGGCCCTGAGGACCTGGGGCATCCAGTCGCCGCGGTGGTCGAGAGCCGTACGCCAGGCCTGGGCGATCAGGTCCTTGGTCATGGGCTCGCCGAGGCGGGCCGCCAGCTCGTCGCCCGCGCTGGTGCGCCAGCGGGTCTCGCCGGAGTACGCCAGGAAGATGACGGGGCGGACGACGCCGTCGCGGAGGGCGTCCGAATAGCCGTAGATCGAGTCCGAGCGGGAGCGCTGGAGGCCGTTGTCGCCGCGTTCGTACGTGACGAAGGGGATCGGGTTGTCGTCGGAGCGGAACGGGGTGCCGGTGAGCATCAGGCGGCGTTCGGCCTCCTCGAAGGCCGACTTCACGCCGTCGCCCCAGGTGCGGGAGTCGCCGGCGTGGTGGATCTCGTCGAGGATGACCATCGTCGGGCGGGTCATCGTGCGGCGGCGGTGCACCGCGGGGGCCATGCCGACCTGGGCGTACGTGAGCACGGCGCCGTGGAAGTCCCGGGACGAGTGGACGTCGGCGTTGCGGAAGGACGGGTCCAGCTGGATGCCGACGCGGGCCGCGGCCGAGGCCCACTGGGTCTTCAGGTGCTCGGTCGGGCACACGACGGTCACCTGCTCGACCGTGCCGTCGGCGAGCAGCTCCGCCGCGATGCGCAGGGCGAAGGTGGTCTTGCCGGCGCCGGGGGTCGCGACCGCCATGAAGTCGGGGCTGCGCCGGCGCAGATATTCCACCAGTGCCTTGCGCTGCCAGGCACGCAACGGCGGGAAGGTCTCCAGGTCCGGCAGTGGCGGGCTCAAGCTGCGACGTTCCTCTCGACTCGAACAGTCTCGATGTCCAACAAAAATGCCCCCGCGCAACCGGCCGCAGAGGCGAAACTCAGCATAGCGGCGGCCTACGACAACACGGGGTCACGGCACAGCGACGGGAGCTGACCAGCGCCGGTAGAGCGCGAGGAGGCGTACCCCGATCATCGCGGCCGCGGCGGACGCCATCGGGAGCGGACCGGCCAGGTCGAGCCAGGTCAGGACGGTGACGGCGGCCGCTCCGCCGAGCGCGACCACCGCGTAGATGTCGCGCTGGAGGACCGCCGGGATCTCACCGGTGAGCAGATCGCGGGCGAGACCGCCGCCGATACCTGTGAGCATTCCCACCAGGCAGGCGCCGACGGCCGGAACACCGGCGTCGAGGGCCTTGATCGTGCCGGACACGGTGAACAGCCCGAGCCCGGCCGCGTCGAGCACCAGGACCGTACGCCGCAGCCGGCTGAGCTGCGGGTGCAGGTAGAACACGGCCACCGACGCGCACACGGCGGTGACGGCGTAGCGCCAGTCGGAGAAGGCAAGCGGAGGCACTGCGCCGATCACCAGATCGCGCAGGATGCCGCCGCCTAGGGCCGCCACGAAGCCGACGAAGCCCACGCCGAACAGGTCGAGGCGCTTCGCGACCGCGGCCCCCGCGCCGGAAGCCGCGAAGACAGCCACACCGATCAGGTCCGCGATCAGCATGGTGTAGCTGCCGGTCACGCGGACTCCCCGTGGATCAGTGCTTCATCGACTCGTAGATCTCCTTGCACTGCGGGCACACGGGCGAGCCCGGCTTCGGCGTCTTGGTCACGGGAAACTTCTCCCCGCACAGAGCGATCACGTAGGTGCCCATGACGGCACTTTCCGCGATCTTCTCCTTGCGCACGTAGTGGAACATCTCGGGACCGGTGTCGGCGTCCTTGGTCTCCGGACGCTCCAGAATCTGCGTGCTCACGGCATCTGCCCTTCATGAGTCTCAGGATGGTGGCCAACCCGTGTGCCCCCCGGTCACAACGGAAGAAGCTCCAACCCGCAAGTCTGACACCTCACGCCTGGTCGGTCCAACGACAACGGAGCGGCGGGGCACCGTACCGTTGCGATCGTGACCGATTCCACGCGGCAGATGGGCCGCTTCACCATCCGTTACGGCGACCATGTGACCCGGGCGCGCCGCGACGGCCGCCCGGTGGTGGCGCTGGAGAGCACGATCGTCTCTCACGGCCTGCCCCGGCCCGACAACCTGCGGGTCGCCCGCGAGATCGAGCAGACAGTCCGGGACAACGGTGCTGTTCCCGCCACGATCGGGATGATCGGCGGCCAGGTGGTCGTCGGCCTCGAGGACCCGCAGATCGAGCATCTCGCCGGTGCCGACGGTGTGGCCAAACTCTCCGTTCGTGATCTTGCCGTCGCGGCGGCCACGGGAGCGGACGGCGCGACCACCGTCGCCGCCACCAGTGCGATCGCGGCCGCGGCCGGCATCGGCGTGTTTGCCACCGGCGGGCTCGGCGGTGTGCACCGGGAGGCGAACACGACCTTCGACGAGTCGAACGACCTGACCACGCTGGCCCGCACACCCATCGTCGTGGTCTGTGCCGGGGTCAAATCGATCCTCGATGTCGGCGCGACGCTGGAACGCCTGGAGACGCTCGGCGTCTCGGTGGCCGGGTACGGCACGTACCGCTTCCCGGGCTTCTTCGTGACCGACGGCGGCTTCGACGTCGACTGGAAGCTGGACTCGCCGGCGCAGGTCGCCGACGTGATCGCAGCCCGCGCCGACCAGGGTGTGGGCGCCGGTGCGCTGGTGCTGGGCAACCCCCTGCCGGCCGACGAGCAGCTCGACCCGGAGCTGCACGACCGTACGCTGGCCGAGGGGCTGGAGCTGCTCGCGCGCGACGGCATCACCGGCAAGGCGGTCACGCCGTTCCTGCTGGCGCACTTCCACGGGAGCACCCAGGGCAAGAGCCTCGAGGTCAACGTGCGGATCATCCTGCGCAACGCGGCGCTGGCGGCCCAGATCGCGGCCGCGGCGACCCCGGCACCCGCAGCCCTCGGATTCGCCCTGCCCGCGTGACAACCGGCCAGCCGGCACCCGGCAGGAAGGGCGTTCTGGTTGTCGGGGATCTGGTGACCGACGTGCTGGTCGTGCACGTCGGCAGCCTCGCCGTGGGCTCGGACACCGACGCGCGGATCACCGTAGGTGGAGGCGGCCAGGCGGCCAACACAGCCGCCTGGCTCGCCCAAGCCGAAGCCCAAGCCGGAGCCGGACCGGACGCACGCGGCCAGGCCGAGGACGAGTCCGGCGGCGGCGAGGGGGGCGGCGTCACCCTGATCGCCGCGACGGGTGACGATCACGCCGGCCGCGAGCGCATCGCCGAGCTCCTCGCCGCCGGTGTCCGCTGCGCGGTCCGCGCGCATCCTGGCGTGCCGACCGGCAGTGTCGTGGTGCTGAGTTCGACCGGCGAGCGCACGATGATCACCGATCGTGGCGCGGCGCTGCTGCTCGACCCGGCGGACGTCACGGCGGCGGTCAAGACCGCGCACGACGCGTCCCACCTGCATCTTTCCGGTTATCCGCTGCTGCATGCCGGGTCGCGCCCCGGCGGCCTGGCCGCGCTGGCGGCGGCCGCCGAGCGCGGCCTCACCACCAGTGTCGACGCGGCCTCGGCGGAGCCGTTGCGGCAGCTGGGGGCCGAGGTTTTCCTCGACCTGGTACGCGGGACCGACCTCCTCCTCTGCAATGCCGACGAGGCAGCCGTGCTGGCCGGAGCGGGGACCGCGGAGGAGCAGTCCGCGCGTTTGGCCCGCTCAGCCCGGAACGTGGTCGTCAAGCTGGGGGCGGACGGCGCTGTGTGGAGAGGCGAGGACGGGTTGTTGCGGTTGATCGGCGGTGTACGCGTACCGGTGATTGATCCGACCGGGGCCGGTGACGCTTTTGCGGCGGGCCTGCTCAGGGCGTGGTGTTCGGGTGCGGGGCCGCAGGCCGCGCTGGAGGCCGGGGCGGCGCTCGGCGCGGCGGCGGTGCAGACGCTGGGTGCGCGACCGGCTGTCTAGGGTTCGAGGTCGATGGTGCGGTGGCGGACCTCTTCGGCAGACTCGGCCGTGAGGATCCGCTGGTTGTTTACCGTGGGGACGCCCGCGGGGTGGGCCCTGCTCTTGGGCGGGCGGTCGTTGGCGATCAGCACCGCCGCCCAGGGCAGGAAGACCATCCCGGCGGCGCAGAGAATCAGCCAGAGCGGGAGGAACGGCGGTTTCACGCTGATCAGGATCGCGCCGAGGATCAGGCAGCCGGCGCGCACGCTCATCATCGACACGTAGCGGATCTGGCGGCTGCGGAGCTGGTCGTCTTGGCTGCGAGCGGCGTTGGTGATCAACACCGGCTGCTTCTTCACCTGGAACTCCGATCGACAGCTCATCCTTACACCGCGGCGGCCGTCGCGACCACTATCGACGCAGCGAACCCTTTCAGGTGCGGCCCCGTCCGACCGATCAGGTAGCCGTGCGGTCGACGTCTCTCGGGTCGAATCGGCGACGCTGGTCGGGCGTCGCCCTCGTCGTCGTGGTCGCACTGCTCGGCACCGCCGTCGCGTGGGTGGCGACCGGCAACGCCCGCCGGGCCGAGCAGCGGTACGCGGCGCAGCTCATGGACCGGTACACCAGCGACCTGACCAGGGCGATCACCACCGAGATCCAGCGGTACGGGGACACGCTCGATGACGTCGCCACCGCCCTCGGCGCGCAGACGGATCTGACCGCCGACGACTTCGGCTGGATCACCAACAAGATCAGTAATCGCCGGCTGCCCGGTGCCACCTCGCTGGGTTTTGTCGTCAGTACGCCCGACAGCGGGGTCGGCGCGCTGCAGTCGTACTGGCGTGAGCGCGGCGCGAGCAACCTGATGCTGAGCCCGGTCGACACCGCCGGCGAGCACGCGTTCGCGGTGTTCACCCGGTCCTTCGACGGCGTGCCGGTCGTGGCGGGCATGGACCTGTCCGCCGCACCCGAGGCCTCGGACGCCCTGCAGGACGCACAGTTCCTCGGCGGTTTTGCCGTCAGCCGGGCGTACGTGCTGCTCAAGGATCGTGCTCTGCCGGTGACCCAGCAGCAGCTGTCGTTCCTCTTCGCCGTGCCGGTCTACCGCATCGGCGGCGCCTTCCGCGGCTGGCTGACCATGGGCGTCCACGGCCGTGACCTGCTCACCGAGACGCTGCGGACGCAGTCGCACGGCGCGGTGACCGCCGGCCTGGAGGATCCGACCGACCGGGTCGAACGCACCATCGCCAGCGCGTCCGGCGGCAAGGCCCGCAACTATCCCGCGGCGCTCGACCGGACCGCGAGTGTCTCTGCCGGGCTGCGCACCTGGCGGCTCGAGGTCCACCCGACCGACCAGCTGCTCGAGGAGACCGACCGCGGGATCGTCGGCACGACGTTCGCCGTGGCCATGACGATCACGCTGCTGCTGACCCTGCTCGTCGCGCTGCTTGCCGGTGCCCGCAACCGGGCGATGAGCAAGGTCGACGCCGCGACCGCCGCCCTGCGCAGCGACATCGAACGCCGCCAGCAGGTCGAGACCCGGCTGCGCGAGCGTGAGCTCGAACTCGAACAGATGGCCCTCCACGACCCCCTGACGGGATTGGCCAACCGGGCCGGGCTCGACGCCCGCCTGGCCGAGGTGGTCGGCACCCGCTCCGACGTTGCGCTCCTGCTCATCGACCTGGACGACTTCAAGCTGGTCAACGACGCGTACGGGCACGCGGCCGGCGACGCGATGCTGACCGAGTTCGCGCAGGTCCTCCTGGCCGGGGTACGCACGGGTGATGTCGCCGCGCGGATCGGCGGTGACGAGTTCGTCGTGCTGATCACGGACGTGCCGGACGACGCCAGAGCAGTCGCCGCGGCCCAGCGTGTGCTGGCCGCCGCCGCCTCCGCGCCGGTCCGGCTCGGTGACGACACCCTTCCCGTACGCGCGAGCATCGGCGTCGCCACGAGCCGGGCCGGCGACAGCCCGAAGGAACTCCTGCGCCGCGCCGACATCGCCATGTACCAGGCGAAACACCTCGGGACCCACGGCGTGCAGCTGCACGACCCGTCGATGACCGACCGCCGCAAAGCGGACTCGCTGCTCGCCGAGGACCTGGCCGGCGCCCTCGACCGCGACGAGCTCCACGTCCTCTACCAGCCGCTCGTCGACCTGACCGACAGCCGCCCGATCGGTGTCGAGGCCCTGATCCGCTGGCGGCACCCCCGCCTCGGCCTGGTCTCCCCCGCCGACTTCATCCCGATCGCCGAGCGCACCGGCACGATCACCGCCATCGGCCTCTGGGTCCTCGAGACGGCCTGCCGCGAGATCACCCGGTGGGACGGCCTGTACGTGAGCGTCAACCTGTCACCGCGCCAGCTCCAGGAGCCGACGCTGGTGCAGGACGTGCTCGGGGTGCTCGCGCGTACCGGCCTGGCCCCGGACCGCCTGGTCCTGGAGATCACCGAGTCCGCCCTGGTCGACGAGAGCGCCGGCATCGCGATGCTGCAGGAGTTCCGCGAGCACGGCATCCGCGTGGCCATCGACGACTTCGGCACGGGCTACTCGTCCCTGCACTACCTGACGCGCCTCCCGGTCGACATCCTCAAGATCGACCGCAGCTTCGTCGCCGAGCTGAACGGCACACCGGAAGGCTCCGGCATCACCGAGGCGATCCTGCGCCTGAGCCAGGTCCTGCACCTGACCGCGATCGCCGAGGGCATCGAGACGGCCGAACAGGCGGCAGAACTCCAGCTGCTGGGGTGCGGCGTCGGCCAGGGATATCTCTTCGCCCGCCCGCTGCCGCCAACGGAACTCCAGGACCTCCTGCTCAGCCCTTCGCCGCGGCCTTCATCTCTTTCTTGAACGCCCGCACCCGCGCCAGCGACTCCCCGTCGACAATGTCCGCCACCGACCGGTGCGAACCCTCCTCGCCGTACGCACCGGCGGCCGCACGCCAGCCGGGCGGCTGTACGCCGTACTGCTTCCCGAGCAGCGCGGCGAAGATCTGCGACTTCTGCTTCCCGAAGCCCGGCAGCGCCGCGATCCGCTTCACCAGCTCCTTGCCATCACCGGCGCCCTGCCAGAGGTTCTGCGCCTCGCCGTCATAGGTCTCGACGAGCGCCCGGCAGACCTCCTGCACCCGGGCCGCCATGGCCTTGGGAAACCGGTGCAGGGCAGGCGGCGTGGCAAAGATCGTCACCAGCGCCTCGGGATCGAACCCGGCGAGCTCCTCGGCGGTCGGCGCATGCCCGAGCCGCTGCGCCAGCACGTACGGCGAACTGAACGCCTTCTCCAACGGACTCTGCTGGTCGAGCACCATGCCGATGAGCAGCGCCAAGGGGTCGTTGGTCAGCAGTTCGTTGGCCTCGGCGGCGATGGGCAGCGAAAGCGTCATGGCCCACATCCTATGGACCCGAGCCGCCCCGGCGGACTAACTTCTAGGTTGTCTAGACGACCTGGAGGAGCGGATGGCGAATACGCCGCTGTACGTGCGGATCGAGCGGGCGTTGCGGGCGCGGCTCGTCACCGCGCGGCCCGGGGACGGTGTGCCGGCCGAGTCCGCTCTGGCCGAGGAGTTCGGCGTGGCGCGCATGACCGTGCGGGCCGCGCTCAACGCGCTCGAGGCCGACGGGTTGATCGAGCGGATCCAGGGCCGGGGCACCTTTGTGCGGCAGCGACCGGCGCCGCGGGCCGCGGGCACGTTGATGAGCTTTCACGATCAGGTGCGCAGCTGGGGGCGGCGGCCGTCGTCGCGGCTGGTCGAGGGTGAGGTGCGGCCGGCCACCGCCGAGGAGGCCGCTGCGTTGCAGCTCACGGCCGTTTCTCCCCAGGTCGTTGCGATCACCCGGGTACGCCTGGCCGACGACGTCCCGCTGGCGGTCGAGTACGCGTGCTTCCCGCCGCACCTCGACGGCCTGCTGGAGGCGGACCTGGAGACGGGTTCGCTGCACCGCGCCTTGCACGAGCGTGGGGTCCGTCCGACGCTGGGATCGTCCACGCTGACCGCGCAGCCCGCCGGCCGGGACGGCGGCCGGTTGCAGGTGCCCGACGGCGAGCCGCTGCTGGTGGAGACCCGCCTGATCGTCGACCAGCACGCCGCACCCCTCGAATACACCGTGAGCCGTTATGTCGGCTCGCGCTACTCGCTGCAGGTCGCGTTCGACGTGCAGCCACCCCGAGAAGGAGACGTGTAGTGCTTCCCACCGTTGAGCAGGTCGCCAAGATGATCGACCACTCGTTGCTGCGTCCCGACCTGACCGTCGGCGAGGTCCGGCAGGGCTGCGAGCTCGCCGCCTCCCGCGGGACGAAGTCGGTGTGCGTACGCCCGTCCGATGTAGCCCTGGCTGTCGCCGCCCTGCACGGGACCGGGGTGCTGGTCGGGACGGTCGTCGGTTTCCCGCACGGCAACACGCTGACCGCGATCAAGGTGGCGGAGACGAAAGCGCTGGTCGAGGCCGGTGCCGACGAGATCGACATGGTGCTCGACATCGGACGGCTCCGCAGCGGCGACGCCGCCTACGTCCGCGACGACATCGCCGCGGTGGTGCAGGCCGCCGGCGGACGGTGCGTGAAGGTCATCCAGGAGAACGCCTACCTGACCAACGACCAGAAGGTCCTGGGCTGCCGGCTCGTCGAGGAGGCCGGCGCGCAGTTCGTGAAGACGAGCACCGGCTTCGCACCGGGCGGGGCGACCCTGGCCGACATCCGCCTGATGCGGGCGACGGTCTCACCGGCGATCGAGGTGAAGGCCGCGGGTGGCGTGCGCACGCTGGACACCCTGCTGGAGCTGGTCGAGGCGGGCGCGACCCGCTTCGGCGCGACGGCCACCGCAGCGATCCTGGACGACCTGGCCGCCCGCCACCGCGGCGAACGGACGAGCGTCGTGGCTGCGGCGGACGGGGCCTACTGATCGGGTTCCCGGCGAATGTCGAGTTCAGAGTCCGGAAGGCACCTCTGAAGCTCGCGCAGGGCCCGGAAGACACGGATCTCGTCGGCCGGCGACCACTTGGTCGTACCGTCGGCGTGCTTGCCGACAACCCGCTCGGCCATCGTGCGGATGTCCACGATCGGGGAGGCCGCCACCAGGAATTCCAGGGCGTCCGGCACGTGTGCCTGAGTGAAGTAGGGACTTGTCACCAGCCGCAGCAACCACTCGTCCAGAGTGACCGCCGGGATCCGTGTCACGTCCGCGGTCAGCAGACGCAGGACAACACGGATCGCGGGAACGAGCGACGGGTCGAATTCGTTCGGATCCCACATTCTGCCCTCGACCGCCCGGACCGCGCGGTGGTAGGCCTCGACGAGGTCCGCGGTGGTTCCATCCAGCGACGAGGTCAACCACACCCGAGTCAGGCTGCGCGCGATGGACTCGACCTCGCCGGCCTCATGGACGACAAAGGTGGTCAGTGAACGGGGAAGCTCCGCGGCCAGCGGCTCGACGGCGTGCAACATCACGTCGCCTCCCTCCTGACCCATCAGCTGGAGCAGGCTGTTCATCTGGTCGATCGAGTCGACGCCGAGGCCCACACCCGGCTGGGAGGTGTCGGCGAGGTGCCCGATGCCGGGAAAGGTCCACAGCAGGTCGACCGGAATCGGCGTCAGCCCGGCTGCCCGATGCAGGACGAGGTCGCGGCGTTCTCCCGCCCAGGTCTTCCGGATCGACACCGTCTCGGCGAACGCGCTCCACATGCCGGAGGGAACCGCGGCCAGCCACTGCTGGGCCGCTCCCTGGAACCAGGCCGCCGGGTCCGCCGCGTGGACGAAGATCTCCGAGGCGGGCAGCGGCTTCCCGCACGCGATCACCAGCAGCGTGAGGTTGAGGGAGTAGGTCGCCATCATGTGGTCGACGCGCTTGTCGACGGGCTGATATCGCCCCCGCGCCGGCTCGGGGCGGATCATCGCGACCCGTAACACGTCGATCAACCAGGACCGGATCTCCTCGTGTTTCGACGTGGCGAGCATCGAGGAAATGAAGGGCAGGACGGTTCCCCGGGCGATCAACGGCACATAACTGAGCAGCCCGGGCAGGACACCCTCGTCAGTCGTCGCCGGGCCCAGCGGTGAATCGTCGGCGGCGGCGCGTGCGGCATTGCCCCGCACTGTCCGGACCACCAGCCGGGCGACCAGATATTCGCCGAAGGTGGCGTGCAGGAACTCGTAGGTCCGCAGCTGACGCCCGTCCTGCAGGGCTTCGGACCGCTGGATGAAGAAGAAGCGGCCCACCACCTCCTCGCCCGCGGTCAGCGAGCTGCGGAAGCCCTCGGATTCGGCCCGACGCCCGGTGGTGAGTCCGAGGGCGGCCAGGTCGGCGTCCAGGTCCTGCTGAGTCACGGTCTGGCGGAGGCGGTTGAACATCGCCAACGCGACCACCGACAACTGCGTCAGCTCGGCCTCGACCAGTCCCGCCATCCGCGGCTCCGGCTCACCGGCGTGCAGTTTGCGCACCTCACGCTCGGCGAAACGATGCAGCAGGCGTTCGTACAGCTGGGCGGTGTCGAAGGTGGTGTCCTCGCGGAGAGCGCCGGTGGTGGCGTCGTAGAGGACGAGCATCAGGAGGAGAAGCGGCTGCATGCACAGCTCGGAGTAGCGCTGGACGACCTCGGGCTGGACCGCACGCGTGGGGTTCAGGGAGTTCCAGGTCCTGAGCCAGCGTGCGACGCGTGCGTCGTCGAAGCCCTCCAAGCGGGCGATCAGAGTGCCGTCGGGGAGGCGGGCTCGGTCGGCGACCGCGACGCGGCTGGTGACGATGACCGCGACCGGGCGGCCCTGCACCGCCTCCCGTTCCTGGAAGCGCGCGACACGCTGCAGGTAGTCGGACTGGTGGACGCCGGTCGCCTGGAGGAGCTCGTCGAAGCCGTCCAGCATGATCACCGGGAGGGCGCCGTCCGCGGTCGCGGCCAGGTCGGCCCAGGCGACCGTTTCGCCGATGGTCGTACGGATGGCCTGCTCGATCTGGTCCTGGATCTCGGCCTCGGCCGGCACTTCGCGCAGGGCCACCCGGACCACCAGGTAGTCGGCGGCCGGAAGCCGCGCGGCCAGCACCCGCGTCAGCGCCGACTTGCCGGCGCCGGGCTGGCCGAGCAGCAGCAACGGCGCCTCGGCGGCCTGCGGGGTGGTCAGGTGTTCCGCCAGGAACGCGGCGAAGTCGGAGCGGATGTCCGCGTCCCACCAGGAGTGCTCGGCCGGCCGGGCGGTGGGCCCGGCGGCTTTGACCCGGAAGAGTGGATCGAGGTAGGCCTCCCCCAGCGCCGGGATCATCAGCTCCGGTGAAGCCTCCCCGGTGACCGGTTTGTCCAGTTCGACGCGGTAGGCGGCGGCCAGGGCGCGCCGGCGGCGGTCCGGGTCCCGCGCGGAAGTGGTCCGCTCCAGCACCTCCTGCAGCTCGATCAGACTGCGACCGACCGCACGGTCCTCGGCCCGGCGGACCCACAGACCGAATTCCGGTACGTCGATGGCGAGCGCCCGGCGGGAGTCCTCGTACCGGCGCAGCGCCGCCGCCGGGAGCACCTCGGAGAGCAGCCGCTGGACGGCACGACGGCTGCGCTGGTCGGCGCGTTCCCACGCGGCCAGGCCCTGCAGGTACGTGCCGAAGTGCAATGCCTCGCGCAGGTACCAGTCGCGGAGATCGTCCAGCAGGCCGACGGCCGAGCGTTCGGCGGACGGTACGGGCACAGGCGCGCCCAGCAGGTCCCGCAGCCAGTCACCGGTGATCGGGGTGCCGGCCACCAGCAGCACCTGGTCGTCACGGGTCAGCTCGGGCGGGTCCAGCTCGGTCGCGGCGATGATCTCGTCGACCGCCTCGAAGAAGCTCGACACCACGAGGATCCCGTGGGCGGCCTGGAGACGGCTGCTGCGGTCGTGGCGCGCTTGCCCGCGTACCGAATCGTGCACTTTGCCGGCCACGACGTGGCCGAGACGGATCACCTCGGCCTTGGCGTCGAAAAGACCGAGCGCCGCGTCGCTGCCGCCGGCCGTCGCGATGGTCAGCGCGCCGCCGAGGAGGGTGTCCGCGGCCTTGATCGCGGGGCTGGCCCCACCGAGCAGACGAACAGCGTCGGCGTACCTCAAGCCTCGGGCCATCCGCCCATGATGGACGGCCGTCGCGGCCCCGGAAAGGGTCAGGTACGCGCCTCCGGTACCGATCAGGTGTTCGTGCGAGCTGTGATGACCGCCTCCGACCGCCGGCGCTGGGCCGGACTGGTGCTGGTGTTTCTGGTGCTGCTCGGTGGTGCCGGGGTGTCCGGTGCGGCGACCGTTGCGGTCAGCCGGGCCGAGCAGCGGTACGCCGACCAGGCCATGAACCGCTACAGCGACCTCGTGGAGGGTGCGGTCCTCGACGAGGTCAGGCACTACGGTGACGCGCTGCAGGATGTGGCCGCCGCGATCAACGCGCAGACCGAGTTCACTTACGGCGACTTCACCGGGATCACTTCCTACCTCACGAGTGCGCGGCTTCCCGGGGCCAGTTCGCTGGCGTTCATCGTGACCGGCACCGATTCGCAGGTGCCCGCGCTGCAGGGTTTCTGGCGGGAGCAGGGTGCCGCCGGCCTTGTGCTCGCCCCGCAGGGCCGCGGGGTCGAGCACGCCTTTGTCGTGTTCAGCCGTTCTTTCGACATGCGACCCCTGCGGCCCGGCATCGACCTCAACCAGGCCGTGCAGCCGTTCCAGGCGCTCGTGGAGGCGCGGCGCACCGGTCAGGTGACCATGAGCGAGGCGTACGTGCTGCTCAAGGACCGGTCGCTGCCGCGGGCGGAGCAGCAGATGTCGTTCATCATGACGGCGCCCGTCTACCACGGCTTCGACGCCGACGGGCAGCCCGCTCTGCGCGGCTGGGTGCTGCTCGGCGTACACGGCCGCGACTTCCTGAACACGACTCTGCAGGTGCACACGCAGGGCGCGGTCACTGCCGTCCTCGACGACCACCACGGCACGAGTGACATTCCGTTGGTCTCGGTCGGCACCACAAAGCACGGGCCGGACACGGCGCAGAAGCGGATCCTCGAGGTCGGCGGCCGGCAGTGGCGGCTGACCGTGCACCCGACCGCGCAACTGCTCGGCGCGACGGACCGCCGGATCGTCGGGCTCACGCTGGCCGCGACGATCGCGATCACCCTGCTCCTCACCGTGCTCGTCGCCATCCTGACCAGCGCGCGGAACCGGGCCATGACCCGCGTCGACCAGGCCACCGCCGCCCTGCGCGGCGACATCGAACGCCGCCAGGAGGTCGAGACCCGGCTGCGCGAGCGCGAGAGCGAGCTGCAACGCCTCGCCCTCCACGACTCGCTGACCGGCCTGGCCAACCGCACCGCCCTCGACAGCCGGCTCACCGCCGCCGTCGCGGCCGGTGAGCCGATCGGCCTCCTGCTCATCGACCTGGACGGCTTCAAACCGATCAACGACGTGTACGGACACGCCGCCGGAGATCAGGTGCTCACCGAGTTCGGCCGGCTGCTCAGCGACACCGTCCGCACGGGTGACACCGTGGCCCGCATCGGTGGCGACGAGTTCGTGGTGCTGCTCGCCGACATCCCCGACGCCACCGAAGCGGCCGTGGCGGCGCAGCGCATCCTGGCCGCCGCCACCGCCCGGCCTGTTCGCCTCGGTGACGACACCCTGCCGATCCGGGCGAGCATCGGCGTCACGACAGCCCGTACCGGTGACACGGCCAAGGAGGTGCAGCGCCGCGCCGACGTCGCGATGTACCACGCCAAGCGGGCGGGATCGCACGGCATGGCCGTGCACGATCCGTCGATGACGGACCGCCGCGCCGCGGACGCGGCGCTGGGCGAGGACATCGCCGTGGCCCTGGAACGTGGTCAGCTGCACGTCGTCTACCAGCCCATCGTCGACCTCGAGGACGGCCGGCCACTCGCCGCGGAGACCCTGCTGCGCTGGCAGCACCCGCGTCTCGGCCCGGTGCCGCCGGACCAGTTCATCCCGATCGCCGAACGCAACGGTGCGATCAACGCCATCGGCCTGTGGGTGCTCGACCAGGCCTGCCGCCAGGCGGTCGAGTGGGACGCCCGGTACGTGAGCGTCAACCTGTCCCCGCGGCAGCTGCAGGAGCCCACGATCGTGCACGACGTCCTGGCTGTGCTGCGGCGTACCGGCCTGGACCCGGAACGCCTGGTGCTGGAGGTGACCGAGTCCGCGATCGTCGACGAGAACGCGGGCATCCCGGCGTTGCGGGCGCTGCGCTCGTACGGGATCCGGATCGCCATCGACGACTTCGGCACCGGGTATTCGTCGCTGCACTACCTGACGCGGATGCCCGTCGACATCCTCAAGATCGACCGCACCTTCGTGAACGAGCTGAACGGCACCTCCGAGGGCGCCGCCGTCACCGAGGCGGTCATCCGGCTGAGCCAGGCGCTGCACCTGACGACGATCGCGGAGGGCATCGAAACCGAGGAACAGGCGGCCGAGCTGCGCGAACTCGGCTGCACCCGCGGCCAGGGATACCTGTACGCCCGGCCGCACCCAGCCGAGGAGCTCGACTGGAACCGGTTTGCCACCAGCCCGTCCGGGCAACCTTGCACACCATGAGCGACAACAGCGACTACGCGCCCGAAACGCTGGACGAGCCGTCGACGTCCCGCCCCGAGAAGGGCAACGACGACCCGGGCCTGTCGAGCACGATCGCGGCCGGCACCGACACGGACCAGCTGATCAACGGTGGTCCGCCGCCGCGCGACGGCGGTGCGGTCACGACCACGGGCGGCACGGCGGGCCCCAACAGCTTCCGTCCCAAGGCCCGGCACGGCGAGGGCGTGGCCAACACCACGACCGGCGACGCCACGACCGGTTCCATGGAACCGACCGACTGACCGCTATGTTCGGCGGGTGACCGGCCCGCTGATCGCCTCCGGCCGCGAGGCAGACGTGTACGCGCTCGACGAGCGCCGTGTCCTGCGCCGTTATCGCCGAGAAGCCGACGTGACCGGCGAGGTGGCCACCATGCGCTACCTCGCCGGTGCCGGCTATCCGGTCCCGGAGGTCTTCTCCGCCTCGGGCCGCGACATGATCATGGAACGCCTCGACGGCCCCACGATGGCCCAGGCTTTTGCCGAGGGGTCGATCGGGGTCGAGGAGGGCGCCGCCCAGCTCGCCGGCCTGCTGAGCCACTTGCACGAGATTTCGCCCATCCTCCACCTCGACCTGCACCCGGAGAACGTGCTGATGACCTCGCGCGGCCCGGTTGTCATCGACTGGTGCAACGCCCGGACCGGCGACCCGGACCTGGACACCGGCCTTTCCGCGCTGATCTTGGCGCAGCACGCGCCCTTGCCGGTTCTGGCGGCATTTCTGCGGGTCGCCCCCGGTCAGCCGACCCGACTGCTGGACGAGGTGGTCCGCTTCCGCGACCGGCAGCTGTCCGGCACCGAGGACCTCAGCCCCGCCGTCGAAAGGCTGCTCGCGTGCGCGCCCTGATCCAGACCGTGAGCCGGGCCAGCGTGACCGTCGACGACGAGGTCGTCGGAAAGATCGAGAACGGGCTGCTGGTCCTGCTCGGCGTCACCCACGACGACACGTCCACGATCGCGGAAAACTTGGCCCGCAAGGTCCACGAGATGCGCATCCTCGACGGCGACGCCTCGGCCGCCGACACCGGCGCGCCGCTGCTGGTGGTCAGCCAGTTCACCCTCTACGGCGACGCCCGCAAGGGCCGCCGGCCCACCTGGTCCGCCGCCGCCCCGGCCGAAGTCGCCGAACCGCTGGTCACGGCCTTCGTCGAGGCCCTGCGTGAGCGAGGTGCCACCGTCGAGACCGGGCGGTTCCGGGCCCACATGCTCGTCGAGAGCGTGAACGTGGGCCCGAGAACCGTCTGGCTGGAGACCTAGAAGAAACCGCGGCGCTGCGAGGACTGCTGCAGCCACCCGTTGAGCTGCGCTGTCCAGTCGACCTGATCGACAGTGTGGTAATCGACGTCGAACCGACCGAACGAGTCGTGACCCTCGGTGAAGAGCCCGCCCCGCTTGTCGATCTCCAGCACCACCTGCAACTGGTGCGGCGTCGGGATGAAAGTGACCTCGAGCTGGTTGATCCGGCCCGCGTACTGCGACGGCGGATAGAACTCGATCTCCTGGTAGAACGGCAGCGTCTGGTGCACGCCGTGAACCCGTCCCCGCTCGACATCCGCCCGGCTGAAGCGGAAACCCAGCCGCAGGAAAGCGTCGAGAATGCGTTCCTGGGCCGGCAGCGGATGCACAGCCACCGCGTCCAGGTCACCCTTGTCGACCGCCCGGGCCACTTCCAGCTCCGTACGCAGACCCATCGTCATGCCGTGCAGATGCTGCCCGTACACCTCGGTGATCGGGGTTTCCCACGGCACGTCGAAACGGAACGGGATGTCATGGCGGGCATGGGCGTCCAGCTTGAAGGAGCCGGTCAGCCGCTGCCGGTGGAACTCCTGATCAGTGTTGTACTCGCTGTCGCCGCTCTCGACCTCGACCCGCGTCATCAGGCCCACGGCGACGTACTCGATGTCGACGGCGTGGTCGCCGCCCATGACGTGCACCTGCCCCTCGAGAAACCCGCCGGGCCGGCAGTTCGGGTTCGCGAGCACCGTTTCCACGGACGGGCCTCCGACACCCATCGCCTGCATCATGCGCTTGAAGACCACGTGTTTCCCTCCTGGAAGCGTTCCTTCTGCAGATTATCGGCCCTCGGCAAAGCATTCGAAATTGCGTCGCCTTCGGTAAATGTCCCATCAATCCGGGCACCGAGTCGGGTTCACGACCTCAGGGTTCTCCCCGATTCATGCCACCTGGACGCTTGCCTCACCTCCGCTTAACGCGCCTGCCGCCAAGCTAGTGATCACCGGCACGAATGCGGCTGGGAATGCACGACTCGGTGAACGCGGGGAGGGGACTGAAAGGTGGTCCTGCAGATGAAGGCGACGGAGTCCACGGCGGCGGTTGCTGCCGAGAACATCATGACCGACGGTGTCGAGCCCTTGGCGGACTTGGACGCAACCGACGAGCGCGGCGTGTCCGCGGACCTCGTCCGGGCGTACCTGAACGGCATCGGCCGCACGCGTCTGCTCACCGCGGTCGAGGAGGTGACTCTCTCCAAGCGGATCGAGGCCGGCCTCTACGCCGACGAGAAGCTCCCCGCAGCGGGCAGCGACCTGGCGCCCCTCCTGCACATCATCATCGCCGAGGGCCGCGCCGCCAAGAACCACCTGCTCGAGGCCAACCTCCGGCTCGTGGTCAGCATCGCGAAGCGCTACACCGGTCGTGGCATGGCCTTCCTGGACCTCATCCAGGAAGGAAACCTGGGCCTGATCCGCGCAGTCGAGAAGTTCGACTACACCAAGGGCTACAAGTTCTCCACGTACGCCACCTGGTGGATCCGGCAGGCCATCACCCGCGCCATGGCCGACCAGGCCCGCACCATCCGCATCCCGGTGCACATGGTCGAGCAGGTCAACCGCATGGTCCGCGCCCGCCGCGACCTCGCCGCCACCCTGGGCCGTGAGCCCGGCGTCGCCGAGATCGCCCAGGCCATGGGCGTGCCCGAGTTCCAGGTCATCGAGCTCATCTCGTACGACCGCGAACCCGTCAGCCTCGACCAGGCCGTCGGCGAGGACGGCGAAAGTGCCCTCGGCGACTTCGTGGCCGCCGTCGACCACCGCGCCGACCCGGGCGACACCGCCGGCCGCAGCGAACTCCGCGGCGAAGTCGAAATCGTCCTCTCCACCCTGTCCGAACGCGAATCCGCCGTCATCCGCCTCCGCTTCGGCCTCGACGACGGCCGCCAGCGCACCCTCGACGAGGTCGGCCGCGAATTCGGCCTGAGCCGCGAACGCATCCGCCAGATCGAAAAGGTCACCATGTCCAAGCTCCGCGACCCGCAGCGCGCGGGACGCCTGGAGGCCTACGCCAGCTGAACCCCATGACGAACGAAGCCGGTCGCGATTCGCGGCCGGCTTCGTTGTTTTTACCCTTGCCGCCCCCGCACCGACTGCGCCAGGATGCTGATCGTGAGGGCGATCAATCTTCTGCTCAGATTTGTGCTCGAACTCTGCGCCCTCGCCGCCCTCGCCTACGCCGGCTGGCAGCTGCCTGGCGCGGTCTGGCTGCGGCTGCTCGCCGCGATCGCTCTGCCTTTGGTGGCCGCGCTCGTCTGGGCACAGTGGGTGGCGCCCAAGGCGCGCCGGCCTGTTGCGGACCCGTTGCGTCTTGTACCGGAGTGGGTGGTCTTCGGTGGGGCTACGGTCGCCCTCGCGGTTACTGGTCATGTGATCCTGGCGGGGCTGCTGGCGGTGCTGGCCGCAGCGAACCGGCTCGCCCTCCACCTCTTGGGCGCACCGACCGACGACCACGCCCCCGTCTGACTCCCCCGGCCGCCTGCGGCTCACGGCGGTCGGTGATCGGCTTGAACGCGCTGCTACTCCAGCACCCCCGACCAGCCGCGGTCTGCCCCGGCACCGTGGCCACGCCGGTCGCTCGGTCCGCAACTTCAAGGAAGTTGGTCCCTCATGGGCGCCTTGAAGGCCCGACTTCCTTGAAGTTGGGCGCTCGTGGGCGCCTTGAAGGCCCAACTTCCTTGAAGTTGGGCGCTCGTGGGCGCCTTGAAGGCCCAACTTCCTTGAAGTTGGGCGCTCGTGGGCGCCTTGAAGGCCCAACTTCCTTGAAGTTGGGCGCTCGTGGGCGCCTTGAAGGCCCAACTTCCTTGAAGTTGGGCGCTCGTGGGCGCCTTGAAGGCCCAACTTCCTTGAAGTTGGGCGCTCGTGGGCGCCTTGAAGGCCCAACTTCCGTGAAGTTGTCGTCCGAGCGAGGCTCAAGTCTGTACCCAACCAGATGCCGGTCACGCCAGGCTTCGTCTGGCCTGACAGCAAGGCCCAAACCGACCTCCTGCCTCCGGCCCACAGTCACGACCCAAGCCCAGGCCCGAGCCCAAGCTCACGACCCACGGGCCACGAACCCGCGGGCCACGGGCCACGAACCCGCGGACCACGGGCCACGAACCCGCGGACCACGGGCCACGAACCCGCGGACCACGGGCCACGGGCCACGGGCCACGGGCCACGGAGCCAAAGTCCGGGGGCCCACGGGCCTAGGCGCGACCGACGGCTGTCGACTGGCACGCAATTTCAATGAAGTTGGGCCTTCACGGGCGCCTCGAAGGCCCGACTTCACGGAAATTGGGCACCCGAGCGGGACCGGGCCCCGCCCTTGCTCACCACCGCAGGCTTTGCGCGGCATGAGAGTCGAGCACACCCGACACCTGTCGAAGCCGTCGACCGGCACGCAACTTCAAGGAAGTTGGGCCCTCGTGAGCGCGTCGAAGCACCAACTTCAAGGAAGTTGGGCCTTCAAGGCGTCCACGAGCGGCCAACTTCATGGAAGTTGGGCCTTCATGACCGTCTCGAAGCACCAACTTCAAGCAGGAAGTTGGCCCTTCATGGGCGCGTCGAAGGACCGACTTCTCCGAAGTTGGGCCTTCGAGGCGGAAGTCGGGTTAGTGCCTGAGCGGACACCTGTTGCGGTGGGCTGGGCGGGGAAATGAAAGGCCGGCGCCCGTGATCGCGGTCAGGCGACAGTGGCCGGCGCACGCCCGCCTGGGGTGGGTGGCGGCAGGTCCACACGGAACGCTGGGTGCACACGCGCCGGACACCCTGCGCACCCTCGACCGGCTCCGCGAGGAGCTGCGCTGGACCGAACGCCGCTCGGCGAGTGGTTGGGGTGGGGGTCAGGCGGTGTGGAGGCGGCGGGGGCCGGTGTCGGGGCGGGTGCCGGGTTCGCCGAGTTCGACGGAGGCGTGCAGGACGGTGATGCCGTCGGGGCGGGCCAGGACCGGGTTGAGAGACAGGGCTCGGACCTGGGGGTGTTCGTCGGCGAGGCGGCCTACGCGTAAGAGCAGGTCGATCAGCGCTCCCCGGTCGACCGGGGCCGAGCCGCGGTAGCCGTGGAGGAGTGGCGCCGCGCGGGGTTCGTCGACCAGGGCGGCGGCCGCGCGGTCGGTCAACGGGGCGGCGCGCCAGGCGAGGTCGCCGAGGAGTTCGCTGGCTACGCCGCCTAGGCCGAAGCCGATGACCGGGCCGAAGGCTGGGTCTTCGACGACTTCGACGGTGCAGGCGACGCCTGCGGGGACCATCGACTGGACGAGTACGTCGGGGCCGAAGGCTTGTGAGAGCTCGCTGTAGGCGGCGCGGACGTCTTCCGCGTCGGCCAGGGCGAGGCGGACCGCACCCAGGTCGATGCGGTGGCGGAGGGCTCCGCCTGCGGCTTTCAGGGCGACGGGGTAGCCGAGGGTTTCGGCTGCTGCCAGCGCCTCGTCGAGTGAGCCGGCGGAGCTGGAGGGTTCGACCTTGATGCCGTAGGCCGCGAGGAGGTCGGTCGGCGGGCCTTGCAGCTCGGGGGCGGACGGGTCCACTCCGGACAGGGCCGGGAGGGCGCCCGGGGCCTGGCGGAGCCAGTCGGCGTAGGTGGCGACGCGGCTGAGGGCTCGGACCGCCTCCTCGACCGAGGGGTAGGCCGGGACGCGGGGTGGGAGCTGCCCGAGCAGGAACGTCGCCACGGTCGGCTTTTCGCCGGCCAGCGCCACGCTGCCGAGTGCTGCCGCGAAGTCGGCGTCCTCGTCGGGGAGCTGGCCCGGGAGGGGTGGCGCGAAGACGACCACCAGCGCATCCACCCGGTCGTCGACGGCGGCGTCGGCCAGGGCGTCGGCGAAGTCGTGGGCGCCGGCCTGAGGGCTGATGTCGCACGGGTAGCCGTCGGCGACGGTCAGGCCGGTGGCGCGGCAGGCGGCCACGGCCAGGCCGGACAGGGCCGACGAGTTGCCCACGATGGCGACGCGGCGGCCGGCGGGGAGGGGCTGGTGGGCGAGGAGGATGCCGACGTCGAAGAGTTCGGCGACGGTGTCGACCCGGATGACACCGGAACGCGCGAAGAGCGCCGTGACCGCCTTGGTGTCCGGACCGGGCAGGTCGCCCGCGAGGCCGGGTGGGCGGGTGGCCGACGCGACCGCGACCACGGGTTTGACGCGGCTCATCCGGCGGGCGAGCCGGGCGAACTTGCGGGGGTTGCCGAACGTCTCCAGGTAGAGCAGGACGGCGTCGGTGCCGGGGTCGTCCTGCCAATATTGCAGCAGGTCGTTGCCCGAGACGTCCGCGCGGTTGCCCGCCGACACGAAGCTGGACAGCCCCAGGCCGCGGCGGTCGGCCTCGGCCAGCAGCGCGACGCCCAGGGCACCGGACTGGCTGAAGAAGCCCACCCGTCCGGCGGCCGGCAGGGCCGGGGCCAGTGTTGCGTTCAGGCGGACGGCGGGGTCGGTGTTGGCGATGCCCAGGCAGTTCGGGCCGACGACGCGCATGCCGGCGGCGTGGGCCGAGTCGATCAGCTCGCGCTGAGCCCGCGCTCCTTCCGCGCCTGCCTCGGCGAAGCCTGCGGACACCACCACCAGGCCGCCTGCACCGGCGGCGGCTGCGTCGGCGAGGACCTCGGCGACACCCTCGGGCGGTACGGCGACCAGGGCGAGATCAACCGCAACACCGGCGGCGACGGCCGACCGGTAGGCCGGGAGTCCCGCCACGCGGTCGGCGCTGCGGTGCACGGGGACCACGGTGCCGGTGTAGCCACCGTCGCGCAGGTGGCCCAGCAACGCGGCGCCGATGCCCTGGCCGCTGGCACTCGCGCCGTACACGGCGACGGCGCGGGGGTGCAGCAGGCGGGAGATGGACCGGGCCTCGGTGCGCTGCTCGCGGCTTTCCTGGACCTCGCGGGACTTCTCGGTCGGGGCGATCGGGAACTCGAGGTGCACCACGCCGTCGGCGTACTTGCGCTGGACCTGGTAGCCGAAGTCGCTGAAGACGCGGAGCATGCCGGCGTTCTGCGGGAGGACCTCGGCGACGAAGCGGGTGATGCCGTGCTCCCGCGCCGCCTCGGCGAGGTGCTCGAGGAGGACCGAGCCGATGCCGCGGCCCTGGTGGGCGTCCTCGACGACAAAGGCGACCTCGGCCTCGGGTGCGTCGGGTCCGAGGCGCTCGTACCGGCCGACCGCCATGATGCGCGGGCCGCTGACGATGACAAAGGCCTCGCGGTCGCGGTGGTCGACGTTGACGAAGCGGGCGAGGTCGCGTTCCGGAATGCGCGGGTAGGGAGAGAAGTAGCGCAGGTAGCGGGTGCGGTCGCTCATCCGGGAGTGGAACTCCACGATGGCCGGTGCGTCGTCGGGGCGGATGGGGCGCATGTGCACGGCGCTGCCGTCGGAGAGCAGCACGTCCGCTTCTCTGGTCACCGCTGTCCCCTGCCTCAGT
The DNA here is from genome assembly GCF_000494755.1 of Amorphoplanes friuliensis DSM 7358. NCBI lineage: Bacteria > Bacillati > Actinomycetota > Actinomycetes > Micromonosporales > Micromonosporaceae > Actinoplanes > Actinoplanes friuliensis. The sequence goes on from NC_022657.1 coordinate 7,732,860, forward strand.
CCCGGATGTCGTGAGGGTCGAGCCCGTGCAGCGGGAAGACCGCGCGGCGGGTCGCCATGATGGCCTTGTCGACCGGGTCGGGTGTGGTGCCCGGCTCCCAGCGCTCGACCGCCGGCTCGATGCCGTCGGTCAGCGTGGTGGGGATGCCGGTGCCGGGCCTGCGGTCGGCGGCGAGCTTGCGCCAGCCCGGCGGGGTCTCGGTGGCCGGGTCGAGGGGCGCGCCGGTGGCCACCGCGAGCAGGTGGGTCCAGGCCCGGGGCACGACCTCGACCAGGGCATATCCGCCGCCGCCGGTCGCCACCCAGCGGCCGTCGCAGAGCTCGTCGGCCAGCGATCGCAGCGCGATGTAGGCCGCGCGCTGGCCGTCGACGGAGAGCCGCAGGTCGGCGAGCGGGTCGAGGCGGTGGGCGTCGGCGCCGCACTGGGTGACGAGGATCTGCGGGGAGAAGGCGCGCAGCACCGACGGCACGATCGCGTGGAAGGCCCGCAGCCAGGCGGCGTCACCGGTGCCGGGTGGCAGCGCGACGTTGACCGCGGAGCCTTCCGCGCCCGGGCCGCCGACCTCGGTGGAAAAACCTGAGGCCCACGGGAACAGGGCGGCCGGTGACTCGTGCAGGCTGACCGTCAGGACGCGGGGATCGTCGTAGAACGCGGTCTGGACGCCGTCGCCGTGGTGGACGTCGATGTCGACATAGGCCACCCGCTGCGCGCCGAGGTCGAGGAGCCGGGCGATCGCCACCGCGGGGTCGTTGTAGACGCAGAAGCCCGCGGCACGAGCCGCCATCGCGTGATGCAGCCCACCCGAGACGTTGACCGCGCGGGTGGCCGCGCCGCTCCAGACGGCCTCGGCCGCGGCCAGGGTGGCGCCGCAGATGCGGGCGCTGGCCTCGTGCATCCCGTCGAAGACGGGGTTGTCCGGGGTGTTGAGACCCCAGCCCCGGAAGAACGGGTCGTGCGGCGCGATGCGGACCGCCTCGAGATAGTCGGGCCGGTGCACGCGGATCAGCGCCGCGTCGTCGGCCGGCTCCGGGACCAGCAACTGCACCCCGGCTCGGTCGAGAACACCGAGCTCACGGGCGAGCGCCATGGTGAGCTCGATCCGGACCGGATCCATCGGGTGGTCACCCATGTCGTAGGCGAGCAGAGCCTCGTCCCACACCACTGCCGTCGACTCCGCCATGCCCGTCATGCTGCCACGGCGGCCTGACATTTTGCGGGGACGCCGGTCCCGCCAGTTGCACCATTCGGGCAATGGACGCCGCGGGTCCGGTAGGGTCACTTGACCCACCTCGTCGGCGCGAAGTCAACCCCCGGCTGCGAGGTAATATCGCTGCTGGGAGGGCCGCACCGTGAATGATCTCGTCGACACCACCGAGATGTACCTACGCACGATCCTCGAACTCGAGGAAGAAGGCGTTCCGCCGCTGCGCGCGCGCATCGCCGAACGCCTGCACCAGAGCGGACCTACCGTCAGTCAGACCGTCGCCCGGATGGAACGGGACGGCCTGCTCACCGTCGAGAACGACCGCCACCTGCTCCTGACCGAGGAGGGCAGGGTGGCCGCCGTCGCCGTCATGCGCAAGCACCGCCTGGCGGAGTTGTTGCTGGTCAACGTCATCGGCATGCCCTACGAGGAGGCGCACGAAGAGGCCTGCCGGTGGGAGCACGTGATGAGCGACTCCGTCGAGCGCAAGGTCTACGAGCTGCTCAACAAGCCGACCCGCTCGCCGTACGGCAACCCGATCCCGGGGCTCGAGGTTCTGGGCCTGCCCGCCGAGGAGCCGCTCGGCAGCAGCTCGACCGTCATCAATTCCGGCGAGCGCAATCTGGCGTTCCCGGGTCTGAGCGGCAGTGTGGTCGTGCGGCGGATCTGCGAGAGCGTGCAGACCAACGCGGGTGTGCTGCGCCAGCTGCACGCTGCGGGAATAGACCCGGGCGCGACGGTCACCGTGGCGCAGGAGCGCGACGGTGTGACCATCGACCGGTCCGGCGACAAGATCCGGCTGCCGCGTGAGGTCGCGTCGCGGGTGTTCGTCGACGCCCGCTGACACGGACCGGGGTCAGCCCCCGGTGGTGTCCATCGCCTTGGCGAGGGAGAGCAGTTTCGGCGACATCTGTTTGACGTCGTCGCCGGACGCCTCCTTCGCGAAGGTGAAGCGCAGTGTCTGCAGCTGCGCCGCCTCGCTGAGCCAGCCGATCTCCACGGTCGGGCCGTGGCCGCCCGTGGCCTTGCTGATCAGGCGATAGCCGGCCTTGCCGAGACCCTTGACCTTGGTGGCCTTCTTCGGGGTGAGCTCCTCGGTGAAGAGGTCGGCGTCGGCCTTGGTGCTTTCCACCACCGAGAGCGCCAGGTACGGCCAGTCGTCGCGTTCCGTCTGCACCACGCAGGTGGAGGTGTCGTCGATCTGATCGGCCGCGGCGACGTTGAACTTCACGCCGAGCTTCTCCTCGATGAACGCGTAGTCCCAGAGGATGCAGGCGCCACCGGCCGAGGCCGCGGGCTGCTGCACGATCTGTACCGGGGGCAGGGTGGCCGCGTCGGCCTCTTTGTCGGTGCAGCCCGCGAGGGCGAGCAGTGCCACGGCGGCGCCGAGGGCGAAGAGACGCGAACGCACCAGTGTCCTCCCGATAATTCGGGGCACACCGTACTTCGTGCGGGGGCAGGGGCGAAAGTCCGCCTCAGGCGTCGTCGACGTACGGACAGTGACGACAGCCACGTCCGCAGCAGGTGCCGCGCTTGGCGAGGAAGCCGGCGGTCAGGACAAAAAGGCCGGTGTCCGGGTCGGGATAGCCGGCTTGTCCCGCCTCGAGAGCGGCGGCGTGGGCTTCGAGAATGTCGGTACGGCGGGGATGGGCCGGGGAGAGCCGGGCGGGATGCGGCTCGGTGAGTGCCCGCGGTGCCCGCTTGTCCATCACCGCAGCGTAGCCGTCGCTACTTGACAGCTGATGTCAAGTAGCGGAACGATGGCCGGGTGCCGTCGAAGAAGGAGCTGGTGGAGCAGATCGTGCGGCTGCTCGACATCCGCCTGCTCGACCCGCTCGAGGTCCTCCTCGAGGGCGACGACGCGGTCGAGGCGCTGCGCCGCCTGGTCCGGGTCCGCGCCGCCCGCTGGGCCGACCAGATGCACGACGGTGACGACGTCACGGCGGCGGGTGCGGCGATCCGGCTGATCGCCACGCTCTACCCGGACGACCGCGCCTTCGACCCGCCGGTGGACTGGTGGCGCACACCGCTGGGCGCGGTGGTCGCCCGCCGGGTCGGCCATCCGGCCGCGGAGTCGGTCTCGTACGCGACGGCCGGCGCGATGCTCGGCATCACCCGCCAGGGAGTCCACGACCTGGTCCGCCGCGGACGGCTCCCCCGCCACCCCGACGGCGGAGTCCCGTCGGCGGCCGTCCGCGAACGCCTGCTCGCTCAACCCGAATGATTACCCGCTGGGAGTTCTGTTGTGATCAACGATCGTCTGATCGACGCCGGCCAGCTGCCCATCGCGGTCCGCGACTTCGGTGGTGACCAGCCGCCGTTGCTGCTGCTGCACGGCGCCGGCGGGAACCTCGCGATGATGACCACGCTCGCCCGCGCACTGCGGCCACGGCACCGGGTCATCACCATGGACCTGCGGGGGCACGGGCGTTCCGGTGACGGGGCGTGGTCGTGGGATGCCGGGCTGGGGGACATCGCTGCTGTGACCGTACAGATGGAATTGGATCGGCCTGCGGTTGTCGGTCATTCCTTCGGGGGGATGCTGGCCACGCTGTGGGGTCAGCGGCATCCGGAGTCGCCCGGGGTGGTCAACCTCGACGGGAATCCGACGCCGGCGCGGCCCGATCAGCTGCCCGGGTTCGACGCCGGCCAGGCGACCGCCGAGCTGGCGCGACTGACCGCGGCGTTCGACTCGATGCACGCCGGGATGGGTGCCACGATCCCGGCCGAAACGCTGCCCGACCTGGTCGAACGTCAGCAGATGGCCGCCCGCGACATGGGCGCCAACGAGAAGGTGTGGATCGAGGGCTTCCGTCGCAACCTCGTCCACAAGGACGGCGAGACGACCATGCGGCCGTCGGCCGAGACCGCCGGTTCGATCCGCTCCCTGATGGCCGAGCTTGATCTCGGACCCGTGTACGCGTCGACGCCGTCACCGACCCTCGCGGTCCTGGCCACGCGGGACATCCCGGCCCAGGAACCGTTCGAGGAGCTGTACGCGGCGTACCGGAAGTTCCTCGTGGAGCAGGCCGCGGCGGCGGCGAAGGCGAACCCGCGGATGCGCTACCTGCAGCTCCACGACGCGTCGCACGCGATGGAGATCGAGCAGCCGGCGCTGCTCGCCTCCCTGATCGGCGACTTCCTGAGCGGCGGCCACTGACCCGATCGGTCAGGGGCGGGTGGCGGGCTCGTCCTCGGCGGGTCGGCCGAGGGCGAGGGGGCGGGCGGCGCCCGAGGCAGCCAGGCCGAGGCCGATGGCGACGAGCACCACGAGGAGCGCGCGCAGGACGCCGAGGTGTTCGGCGAGGAGGCCGATCAGCGGCGGTCCGGCGAGGAACGCGCCGTAGCCGATGGAGCCGGCCACCGAGACGCGGATGGCGGCGCGCAGCGGGTCGTCCGCCGCCGCGCTCATGCCGATCGGGAAGCCCAGGGACGCACCCGCGCCCCACAGCAGGGCGCCGAGCAGCACGAACGGCACGCTGATGCCGGAGACCACGAGCAGCAGGCCCAGCAGGGCGGAGGCCGCCGTGCCGCGGAGGACCGTGACGCGACCCCAGCGTTCGATGGCGTGACCGCCGAAGAGGCGAGCCAGAGTCATCGCCGTGACGAAGAAGCCGAAGCCGATCGCGCCGATGGTCTCGGTCGCGTGGTAGCCGTCGACCAGGCCGATGGCGAGCCAGTCGTTGGCCGCTCCCTCGGTGAAGCCGAAGCCGAGCATGATCACGCCGATGAGCAGGGTGCGGGGTTCGCGCCAGGCGTCCCGGACGCGGCCGGTCGAGCGTTGCTCCGCCGTCACCGGGGTGTGGGGCAGGAAACGTCGGACCGTCAGGATCATCACGACCGCGGCCAGGATCGCCGTGAGGAACAGCTGCGTCGAGACCGCAACACCGGCGGCTGCGGCGGCGGCGCTGACACCCGCACCGGCGACCGTGCCGAGGCTGAAACCGGCGTGGAAGCGGGGCATGAGCGTGCGGCCGAGGCGGCGTTCGACGTCGGCGCCCTCGACGTTCATGGCGACGTCCCAGGTGCTGTTGCCCATGCCGAGCAGGACCAGGCCGGCGCCGGCGAGGGGCACCGAGCCGGTCAACGTGCCACCGGCCATGCCGACCAGGCCGAACACCACGGACATGCTGCCGAGCAGGACCGCCCGGGCCGGGCCGAAGCGCTGCACCAGCGGGCCGGCGAGCGGGATCGTCGCGATGGCCGCGACGGAGATGCAGAGCAACAGCAGACCCAGGCCCGCGGAGCTCAGGCCCAGATCCTCCCGCACGGCAGGTGCCCGGGCCAGCCAGCCCGCGTACGCAAGACCGTTGGTGGCAAAGGTGATGCCGACGGCGACCTTGACGGATTCGAGGCGACGGCGGTCCAGGGCAGCATCGGTCACCGCCCGAACTTAACCGTTAAAGTGGCGAACCGTAACCCTGTTGATCAGTGATTACGGTCCCGCTTCACAAGCCGGTCGGGTTGGCGGGTGCCACCTTCGCCAGCCAGGCCTCCGCCTCCGCGGGTTCGAGTGGCCCGTCGACCGTCACCGTGGGCGACATCCGGCTGTAGAGGCGGCCGGAGTTCCAGGACCGTGAGTACGGCAGCGGGTCGAGGACCACGACGCGGACGCCGTCCTGCACCGGGATGTCCGCCGGGCGTCCCTCGTTCCAGATCCACTGCCCGTCCGCGCCGACCAGGTTGAACTGGCCCACCAGGCCGCCGCGGATCTCCTGCTCGCCGTCGGACGCGGCCGCGATCATCGCCTTGGTCGGCGGGACGCCCGGGAGCAGGCCCTGCGCCTCCGGGCCCATCAGACGGGCGGCGAGCAGGGTGCTGAGCTGGAAGTTGTCACCGACCCCGCTGATGGTGACGCGGTAACCGCGGCCGGTCCCGCGGTGCAGGACGATCAGCGGCTCGTCGTCGAGCACCTGCAGCAGGCCGAGGAGCCAGCTCGCGGTGTCGAGGAGTTCGGTGGACGCGGTGGTGACCCGGGTCAGCCGCTCCCGCTCCGGCAGCGCCACCCGGACGTCCTTGCGCTGCGCGAGGTAGAGCACCGGCTGCACCCAGTCGTTGCCGGAGAACCAGGTCCAGGCCAGTGCGACCGCCTCGTCCCCGGTGAGCCCCATCTTCGGCGCCGCCTCACGGACGCGCTCCAGCGTCGGCTCGATCGCGGGCTCAAAATCGGATCCTGGCGGCTCCCCGATCGCCTCCCGGTGCAGGGCCGCGAACCGGGCCGCCTCCTCCATGGCCTCGGCCGCACGGCGCACCAGGACCGGGAGCACGGACAGGTTCTCCTCGGCGATCGCGCCCACGACCTGCGCGAGGGCGCCACCACCGGACAGCGCGACCCGATCGAGGGCCGGCGTCAGCCGCTCGACCGCATCCCCCAGCTCGGCGGCGCGCGCCTTGCGGATCGCCCGTACGAGGCGCTCCATCGCTGGCTCGAACGCGGAGCCGTCCCGCCGGGCGACCACATCGTTCACCACGTCGCAGGCTCGGGCCAGCTCACCGCTCTTTCTGAACATCGGCAGATCGTAGGCGGTCGCCCCTCCGGTACGCTGCCCCCCGATCTTGGGGAGAGAGCCGACATGACGCGTACCTACGACCGCCGTGACCTGATCGAGGTCTACCTGGGCTCGCTGGAGCAGGGGTACGGCGACTACTACTCCGGCGCGACGTCCTACAACGCCGCGCTGAAGGTGTACTACGTCGACCTGCGCGACGCACTCGAACGGCGTTTCAACAGCCGCCTCGGCGTCGACGGCGACACGGCCCTGCGCATGCTCTTCCACTCCACTGTGGCCTCGCTGCTCGCGATCCGTACGCCCTGGTCCGGTTTTGTCGACGCCGGACTGCTGAACAAACGCCTCGAGGACGCCGGTGAGAACGGCGAACGGGTCAACGCCGCCAGTGGCCGGATCGCCGAGCTGACCGCGCAGACGCGGGAGGCACACCTCGAGATGCTCGACGCGCTGGTCGTGTCCTTCACCGGCGTACGCGCCGACCTGACCGTCAGCGAGGACGACCTGCGAGCCGAGGGTGTCGAGTGCACACCGCCAGACACCAGCGGTTACGACCTCTTCGAAGATTACTGAGCCGGGTAACGCCGGGCGTACGCGGTGGGTGACTCGCCGACCATCGCGGTGAAGTCGCGGACGAAGTGGGCCTGGTCGGCGTACCCGAGTTCGATCGCCAGCCCGACCCAGTCGATCTCGGCGCCGGCCGCGAGCCGCTCCCCCACCTCGTGCAGGCGATAGCGGCGGATCACCCACTTCGGACCGACACCGACGTACTCGTTGAACAGGCGCTGCAGCCGGCGGACGCCCAGACCGGCGTGGGCGGCGAGCGCGTCGACGCGGGTGAGCTGCGGCTCGGCCCGGACCTGCGCGACGATGGCGGCCGCCTGCTCGGCCAGCGGATCCGGCTCCGGCAGGCGCCCGCGCAGGAACGCACCGACGTCATCGATCATCCGGGCCGCGCTGTCAACCCCTGTGTCCGGCGCCTTCGGCAGGTCCGGGCCGAACACGTCTTCGGCGGGCAGGGAACGGCCGGTGATGGTCGAGACGGCCACTCCGAGGAACGGCCGGAAGCAGCCGGGACGGAACGTCACCCCGAAGACCTCACCGCGACCCTCGAGGACACGGATGATGTGACCACGTTCCAGGCCGCGGACGAGGGCGGCGCCGTCGCGGAAGGTCAGGTGCACGGCCGGGTAGGGGACGATCTTCTGCCGGTACGGCTCCTGCCCGCGCAGATCCCACTCGGCGAACCAGAAATTCGACACGTACGCGGCCAGATCCGGCGGCGGGTCGGCGTACCGGTGGGATTGGAAGGTGGCCCAGGCACCGCGAAGCTCGCGCGCGTCCCGGACCATGACTGCAGCGTAGCGTCGCGTTTTTTCAAGACGGGCGGGGCTGCCGGGGCCTATCGTCGGCGGTCATGCAGGAACACGCACTCGCCGCCCTGGCCGCGCCCCCGACCCTCGCTGTTGTCCGCGCCATCGAGCCCGGCCAGCTCGGAAATCCGACACCGTGCACCGAGTTCGACGTGCGGGCGCTGGTGGAGCACATGCTGCACTGGGGGCCTGCGCTCGCCCGGGCCAGCCGTCACTCGGACGGTGAGGCACCGGCCGACGGGGACCTTCTCGAACGCCTCGAACGCCAGATCGGCCAGCTCGTGGAGGCGTGGTCGGTGCCGGCGGCCTGGGAGGGCACCACCTCGATGGGCGGCCCGCAGGAGCTTCCCGCCGGCATGATCGGCGCGATGGCCGTCGGCGAGATCGTCGTGCACGGCTGGGACCTGGCCCGCGCGACCGGCCAGGAGATCTCCTGGGACCCCGGACTCCAGGATTTTCTGTACGACGAGGTCGCCAAGACCGCCGAGCTGGGCCGCGAGATGCAGGCGTACGGCCGGGAGGTGCCGGTGCCGCCGACCGCACCGACGCTGGACCGGATGCTCGGGCTGACCGGCCGCGACCCGGCCTGGCGTCCCTAGCCCTGCCCTTTAGCCGCGTCCGCAGATCTCGGCTGTTGTGCGTGGATCACCGGCAGTGAGCTGCGCGGCCAGTTCGGCGGCCTGCGCGGCGGGGTCGCGGTCGGTGACCGGGAGCGCCAGCTGGTACTGCAGGTAGGGCCGGCCGGCCGCGATCGCCGCGCGGTCCGGCGCGAACAGGAACACGCTGATCTGGTCGCGCTGCCACGGCCAGGCGGACACCGCGGTGACCTCGAAACCCCACCCCTCCTGCCATTCTGTACGGGCGAACAGGTCGGCCTTCAGCAGTCGCGCAACCGTGCGGGCGGGCCACTCCCAGCTGAGGTCGGCCGCCGCACGGGTGATCTCGCGGTCGTAGTCACCGGCGTCAAAAGTGAAGTCGGGCAGAACGAGGTCCTCGTTGTCCGGGTTGCGCCAGGCGGTCCACAGCACCTGATCACCCTCGCGGCGGACGGTCACGTTGATCGAGCCGCAGCAGCCCTCGGTGCACAGTGCTTCCGCCAGCAGAACCTCGCGGGGATCGGGGGTTGCGACCAGCGAGCCGGCCTTGGTGGGGTCGATGCCGGGGCCCTCGGTGAAGTCGGCCTCGGCGAGGAGGTCACGACCGTCCACCACGGGCCGGATCTCGCAGGTGGCACCCCGCTGGTCCGGCTCGGGAACGGTCACACGAAGTTCGAGGCTGCTGGTCACCGGACGATTGTCGGGTTACCGGGTTTTGTTGTCACCACGATAAGTTGCCCGGGTCGCAGCCGCCGGCCCGCGGCGGGAACGGTGCCGGGCCGGGCGCCCTCGGTGAAGCTGACGAGCTCCTCGACGTCGGCGAGCTGGTCACCGGGCCCGACCAGGGACGCGGACGTCGCGCCGGCGGCCAGCCGCGGCATCACCGGATGGGCCGCGAACCACGCCGCCTCGTTGTTCTTGAGGGCGTAGAGGGCAACACGACCACCGGCAAAAACGGGCCGGCCCGCGCGCGGGTTGCTGGCGACAACCGTCCAGCTGGTGTCGATGGTGAGACGGCGGCCGAGCGGGGAACGGTCCGTGGAGACGTAGCGCAGGCCGATCGACCGGACCAGACTCTCGGCGGCGGGCAACGGCATACCGAGCGCATCAGGCATGACAGCGCCCGGCGGGACGCTCGCTGCCGGCGTGGTTTCCGGGGTCGGGATCGGCTGGGCCGGGACCGGCTGGGTCTGGACGGCCACGACCGATTCGCTCGGGCGTGCTGACAGGACATACACGCCGGCACCGGCCGTCCCGAGCACGATGATGATCAGCGCGGCGACGGCCGTTCGGGCGGGCGACGGCGCCGAGGCCGTGTTGCGGTGCAGGATGCGGAGGGCGACGGTGTAGACGGCCCAACCGGCCGCGATCAGCGGGAACACCACGAGCAGGACCAGGCCGGCCGGAAGACGAAGCCAGCGGTTCTTCCGGTCGGTGGCACCCGCGGTCATCGGCTGTCCGGCTCCCGTCACCCCGTACCGGCTCGCCACCCTGGCGACCGCAGGGATGATCATGGCGGGCCCGGCCGGGCGGGCCGGATCCGGGTGTGTCATCGCCTGAACGGGGTCGCCTGTCCGTCCCCTCGTGTCCTTTGGTGATCATCGGCGGCAAGGTGCGCAGCCAGGCCGGGTTCCCCGTTCCGGCCCTGCCCGTCCGGCCGTCCGGCCGCCGCCATAACGCGGAAGGGTATTACCCCCGGCAGTCACCTTTGGTTACCGTCACGCCAGCAATCAGGCACAGAAAGTAAGGGCGGACGGACATTGACGACTATACGTACGAGGCTGACGGTGGTTGCGGCGGCGCTTCTCGCCGCCGGCACCCTGCACGCGACGGGTCAGAGCGCGGCCGCTGCACCGGCTGCGGCGTGGACACCGGCCGACGTGTTCACCGCGGCGGCACCGGTCAACCCGACCCCGGACGGCGTGTGGACGCTGGCGCAGGGCTCCGGATTCGACACCGGGACGTACCGGCCGCTGACCGCGTACACGGGCGGCAACTGCGGGTTCGGTGGCTACCGCGCCTTCAGTGATCCGTCCGGGCTGCCCCTGATCGGGCACAACGGGTCAGGTGGCGACATCACCAACGCCGCCGGGACCTGCACGACACCGTTCACGATCCCGGCCGGAACCGTCGTGGTGCACCCGATGAGCACGGACGCCGTCATCATGTGGACCTCGCCGGTCAGCGGACGCGTCGACATCCGCGGACGGCTGTGGGACGCCGACACCACGTGCGGCAACGGCGTGAGCTGGAAGCTCGGCATCGTCCCGCTGGGTCTGGGCCCGGCCACCCCGCTGGCGAGCGGCGCCTTCGACAACGGCGGCACCTCCACCATCGAGGGCGCCGCGACGTCGGCGCAGACCGTGGCCAAGGGCAGCCGGATCATCCTCGTGGTCGACGACGCGGGTGACACCACCTGCGACCTCACCGACGTCGACCTGCGCATCAGCAGCACGGGTGGGGCTGGGTTCGCGTACGTCGCGATGGGTGACTCGTACTCCTCCGGTGAGGGCTCACCGGAGAACACGTTCTTCAAGGACACGGTGATTCCCGATCCCCCGACGGGCGGCTCGCGGGGTTGCCACCGTTCGAGCAAGGCGTGGGCGACCAACATCGCGGCGACGCGCAAACTCTCCGGTGACCAGTGGAAGTTCGCGGCCTGCTCCGGCGGGGTCCTCAACGACTTCTTCACCCAGCGCGGCGACGAAGCGCCTCAGGTGTCACACCTGTCGGACTCGACCAAGCTGGTGACGATGACCATCGGCGGCAACGACGTCGGCTTCTCGAAGATCGTCGCCGACTGTGTCTTCGACCAGCTCCGCCAACGGGGATCACCCGGGTGCCGGCAGTCCGGCCGGACAGCACACACAACGGCGGAAGACGGCCTGAAGAAGCTCGAGGGGACGATGACGATCGGCGGTCAGGAACGCAGCCTGGCCGACGTCTACAGCTTCGTCGCCGGGCGCATCGCCCTGGACGGCAAAGTGGTCGTCGCCCAGTACCCCCGGCTTTTTGCCTCCGGCAAAGCCTTCTACCGCGAGCTCCCGCTGCGACTCACACCTTCCTGCCGAGTCGGTACGGCACACGCCGGCGCCAAGGGTGTGGCGTTCGCCTCGATCCCCGTCTACGTGTCCAAGGCCGACGCGGACTACCTCAACGAGGTCCTCGACCGCGGCAACGCCCTCATCGCAAAGGCGGTGGACAAGGCCAACGAGACACTGAAGGCCCAGGGCCGTCCCGCGCAGGTTGTCCTCGCCGACGGTGTGAACAAGCAGTTCGACCGGGACCGCGTCTGCGACGTGACGCCGCACCTCAACGGGGTGATCCTGCACGGGCTGCAGAAGAGCACCGACTCGAAGAACGTGCACAAGGACCCGGACAACCGCAGCTTCCACCCCAACACCGACGGGCAGAGCGACTACGCCCGGGCGGTCAAGGACAAGCTGAACTGACCAGGCATCTAGTGGGTTACCGCAGCTCGACCTCGATCTGGTCCTCAGCGAGCCACTGAAGGATCTCGTCGAACGTGGCAGGCCCGCCGGGGCCGGCTCCCGCGACCAGATGGGTACGGGCCACCTCGGCGTCCCGCCAGATCAGGCGGAACGGCCACTCGGCGCCCCACCGTCCCGTCACACAGGCGTGGAGTGCAGCGCCGTTCCAGCCGAAGTAGCCACCAGGACCGTTGACGGCCTCGCCGATGGCGCAGTAGAAACCCTCGACGTCGGTGATGTGGCGTCCGTCGAGCTCGTAGGTGCGGCCCGCGGGCTTGTCACGGACATCGGCCCGATGATGAGCCAGGGCCGCACCTAACCAGTGATGCCGGAGCTCCCGGTCACAACCGGCCCAGAGGCCCGATTCGGTCGGGCCGCCGGCGTGCCACAGGTCCCAGATGGTCCGTGCCGAGCTCGGCATCGTCTCGGAGATCGCACTGTCCAGCGTGACATCAACGAGGCCGGCGGCCAGGACCGAGGGACGCACTCCGGTCACCGACGCCCGGAGCTGGGAATCGACCAGGCGATCGGCCACACCGTTCCGATCCACGCTGTAGAGGAACGCGTCGATCGCCCGGCGATGCAGAGCGCCACCCGGGTTGCCCGCGCCCTTGGCCAGCGCGTCCAGAGCACGGCTCAGCGGAGGGTGGGGCAGACACCCCAGAAGTGTCGTCTCGCGCACCGAGAGCGGCGAATCGGTGAACAGCCCGTCGATGTCAGCGCACACCGCGATCGCAGCGTCCGGTCCGCCCATGACGGGCTCGTCGACCAGCAGCCAGCGAAGGGGGACGGCTTCGCGCCAGTGCCATCGTCGGTCCTCAAGACTCGAGTCTTCATCAACCACGTGGATCCGCCTCCGCTGCCCCTTCGCTGCAGCGAAGGGGCCCGGCTTCGCAGCCGGACCCCTTCATCAACACTGACCCGCGGAGTTCCCTTCAGAGGACTCCGCCGGAAATCAGCTGCAGCCGGACGTCGAGCCGCAGCCTTCGCAGACGTAGCAGCTGCCGGCGGGGCGCATCTTGGTGCCGCAGGTGAAGCAGAGCGGGGCGTCCGCCGAGGTGCCCAGGACGATCTCCAGGAGTTCCGTCGAGGAACCGACCGGGGACGGGGCCTCCCGCTCGGCGTCGGCCGCGGGCACCGTCGCCGTCGGGGTGGAGGCCGCGCCGACCGGGGCGGAGACCGGTGCGGACGCTGCCATGCCGGCCAGGTCCACACCTGCGGTCTCGGCCGCCGCCTCCGCCTGGATCTGCGCTGCGCGCTCCTTGGCGGTGAAGATGCCGAGTTCGGCGCGGGCGTCGTAGGACAGGAAGTCCAGGGCCAGGCGACGGAAGATGTAGTCCATCACCGAGGCGGCCATGCGGACGTCCGGGTCGTCGGTCATGCCGGCCGGCTCGAAGCGCATGTTCGTGAACTTGCTGACGAACGTCTCGAGCGGGACGCCGTACTGCAGCCCTATCGAGATCGCCACCGAGAAGGCGTCCATGACACCGGCCAGGGTGGAACCCTGCTTCGACATCTTGAGGAAGACCTCGCCGAGGCCGTCGTCCGGGTAGGACGACGCGGTGAGGTAACCCTCGGCGCCACCGACCGAGAAGGAGACCGTCTCCGACGGGCGCTTCTTGGGCAGACGCTTGCGGACCGGGCGGTACTCGACGACCTTCTCGACGACCGGCTCGGCGGCGGCAGCGGCCACCTCGGCCACCGCGGCCACGGCGCTCTTCGGCTTGGCCGCGGACAGCGGCTGGCCGACCTTGCAGTTGTCGCGGTAGATCGCGAGTGCCTTGAGGCCGAGCTTCCAGCCCTGGTAGTGGACGTTCTCGATGTCCTCGACGGTCGCCGACTCCGGCATGTTGATCGTCTTGGAGATCGCGCCCGAGATGAACGGCTGGACGGCCGCCATCATGCGCACGTGGCCCATCGGGGCGATGGAACGCTCGCCCATGGCGCAGTCGAAGACCGGGTAGTGCTCCGGCTTGAGGCCGGGGGCGTCGACCACGATGCCGTGGTCGGCGATGTGCTCGATGATCGCCTCGACCTGCTCCTCGGGGTAACCGAGGCTGCGCAGCGCGCGCGGGACCGTCTGGTTGACGATCTGCATCGAGCCGCCGCCGACGAGCTTCTTGAACTTGACCAGGGCCAGGTCGGGCTCGACGCCGGTGGTGTCGCAGTCCATCATCAGGCCGATGGTGCCGGTCGGTGCGAGCACGGAAGCCTGGGCGTTGCGCCAGCCGTTCCGCTCGCCGATCTTGTTGCCGTTCTGCCACTGCTTGGTGGCCTCACGGACCAGCGCGGTGGCGACGGTGCCCGCCGGGCGGATCTCGTCGTTGGCCGCGGCGTGCTTGCGCATGACCCGCTTGTGGGCGTCGGCGTTACGGGCATAACCCTCGTACGGTCCGACAACACCCGCGATCTCGGCGGAGCGGCGGTAGGCCACACCCGTCATCAGCGAGGTGATGGCGGCGGCGAGGCTGCGGCCACCCTCGGAGTCGTACGGCAGGCCCGAGGCCATCAGGAGGGCGCCGAGGTTGGCGTACCCGATGCCGAGCTGGCGGTAGGCCCGCGTGGTCTCGCCGATCTTCTTGGTCGGGAAGTCGGCGAACGAGATCGAGATCTCCATCGCGGTGATGACGAACTCGACGCTGCGGACGAACTTCTCGACCTCGAAGCCGCCGTCGGCCTTGAGGAACTTCATCAGGTTGAGCGAGGCCAGGTTGCAGGACGAGTCGTCCAGCGACATGTACTCCGAACACGGGTTGGACGCGGTGATGCGGCCGGTCTCCGGGTTGGTGTGCCAGTCGTTGATCGTGTCGTCGTACTGCAGACCGGGGTCCGCGCACTCCCAGGCGGCCTTGGCGATCTCGGTGAACAGCTTCTTGGCGTCGATGCTCTCGATCGTCTCGCCGTGCAGCCGGCCCCGGAGGTCGAACGTGGTGCCCTCCTCGACCGCCCGCATGAACTCGTCGCTGACGCGTACCGAGTTGTTGGCGTTCTGGTATTGCACCGAGACGATGTCGCTGCCGCCGAGGTCCATGTCGAAGCCGGCGTCCCGCAGGGCCCGGATCTTGTCCTCTTCGCGGGCCTTGGTGGTGACGAACTCCTCGATGTCGGGGTGGTCGACGTCGAGGATGACCATCTTGGCCGCGCGGCGGGTCGCACCACCGGACTTGATCGTGCCGGCGCTGGCGTCCGCGCCGCGCATGAAGCTGACCGGGCCGCTGGCAGTGCCGCCGGAGGAGAGCAGCTCACGGGAGGAGCGGATGCGGGAGAGGTTGACACCCGAGCCGGAGCCGCCCTTGAAGATCAACCCCTCTTCCTTGTACCAGTCGAGGATCGAGTCCATCGAGTCGTCGACGGACAGGATGAAGCAGGCGCTGACCTGCTGCGGCGACGACGTGCCGACGTTGAACCAGACCGGCGAGTTGAAGCTGAACACCTGGTGCAGCAGCATCCAGGTCAGCTCGTGGTCGAAGATCTCGGCGTCGCCGGGGTTAGCGAAGTAGCCGTTGTCCTCGCCCGCCTTGCGGTAGGTCTTGACGACCCGGTCGATCAGCTGCTTGAGCGACCACTCCCGCGTGTCGGTGCCGACCGCACCCCGGAAGTACTTGGTGGTGACGATGTTGGCGGCGTTGACGCTCCAGCTCGTCGGGTACTCGACGCCGCGCTGCTCGAAGTTGATCGAGCCGTCCCGCCAGTTCGTCATGACGACGTCGCGGCGCTCCCACTCGACCTCGTCGTACGGGTGGACACCCTCGGTGGTCCAGACCCGCTCGACCCGCAGCCCCCCGACTGCGGCACCCCCGTTGGTAGCGCGACTCCGCTGCTTGCCTGCTGTCATGCCGTCACCGGCCATTTGGTGCTCCCCCTCGATTGCTTCCTGCATCAAGCTTTTTCCGGTGTAGTGATCTTGGGCGGCCGGTTTCCCGGCCGCGGGGAGACCACGTGCCGCGCTGCCGCCTCACGGGCGGTCGCCGCCTCACGCAGCTCGGTGATCTCCCGCTCGAACTCGTCCAGCGAGTCGAAGGACTTGTAGACGCTCGCGAACCGGAGGTAGGCCACCTGGTCCAGCTCGCGCAGCGGCGTGAGGATCGCCAGACCCACGTCGTGGCTCGGCACCTCCGCCGCACCCTTGGCCCGGATGGTCTCCTCGACCTTCTGCGCGAGCAGAGCGATCGAGTCCTCGTCGACGGGCCGGCCCTGACAGGCCTTGCGGACGCCACTCATGACCTTGGTCCGACTGAAGGGCTCGGTGACGCCGTTGCGCTTCACGATCGCCAGCACGGCCTCCTCGACCGTGGTGAACCGCTTGCCACACTCGGGACACGACCGCCGGCGACGGATCAACTGACCGTCCTCAGCTTCCCGCGAGTCGACCACCCGCGAGTCGGCATGCCGGCAGTACGGACACCGCACCGAAATCCCCCTGTCGCCGGGCGGCCATCCGCGGGCTGGCAGACCGCCCCACGGGCACGCCGAACGACAGCCCCGCGGTGGTGTTTCCCACCTCGTGGCTGTGGACGAACCTGTGGATGCCGGGGCTGCCTGACCCCAACCTGTGGATGACTTACACCCTTGTAACTACTAGATGTTGGGGTTGACGTTATGCCGCTGCGGACGCCGACGCAAGTTCACCGGCGGGTCGGCGCGCCGTATTTTCTACCTCAACACGACCGGTGCCGCACCGGTCACGGGCAGCACCCGAACGCCTTGATCAAAAACGCTTCTCAGTGGTTTCGCGGGAGAACCAGGGTGTCACCGGCGTGGATGTAGTACGTGTCGAGACCGTTCAGCTTGCGGATCTCCGCGACGACCTCACGCGGGCTGCGCCCGGAATCCGCCCGGCTCGCGATCGACCACAGCGTGTCGTGCGGCTGAACGACAACGGTCGGCGCCGGACCGGCGGGGGGATCGTCGGCCCGGGAAGCAGTGGTCCACAACACGGCACTGGCGAGAGACGCGAGCAGGATGAAGAAAGTGAGCACCACGACACGTCCCCGGCGCGTCAACCGCAACGGTGCCGGCTGCCGGCGCATACCAGTGGTCACCACGGCATATTCCTTTCCTCGCATACGTCCCTCGGACAAGCGTTCGATAGAACGCCCGTACGACGGTCTATCAGAACAGGCGTACGGAAGTCGAGCACTTCCGGGCGACACGCCGCGAGAAAGTCGTACAGATGTTTGAATATGTCGCACGGCGCCGTTACGGTTCTCGGTCAAGAGGGGTCAGCCGGGCACAAGTCCATCCCCACGGCAACTGCCCGGCTCCGCGAGCGCACCACGTGCCGAGAAGGCACTGGCCGACAGGAGGGCCGACGTGTCGACCGACGACCGCACGAGCCGGCAACACCAGAAGGAACTGCAGCCCGAGGCCGCCAACACCAAAGCGGCCATGCGCCGCCGGACGCCGTCCCGCGCCCGCAGCGGTGACGCGCCCCAGCTGCGCGCCGTCACGCCGGTGGTCAGCCAGTTCCCGGACCTGGTCACCGCCGACCTGACCGCCCGCCAGCGCCGGATCCTCGAATTCATCCGCGACTGGGTGGAACGCTACGGATACCCGCCGAGCGTCCGCGAGATCGGCGAGGCCGTCGGCCTGGTCTCCCCGTCGAGCGTGGCCTACCAGCTCAAGGAGCTGGAGAAGAAAGGCTTCCTCCGCCGCGACCCGAACCGCCCCCGCGCGGTCGACGTCCGCGCCCCCAGCGAGATGGTCGACGACGAGACCCTCCGGTCGGCCCGGCCCACACCGGCCTACGTGCCGCTGCTCGGCCGCATCGCCGCCGGTGGCCCGATCCTCGCCGAACAGGCCGTGGAGGAGTTCTTCCCCCTCCCCCGCGAACTCGTCGGTGAGGGTGACGTCTTCATGCTCGAGGTCAAGGGCGACTCGATGATCGACGCCGCTATCTGCAACGGGGACTGGGTCGTTGTTCGTCAGCAGCCGACCGCCAACGTCGGCGACATCGTTGCGGCCATGATCGACGGTGAGGCGACCGTTAAGAGTTACCGCCAGCGGGACGGCCATGTCTGGCTGATGCCGGCCAACCCGGCGTTCGACCCCATCCCTGGGGACGACGCCACGGTGATGGGTCGCGTGGTCGCCGTTCTCCGCCGGGTCTGACCCTCCTGTTCGGCGGCGGCGCTTTCCGGTGCCGCCGCCGCCCTTGGTCGTGCTTGTCTTGACTCGGCGCGATCAGGTGGCCTTTGGAGTCCAGGTGGGCTTGTGTCCTATCGGCTGCCTGGAACGTCGGTCTCTCGCCACCCTGGCCTCGAGCCAGCCCGCTACGCCCCGTCGTTCCGCCCAACTTCACGGAAGTTGGGCGGTTGTGAGGTCGCATGGGTTCGAGAAGTCGCGTTTGGCCCTCCAGCTTCGCGAAGGCAATCCCGGCCCAGGGCGCCGCACATAGCCCGACTTCCCTGAAGTGGGGCTATCGAGGCTCGCTCACTGCCCGACTTGCTTGAAGTTGGGCTATCCAAGGCCCAACCACTGCCCGACTTCAGAGAAGTTGGGCCATCACGGCCTGCCCGCAGCCCCAACTTCCTTGAAGTCGGGCCATCACGGCCCGCCCACAGCTCCAACTTCAGGGAAGTCGGCCATCACGGCCCGCGCAGAGCCCAACTTCAAGGAAGTCGGTAGGCACGCTCGCAACGCTGCTGCTCGACTGCAATCACGGTCTCGCGGGCATGGGACCGCCTCTGGCCCCTAACTTTCGGGAAGTCGGATCGCCCCGAGTCCAGCCGCTCCCTGACTTCCTTGAGCCTTTTTCATCGTGTGTGATCAGCTGCCTCAACGCTGTGTAGAACCTGAATGGCCTGCACGATCGCTGTGGTCCGGCCGGGGCTGCAGCGGACCTGGACCAGGACTTTCCACTGCTTGAGAGTGGCGTTGGCGCGTTCACCGTTGGCGCGGATCGCAGCATGATCGCGGTTGAATTGCTTGTTCCAGGCGGTGAAGACTTTGCGGCCTTTGTGTTTCTTGTACGGAGTGATCAACGGGCTTTGGGTGCCTTGGTAGGCCCGGTCGGCGAAGGTGATCACACCAGCCTTGGCCAGGGCCTCGATCAGACCGTGGGTGCGAGCCGCGGTCAGGTCATGTGCCCTGCCCGGTAGCGCCGGTGAGGCCCAGATGAGCCGCCCGGCCGGGTCGGCGACGACTTGGACATTCATACCGTGCCGGCGGTGCTTACCGGAGTAGTAAGCCTTGTCGTCGGCGACCCGGTCGATCGGGATCAGGGTGCCGTCGAGGATTGCGAACGACAGCCGCCGGATCCGGGTCATGGCGGTGGCCAGGTTGTCGGCGGTTTCGGCGAGTAGGTCGATGGCTTCGCGGACGTATCGCCAGGCGGTGGTGGTGCTGATGGCGAAGCCGGTGGCCAGGCGGTGGTAGGTGTCGCCGTTGCGCAGGTGGGCCAGGGCGAGCAGGGCTTGCCGGGCCGGGGCCAGGGCCCGCCACCGTGACCGTAGTTGCCGGCGGTGGTGGCGGATGAGGGTGGTCAGGTGGTTCAGGGACTGGCTGGACAGAGAGATCGTGGCGGGGTAAGACAGCATGGTGAGGCTCCCGGTTGGGGCATCGGATCTTGGTCGACTGCTGTCTTACCGGGAGCCTCACCTTCATCGATACCCGACCCGCAGCCGCCATCGCGGCCAGCACCAACACGATGAAAAAGGCTCCTTGAAGTTGGGCCATCACAAGCTCACTGACAGCCCAACTTCGAGGAAGTCGGGCCATCCACGAGCCCGCATGCAGCGCGACTGCCACCACGCCTTCACGGGCGTCGGCGGCCGCCGGCCCCAGACTTCAAGGAAGTCGAGCCATCACCAACCCGCTCAGCGCCCAACTTCAAGGAAGTCGGGCCATCGACAGCCCGCCCACTGCCCAACCTCAAGGAAGTCGGGCCATCACCAAGCCGCCCACTGCCCAACTTCAAGGGAGTCGGGCCTTTAACTGCCTGATCACTGCCCAACTTCCAGCAAGTTGGGCCATCAACAGACCGCCCACTGCCCAACTTCAAGGGAGTCAGGCCTTTAACTGCCTGATCACTGCCCAACTTCCAGTAAGTCGGGCCATCAACAGACCGCCCACTGCCCAACTTCAAGGAAGTCGGGCAGTCACGAGCCTGCGTGCAACCCCAGCCGCCACGCTTTGCGGACGTGCGGCCACCCCTGGCCTCCAACTTTCGGGAAGTCGGCTCATCCCGAGCCCACCCGCTCCCCGACTTCAAGGAAGTCGGGGCTTTAACTGCCTGCTCGCTGCCCAACTTCAAGGAAGTCGGGCCTTTAACTGCCTGCTCACTGCCCAACTTCCAGCAAGTCGGGCCATCAACAGACCGCCCACCGCCCAACTTCAAGGAAGTTGGGCCTTTACCGGCTCGCTCACTGCCCAACTTCAGCCCTCAACGTGGCCGGACGAGCAGAACCCCGGGCTCGGGGCGCTCACTTCAAGCAGAACCACCAGACTGGCGCCCACCTCAACCAGGGGCAGGTCCGGCGCGCGGCGGGACAGCGAGCGGTGCTCAGCGGGTTCGAGTTGGATTCGGCCCGAATGTGGCTCGGCTGGAAAGAAACCAGGCCGGTGCCACACCTCGTGGTGGGAACCGGCCTGGGGTGTGACTTGGGATCAGTAGTTGCGCGGGCCGCGGCCGTAGCCGGGGTTGTCGAAGCGGCCTTCGCGGCGGGGCGCGCCGTTGAGGTTGGCGTAGTTGTTCATGCCGTCGTCGCGGGCGTCCGGGCGGCCGGGCTGCCTGCCGCCGCCACCCTGAGGGCCGGCGAAGCCGGATGGGCGCTGCGAGCCGCCGGGTGGGCGGCCCGTGGAGGGCGGAGGAGGAGGCGGAGCGCCGTAGACGCCACCACCGGGGCGACCGCCACCGCCGCCGCCACCACCGGGACGGCCGGGCTGCTGGGCACCGCCGCCTCCGGGACGACCGGGCTGCTGGGCACCGCCGCCACCGGGACGGCCGGGCTGGCCACCACCACCAGGGCGACCGGGCTGACCACCCTGACCGGGACGGCCAGGCTGGCCTCCGCGACCGGGCTGGGCAGCCCCGCCGCCACCACCAGGGCGGCCGGGCTGAGCCGGCTGAGCGCCACCACCGGGGCGACCGGGCTGGGCCGGCTGAGCGCCACCGCCAGGACGACCAGGCTGAGCCGGCTGAGCACCTCCGCCGGGACGACCGCCACCGCCCGGGCGACCGGCCGGCGGCGGACCGCCCTGGCCGGGGCGTACAGGCTGACCTTGACCGGGACGAGCAGGCTGCCCCTGGCCCGGACGTGCACCGGGCTGACCTTGACCCGGCCGCCCAGCAGGCTGGCCCGGGCGCGCAGCGGGCTGGCCCGGACGACCGGCAGGCTGGCCCTGGCCCGGACGAGCCGGAGGCTGGCCCTGCGGCGGACGACCCGCGGCACCGCCGTAGACGCCGCTGCCCTTCTTGGGTGCCACTTCGGGCTTACCGCCGTAGACAGGGCCCGATGGGGCTCCAGCCGGTGGGCGGTTGCCGCCGTACACACCAGGCCGCTGCAAAGCGGCAGCGCCGCCGACGGACAGGAGTTCGGTTTCGGCGTCCAGGGGCTTGGGGCCGGTCGGGTCGACGCTCTTGGTGGCGGGCTCCGGGGGGCGCTTCTTGCGGGAGCGGACGATGCCGAAGATGCCCGCGCCGACCAGGATGGCGCCGAGGATGCCTACGGCGCTGACCAGGTAGGTGATGTCGGTGAGGCTCAGGTCGGAGTACCAGGAGGCTTTGTCGGCGCCGCCTTTGCCGTCGGCGGCGAGGGCGTTGGCTTCGACGACCTTGGTGGCCGGGGTGTAGCGGAGGATGTAGCTGTCCGCTTCCGGGTCGGGGGACGAGGCGATGTCCGAGACCGTGAAGAACTGTTTGCCGTCGGTGCCGTAGGTGATGGCCTCGCCGAACGGTTCGTTGGGGAGGCCGGTCTGGCGGGGTTTGCCCTTGAGGGCGGCCAGCACGTCGCCGTCGGCCACGTCCCATTCGAAGGCGTCGAGGTAGGTGCGGAGGACGACCTTCGACCCGCCCGGGGCCACCGCGGCGCCGGTGACGACGCCCTGGGCCAGGCGGGCCAGGGGGCTGCCGGCGGTGTTCGTGCGGGGGAGGGTGACCTCGCCGGCCTTCTTGAGCTTGACGCCCTCGTCGTTGTTGACCTTCAGGGGGCCCGTCGGGACGTAGATGCCGGAGGGCTTGCCGACCGTTTCCTTGGTCACGATGATCGGGGTGCCGTCACCGTTGAGGAGCAGCGCCTCGGCGTCGTGCTTGTCGCCGTCCGGGTACGCCAGACGGTGGAGCTTGGGCCGCTTGGAGCCGTCGGACGGCATGGACCAGAGGCCGACGGTGCCGCGCGGGTCGTCCGGGTTGTCACGGACGTTGTTGTCGCCGATGTCGGCAACCCAGATCGTCTTGCCGTCCGGGGAGAGCGCCATGTCCTCGGTGTCGCGCGGGCCGTCACCGGTGTAGTCGACGCGCTTGGTGATCTCGCACTTGTCGTCGAGGAAGAAGACCTTGCTCAGGCTGTCGTCGTTGCCGCCGTCGTTGACCACGGCGAAGCCGTTCTTCGTGGCGACGATCCCCGACAGCTCCGGCAAGGAAGAGCTGGTGATCTTGCAAACCTTCTTGCCGGCCGCTGCCTTCGCCGAGGGGGCCGCGGGGGCGGGCTCGGCTGAGGCGGGCACGGGCCCCAACATCACCAGCCCGGAGGCAAGGATGACCGGGAACACGAGACGCCGCATCCGATCAGTGTCGCATGCGGCGTCCCGTACCGGTGTTACGCGTGGATCAACGCTGGTCAGCCGTCCAGTATCGGACAATCGACACCGCTACACACGGAATCCTTCGAGATCGGCGGCGAGCTGCTCGCCCACGCGGACGCGGAGCTCGGTGCCGTCCTCGGTGTGCCGGGTGTCGAGGACCTGGCCGGTGCGGTGGATCCGGGCGACCAGGTCTCCCCGGTCGTACGGCAGCAGCACCCGCAGGTCGACGGCCGGCCGCGGCAGGCGCTGGGCGATCGCCGCGTGCAGCTCGTCGATGCCCAGCCCGGAGCGGGCCGAGACGAAGACCGCGTCGGGCCAGGCCCGCTTGAGCCGCAGAACGGTTTCCTCGTCGGCCGCGTCCATCTTGTTGACGACGAGGAGCTCGGGGATGCGGTCGGCGCCGACCTCACCGAGGACCTCGCGGACCGCCGACACCTGACCCTCGGGGTCGGGGTGGGCGCCGTCGACCACGTGCACGACGAGGTCGGCGTAGGCCACCTCCTCGAGCGTCGAGCGGAACGCCTCGACGATGTGGTGCGGCAGGTGCCGGACGAAGCCGACCGTGTCGGAGAGCGTGAACACGCGCCCGTCCTCGGCGGCCGTCCGGCGGGTCGTCGGGTCGAGGGTCGCGAACAGCGCGTCCTCCACCAGCACACCCGCCGACGTCAGGCTGTTGAGCAGGCTCGACTTGCCGGCATTGGTGTACCCCGCGATGGCGACCGCGGGCACACCGCTGTTCGTACGCTTCGAGCGCTTGGTCTGGCGTACCGTCCGCAGGCTCTTGATCTCGCGCTTGAGCCGCGAGATGCGGGTGTTGATCCGCCGGCGGTCGGTCTCGATCTTGGTTTCACCGGGGCCGCGGGTGCCGACGCCGCCGCCGGAGCCACCGGCGCCACCACCCTGCCGGGACAGCGACTCACCCCAGCCGCGCAGTCGCGGCAGGAGGTATTGCAGCTGGGCCAGCTCGACCTGGGCCTTGCCTTCCTTGCTCTTCGCGTGCTGGGCGAAGATGTCCAGGATCAGCGCCGTCCGGTCGACGACCTTGACCTTGACCTGCTCCTCGAGCTTGCGCAGCTGTGACGGCGACAGCTCGCCGTCGCAGATGACCGTGTCGGCGCCGGTCGCGATGACCACGTCGCGCAGCTCGTCGACCTTGCCGCGGCCGATGAAGGTGGCGGCGTCGGGGCGGCCGCGGCGCTGGATGAGACCCTCGAGGACCTCGGAGCCGGCGGTCTCGGCCAGGGCGGCGAGTTCGGTGAGGGAGTTTTCCGCGTCGGAGATGCTGCCCTCGGTCCAGACACCGACCAGGACGACACGCTCGAGCCGCAGTTGCCTGTACTCGACCTCGGTGACGTCCGTGAGCTCGGTGGAGAGACCGGCGACCCGGCGCAGCGAGTGGCGCTCCTCGAGCTCCAGCTCACCGGTGGTGACGTCGGGTTCGGATACTTCAGTACGCAAAAGGTGACCTCCTCCGCCCGATCGTGGCATGCCCGGGGTGCGAGCGCATCCACATAACGGCGCGGGGCGTTGTCGCAGAGTGTCTGACTCATCAGTAACCACCGGATTGGTGGCCGCTATTCCCGAAGCGCAACAATGCGGGTACGCACCCGCCAACGACGGAGGGAACACCGTGGTGACCACCCGCCTGCCCAGTGCAGGATTTTCGATCACGATCCGCATCGCCGTGACCGCCGACGCCTCGTCCATCGGCCGGCTCACCACCTGCGTCGGCGAGGCCGGTGCGATCGTGACGGCGCTCGACGTGGTCGACTCCGACCCCACCCGCGTACTCGTCGACCTCACCTGCGACACCGCCGACTCCAGCCACGCCGACCAGGTCGTCAAGCAGCTGGAGGCGCAGGACGGCGTCGACGTCCGCAAGGTCTCCGACCGGACGTTCCTGCTGCACCTCGGTGGCAAGATCGAGGTGAACTCCAAGGTCGCCCTCCGTAACCGTGACGAGCTGTCCCGGGCGTACACGCCGGGTGTGGCCCGGGTCTGCATGGCCATCGCGGAGAACCCGGCCGACGCCCGCCGGCTCACCATCAAGCGCAACACGGTCGCCGTCGTCAGTGACGGCTCGGCGGTGCTCGGGCTCGGCAACATCGGCCCGGCCGCGGCGATGCCCGTCATGGAGGGCAAGGCCGCCCTCTTCAAGCGGTTCGGCGGGGTCGACGCCTGGCCGGTGGTCCTGGACACCCAGGACACCGACGAGATCGTCGCGATCGTGAAGGCGATCGCCCCCGCGTACGGTGGCATCAACCTGGAGGACATCGCGGCGCCGCGGTGTTTCGAGATCGAGATGCGGCTGCGCGAGCTGCTCGACATCCCGGTCTTCCACGACGACCAGCACGGTACGGCGATCTGCGTGCTCGCCGCGCTGACCAACGCCCTCCGGGTGGTCGGCAAGAACCTCGCCGACGTCAGGGTCGTGGTCTCGGGCGCCGGGGCCGCAGGCACGGCGATCATGAAACTGCTGCTGCGCCAGGGCGTCGGCGACATCATCGCGTACGACCGGCAGGGTGCCCTGCACAGCGGCATGGAAGACCTCAACGCGTCCTGGCAGTGGCTGGCCGAACACACCAACCGCAACAATTACCAGGGCGACCTGGCGGGCGCGATCGTCGGCGCGGACGTGTTCATCGGGGTCAGCGCGCCGAACCTGCTCACCGGTGACGACATCGCGAAGATGGCGGACAAGTCGATCGTCTTCGCGCTGGCCAACCCCGACCCCGAGGTCGACCCGCGGGAGGCCCGTCAGCACGCTGCGGTGGTCGCGACAGGGCGCTCGGACCAGCCCAACCAGATCAACAACGTGCTGGCGTTCCCGGGTGTCTTCCGGGGCATGCTCGACGTCAGCGCGGAGGAGTTCACCGAGGAGATGGCGCTGGCCGCTGCTATGGCCATCGCGAACGTCGTGGGTGAGGACAAGCTCAACCCGACCGTTATCGTCCCGAGTGTTTTCGACCCGCGGGTCACTCCGGCGGTGGCGGCGGCGATTCGCCAGGTCGTCAAGGGCGGGCCGCTTCCGGCCAACCCGGCGGCTGTGCCCGAGGTGGAGCTCGAGACCGCTCCGGAAGAGACCTTCTGAGCGGCTGGCCAGGCGGGACGTTGGCCCGACTTCCTTGAAGTCGGGCCTTCGGTGGGCTTGGGTCGCCTCCGCTGCTCGGCGACGGGCGGCGGGCCAGGCGGGGACGTTGCCCCAACTTCAATGAAGTCGGGGCTTCGTGGGACTTGGACCGCCTTCCCCGCTCAGCGACGGGCGGCGGGCCAGGCAGGACGTCACCCCAACTTCAATGAAGTCGGGCCTTCGTGGGACTTGGACCGCCTTCCCCGCTCAGCGACGGGCGGCGGACCAGGCAGGACGTCACCCCAACTTCAATGAAGTCGGGCCTTCGTGGGACTTGGACCGCCTCCCCCGCTCAGCGACGGGCGGCGGACCAGGCAGGACGTCACCCCAACCTCATTGAAGTCGGGCCTTCGGCAGGCCTGGGCCCTCTCCCTCACTCAGCGACGGGCGACGGGCCAGGCAGGACGTCACCCCAACTTCAATGAAGTCGGGCCTGGGCCGCCTCCCCCGCTCAGCAGCTGGCGGCGGGCCAAGCAAGACGTCACCCCAAACTTCAATGAAGTCGGGCCTTCGTGGGGCTTGGACCGCCTCCCCTGCTCAGCGGCAGGCGGCGGGCCAGGCGGGACGTCACCCCAACTTCAATGAAGTCGAGCTTGGGCCGCCTCCCCGCCTAGCAGCGGGCGGCAGACGGCAAGCAAGACATTGGCCCAACTTCAATGAAGTCGGGCCTTCGCGGGACCCGGGCCGCTTCCCCCGCTCACCTGCGCGCGGCGGCCCAGCCCGTCAATTCCCCCGTACGGTCGGAGATCAGCCCAACAACGCCCGTTTTGAGCAGGTCGGGCCAGAGCGACACGTCGTTCGCCGTCCACGGCATGACGGCGACTCCCGCCTCAGCCAGCTGGGCAACCGTCTCCGGGGAGCCGATCACGGCGTTCATGGACGGGTTGCAGTAGACGATGCCCAGCTCCCGGGCGACGTCGACCTGCGAAGTGTCGAAGCCGTCCCGCAGCAGGCCACGACGGACCTCCGGGGCCGCTTCCGCCACGAGCCGGACGATGTTCGGGTCGAAGCTCTGGACGACCGTACGATCCAACAAGCCGGCGTCGACGACCTGACCCATGATGATCTTGGCTTGTTCCAGCGTCGCGGGCGGCTTGATCTCCAGCAGCAGCTCGACACGGGGCCGTTCGAACGAGGTCACGTCCGCTGTGGGCGTGAGCACCGCGTGGGGTCGCAGCAGCTCCAGGACCTCGGCCAGGCGGGGCACACGCGTGCCGGCGTACGCCGGGGAGAACCAGGAGCCTGCGTCCAGTGCGGACACCTCGTCCAGTGTCAGCTCCCAGACCTTGCCGGTGCCGTCGGTGGTCCGGTCGACCGTCCGGTCGTGGATCACCACGGGCACGCCGTCGGCCGTGGTCCGTACGTCGAACTCGATGAACGTCGCGCCGGACAGCACCCCCGCGGCCAGCGCCGGCAGGGTGTTCTCGGGCGCGACCGCGGAGTAGCCGCGGTGCGCCACGTTGTGCAGCCCCGCCATCAGACGAGTGCCGCCAGGTCGACCTCACCCGTCGCGACCAGCACCGCCGGGCCCGCCAGCCACCAGGCCGAGTTGTCCGCGGTGACCGTCAGGCGGCCGCCGGGGAGGTCCACGGCGACAACACCCGAGGTCAGGCCGGCGTCCCGCAGCGCGACCGCGCCGACCGCGAGGGCGCCGGAGCCGCACGACAGCGTCTCCGCCGAGCCGCGCTCGTAGACGCGCATGTTCACGTGGAGGTCGGCACCCTCGACGGGCTCACCCTGCGTGGTGAACTCGACGTTCACGCCCGCGGGGAACAGCGCCGGGTCGAAACCGGGTGCGTGGTGCAGGTCGAGGGAGCTCAGCGGGAGGCTGTCGTGCAGGCCGCAGACCAGGTGGGGGTTGCCACAGTCGACGGCGACACCCGGGAAGGTCAGGGGGCCGACGGTTGCGGTGCTGGCGGCGTACACATCAGGGGTGCGCATGTGGACCGCGATGATCTGGTCGTCGATCACCGCGCGCACGACGCCGGCCCGGGTGGCGACCGGGAGGCCCGAAGGGCCGGGTGTCGCCAGGCCGTTGGCCAGCAGATAGCGGGTGAAGACGCGGACGCCGTTGCCGCACATCTCCGCGATCGAGCCGTCGGCGTTCCAGTAGTCCATGAACCACTCGGCGTCGGCCGCGAAGCCGGCACCGTCCGGGTGCTTGGCGCTGCGCACGACCCGCAGCACGCCGTCCGCGCCGATGCCGCGGTGACGGTCGCAGAGCGCCGCGACGAGCTCGGGTGTCAGGTCGAGCGCCCCGTCGGGGTCGCCGAGGATGACGAAGTCGTTGCCGGTGCCGTGGCCCTTGGTGAACAACACGCGGTCCATCATCGCGCAACCGCCGCGCAGGCCGCCAACGCGTCCTCCGTCAGGGTGCCGGACGCGCCGTCGAGCCAGGTGATCCGTGGGTCGCGGCGGAACCACGAGCGCTGGCGGCGGACAAAACGGCGGGTCGCGCGTACCGTCTCGTCCTTGGCCTGGTCCTCGGTGAGGTCGCCGTCGAGCTGGGCCAGGGCCTGCTGGTAACCGAGCGCCCGGCCGGCGGTGCGGCCCTCGCGCAGGCCGTCGAGACCGCGGACCTCGTCGAGCAGGCCGGCGGCCCACATCAGGTCGACCCGGTCGGCGATCCGCTGGTCCAGCTCCGCGGTGTCACGGTCGACACCGATCTGCACTGACTGATAGTGAGGAGTTGGTGACGGCAGTGCCGCTGTGAAGGGTGCGCCGGTCAACTCGATCACTTCCAGGGCCCGGACGATGCGTCGACCGTTGGTGGGAAGGATCTTCTCGGCGGCGACCGGATCGAGTTCGCGGAGTCGCTCGTACAGGAAAAAAGTGCCCTCCGAGGCGAGCTCGCGCTCCAGACGGTCCCGAATGGCGGGATCCGTGCCGGGAAATTCGAACTCTTCCAGAACGGCACGGACGTAGAGCCCGGAACCGCCGACGAGCAGCGGCACCTTGCCCCGGGCGGCGATGTCGTCGACCGCGGCCCGGGCCAGCGCCTGATAGGCCTGCACACTCGCGGGCTCGGACACGTCCCAGACGTCGAGGACGTGGTGCGGAACGCCTTCCCGCTCGTCGGTGCGGAGCTTCGCCGTACCGATGTCCATACCCCGGTAGAGCTGCATGGAGTCGGCGTTGACGACCTCGCCGCCGAGGGCGTGGGCGAGGGCCAGGCTGAGGGCGGATTTGCCGGCCGCGGTGGGTCCGACGACCGCGACGACCCCGGGAGGAGGGAGCAATGGCACGGAGCCACCGTAACGGGCTGGTCACGGTCATCCTCGGGCGCTTCCCCGGAACCGGGTTGGACCTGTGACAATGCGCGAGAAAGAATGCCGATGGGATGATGGCATTCGACTGCGCTATGGCGGCGGTCACGGGCAGCGACGCTCGCACCGCCGGGAGAACGAGGGTGGGCTCATGAACGACTGGACGGCCTTCGGGCGCGTGGATGCCGACGGCACCGTGTATGTGAAGACGGCCGAGGGCGACCGCGTGGTCGGCTCGTGGCAGGCGGGCACGCCCGAGGAGGGCCTGGCCCACTTCGCCCGGCGCTTCGCGGACCTGGTGACCGAGGTCGACCTCATCGAGGCCCGCCTCAAGTCCGGTGCCGCCGACGCCACGCACTCGCTGACCAGCGTGAAGAGGATTCGCGCGAGCCTCGACGAGGCGCACGTCGTCGGCGACATCGAGGGGCTCGCCGCCCGCCTCGACCGGCTGACCGCGGTCGCGGACGAGAAGGCCGGAGAGGCCAAGGCCGCCCGCGAGGTGGCCCGCGGCGAGGCGCTGGCACGCAAGACCACCCTGGTCGAGGAGGCGGAGACGATCGCCGCCGAGTCGACGGGCTGGAAGAGCGCCGGCGACCGGCTCAAGGAGATCCTCGACGAGTGGAAGACGATCCGCGGCGTCGACAAGAAGACCGACGGCGAGCTGTGGAAGCGCTTCGCGGCCGCCCGTGACGGCTTCACCCGCCGCCGCGGCGCGCACTTCGCCACCCTCGACGGCCAGCGCAAGCAGGCGCAGACCGCCAAGGAAGAGCTGGTCAAGGAGGCCGAGAGCCTGTCGGACTCGACCGAGTGGTCGACGACGGCCAACCGCCTCAAGGACCTGATGAACGAGTGGAAGGCCGCACCGCGCGCGGCGAAGGAAGCCGAACAGCGCCTCTGGGAACGTTTCCGGGCCGCGCAGGACGCCTTCTTCACCCGCCGCAGCGAGGTCTTCTCGGCGCGCGACGCCGAGTACAAGGGCAACCTCGACAAGAAGCAGGCGATCCTCACCGAGATCGAGGCGCTCGACGTCGACGCCGACCCTCGCGGCGCGCAGAACAAACTGCGTGACGCGCAGGCTGCCTGGCACGACGCTGGTCGTGTGCCGCGCGAGTCGGCAGCGAGCCTGGACCGCCGGTGGCGGGCCGCCGAGGAGCGCATCCGGGTCGCGATGGACTCGGCCTGGCGCAAGACGGCCCCGCAGGACAACCCGCTGCTCCAGCAAATGCGCGAGCAGGTGGCCGAGGCCGAGCAGCGTCTCGCCCGGGCCCAGGCGGCCGGCGACAACCGCCGCATCAAGGAAGCCGAGCAGGCGCTCTCCTCGAAGCGGCAGTTCCTGTCCCTGGCCGAGCAAGCGAACTAGTTCTTCCGAGGGCGGCGGCAAGCTCCGGCTTGCCGCCGCTCCTTCTTTTTTCCTGTACGCGCACAGCCGTGACGACGCGCTCAGACCAGCGCGGCGAGTTCTGCGTCGTTCGCGTTGCCGCCCGTGCAGACGACCGCAATGCGCTTGCCGGTGAAGAGGTCGGGGCGGGACAGGACGCCGGCCAGGGCTGCGGCGCCGGCGCCCTCAGCGAGCGTGTGGGCCTTCGTCGCGAGCAGGCGCTGCGCCTGGGTGATCTGGTCGTCCGTCACCAGCAGGAAGTCGCTGAGGCCGTTGCGCATCAGGCGCTGCGGGAGGTCGAAGCCGCGGCCGGTGGCCAGGCCGTCGACGCGGGTGCGGTTGGGGCGTTTGACGAGCTCGCCCGTCCGCCACGAGTCGTAGGCGGCGCGGGAGGCCTCGGACTGCACCCCGATGACGTGACATTTCGGGGCGAGTTCGCGGGCGACAACCGTAGCCGCGCTCGCGCCGGTGCCGCTGCCGATCGGGACCAGGATCGCGTCCAGGTCCGGCTGCGACTCGAGGATCTCCTGGTAGAGCGTGCCCACACCGGCCAGCAGTTCCGGGGTGTCACCCGGGCTGACCAGCCGTGCGCCGGTCTCCCGGGCCAGGGCCTCGGCGTGGTGCTGGGCCGCTTCAAGGTCCGGCCCGTGCAGGATCACCTCGGCGCCCAGGGCCGCCACCGCGTTCGCCTTGGCCGGGTTCGCGGCCGCCGGCATCACGACTGTGCACGGGGCGCCGTACGCCGCACTGGCGTACGCCAGGGATTGT
This sequence comes from Amorphoplanes friuliensis DSM 7358, assembly GCF_000494755.1. Taxonomy (NCBI): domain Bacteria; kingdom Bacillati; phylum Actinomycetota; class Actinomycetes; order Micromonosporales; family Micromonosporaceae; genus Actinoplanes; species Actinoplanes friuliensis. The sequence goes on from NC_022657.1 coordinate 7,764,316, forward strand.
GCGTGGTTGCCGGTGGAGTAACTGACCGTGCCGCGGGCGCGGTCCTCGGCCGACATCGCGTCGAGCAGCGTGAGACCACCGCGCACCTTGAACGCGCCGACCGGCTGGACATTCTCGTGCTTCACGTGGACGGTGGCGCCTACGGCCGCGTCCAGGACCGGGTACGACCACATCGGTGTCGGCGGCAGGTGGCGGTAGACGATGTCCCGGGCGGCGGCCACGTCGGCGAAGCTGAGATCCATTCCCCCATCATCCCTGCCACGGCGGCGCCACTCCCCAGCCCCAGCGCGGCACGGGGGCCTGGCAGACGACGTCGGCGCCGGGCTGCGAGTTGAGCCGCGCGAGCCTGGTCCCCCACTCGACGTAGCCGAGGAACGCCGCCCGGAACTCCGGGTCGCCCGGCAGGCCCGCCTCGTCGGCGGCGTCCTGGATCAGGTTGACCCAGCGCCGGCGCTGCGGCTCGGTGATGGCCATGCCGATGTGCTTGGCGACCATGGTCGCGTAACCGCCGTGCTCGGCCGAATAGGCCGGCGGTCCGCCGAAGACCTCCGCCAGCCACAGTGCGACGTACCTGGCGTGGCCCGGATCCATCCGGGCGAAGAGCGGCCCGAGCAGGTCGTCCTTCACCACCCGGTCGTAGAACACATCGGTCAGGCGCACGAACGCGTCGGTGCCGCCGGCCCACTCGTAGAGCGTCGGTGTCTCCCCCATGCGCACCAGCCCAGCACGGCACCGCACCCCACGGCAAGAACGCACATAATGGTGCGTGCCCAAGAGCTACTCCTGCCCGGTCGAGCTGACCGTCGACGTGGTCGGCGGACGCTGGCGCACCGTGCTGCTGGCCCACCTCAAGGAGGGCGTGCACCGGTACGGCGAGCTGCGCCGCCTGACCCCGGGCATCAGCGAGAAGATGCTCAGCCAGCGTCTGCGCGAGCTGGAGGCCGACGGCCTGATCAGCCGCAAGGATCTCGGCACCGTGCCGCCCCACGTGGAGTACGACCTCACCGACGAGGGTCGCAGCCTGACGCCGGTGCTCCAGGCCCTCTACGACTGGGGTGTGGCCCGCGCCGAACGCACCGGAGTGTCCATCGACGTCCCGTGACGGTGCTTCTCGGCGATCTCGGCCGCCACCCGGACGAACGCCGCCAGCGCCCGCGAGGTGCTGCGTTCGGGCCAGGCCAGCGCCGCCGTGATCGGCGCGGCGTCGACCAGCGGCACACAGACGAGCTCCCGCCGCAGGTAGTGGCTCGCCGACGCGGGCAGCACGGCGATCGTGCGTTCCAGGGCGATCATCTGCAGCAACTGCGTCGAGTCCTGCACCACCGGGCCGGTCGCGGTGGTGTCGTCCTGGCCGCGCAGGCGGGGCAGCGTCTCGCCCTCGAGGTCGGCGAGGTGCAGGGTCTCCCGGTCGGCCAGGCGGTGGGTCCGGGGCAGGACCACGACCTGACCCTCCACGAACAACTCCTCGACGTCGAAACCGCTGAAGTCGTCGTGGGGGGCATGCAGCAACCCGACGTCGGCGCGGCCCTCCCGCAACCAGACGGCCTGCTCGGCGACGCCGCACAGCAGCACCTCGACCGGGATCGCCTCGGCCTCCTGCTCGTACCGGGACAGGATGTCGCCGAGCAGACCGCCGTCGCTGATCGGCTTCATGACCAGCACCAACCGGCGTACGGGCTGACCTGCGCGCTGGGCCCGCCGGGCCGACGCCGCCACGGCGTCCATGGCCTTGCGCCCCTCGTGGAGGAACACCTCGCCGGCCTCGGTCAGCAGCACCCGCCGGCTGTCCCGGTCGAGCAGCGTCACCCCGAGGCGGTGCTCGAGCTGCTTGATCGCGCGCGACAGCGGTGGCTGCGCGATGCCCAGCCGGGCCGCCGCCCGGCCGAAGTGCAGTTCCTCGGCGACCGCGATGAAGTACGCCAGTTCCCGGGTCTCCAGCCGCTCCATACCCTGAGGGTATCGCGCCTGATTCAACCGGTCTTTCCGCTCGAGCCGCGGCGGTGGTGGGCTCGAAGCATGACAAACATCGCCCTGGTGACCGGGGCCAACAAGGGCATCGGCCGGGAGATCGCCGCAGGCCTGGTAGAACTCGGTACGACGGTGGTGATCGGCGCCCGCGACGAACAACGCGGTAAGGAAGCTGCGGCCGAGCTGGGCGTCGAGTCGGTCGTCCTGGACGTGACCGACGCCGGCTCGGTGCGGGCCGCCGCCGGCCGGCTGACCGACCGGTTCGGGCGGCTCGACGTGCTGGTCAACAACGCCGGCATCTCGGGCGGATGGGAGCAGGCGCCGAGCACCGTCGATCCGGCGCTGGTCCGCGCGGTGTTCGACGTCAACTTCTTCGGCGTCCTGACCGTGACCAACGCGATGCTGCCCCTGCTGCGCCGCTCCCCCGCCGCGCGCATCGTCAACGTGTCCAGCAAAGGCGGGTCGCTGACGGCCCAGAGCGACCCGGACGACCCGCTGCACCGGAGCTCGCCCGTCAGCGCCGCCTACGTCCCGTCCAAGGCGGCCCTCAATTCCCTGACCGTCCAGTACGCCCGGGAGCTCAGCAGCGAAGGCATCCTGGTCAACCTGGCCTGCCCGGGTTTTGTGGCCACCGACCTGAACGGCTTCCGCGGTACCCGCACGACCGAACAGGGCGCCGCGATCGTCCTGCGGCTGGCCACCCTGGGCCCGGACGGCACAACGGGCGGCTTCTACGACGACAACGGCCGCATCCCCTGGTGATCAGGCGAGGGCGAGGCTGAGGGCGCCGACCGACTTCGACTGCTTGGCGGTGTACATGGCGGCGTCGGCGTGGCCGAGCAGGTCGTCGGTGCTGCTCGCCGCGCCGGCGAAGGCCACACCGACGCTGACGCCGATGCGGACGCTCTCACCGGCCACGACGATCGGCCGGGCGACCATGTCGCGGATGCGGGCGCAGACGGCGTCGACGGTGGCCCGCGGGTCGTCGTCGCGGCAGACGACGACAAACTCGTCACCGCCGAACCGGCTGACCAGGTCCTGGTCGCGGACACAGGCGCGGAGGCGGTCCGCGACCGCGACCAGCAGCTCGTCGCCGGCGGCGTGGCCGAGCCGGTCGTTGACCGCCTTGAAGCCGTCGAGGTCGCAGAAGAGCACGGCCACGCCGGGCCCGGTCAGGTCGGCTGTGAGCCGGTCCAGGCACGCAGCCCGGTTCGGCAGCCCGGTCAGCGCGTCGTGGGTGGCCATCCGCACGAGGGCCTGCTCGGCGCGGCGACGCTGGGTCGACAACCGCGACACGCGGACCATCACCAGCGGGATCACCACGGCGGACCCGACGGCGATCAGCAACCCGTCCGTGGGCAGCCCGAAAACGACGCGGCCGCCACCGACCACGGGAATGAGCGCGGTCATCGTGCCCAGGAACGTCAGGCGGGCGACCGACAGATCATCGCGGGGCGGCGGGCCGGGCCGGGTGATGCGGGCCGCGGACGGGTGCAGGGCCGCACACCCGAGCAACGCGTACCCGGCCAGGAACGGCACGTTGGTCCAGTCGGCGCGGTCGCCCGTCACCGCGTCGATGGTCAGCGCGGCGGACAGGTTGCCGACCAGACCGGCGACCTGCCCGAGGGACAGCATCCACATCGCCGGCAGCCGCTCCCCGGCCACCAGCGTCACCCGCAGCAACGCGCCGAGCGAGCCGGCCATGACGAGCACGTTGACGAATAGCGCGGCCTGCCGGTCCACCGGAGCATCGGCGGCGGTCAGCTGCGGCAGCAGGACGGTGTCCCAGAGCAGGCCACCGAGGGCCAGCGCGATGATCGCGGAGTCGATGACACCACCGATGTCCCGCCGGCCGCGCCGCACCACGACGACCATCGCCCCGGCGAGCAGCAGCAGGTTGGCCACGATGTAGAAGAGGTCAGCGACCGTACCGTCGCCGGTCACGCCCTGGAGGTAGTAGATCCACAACCAGGCGAGGTTGCCGACGTTGAAGGCCACCAGGCCGGCCAGCAACAGCCACCAGGGCGCGCGGGCGGTGACGGGGCTGCGGCGTACCCCGGCGACGACCGCGACCAGCGCGGCCAGGGTCACCAGCAGGAACGGGACCGTGCGCAGGTCGTACGGCACCGCCAGGTATCCCGCCACCAGGGCGAAGGACACCACGGCGTACCAGCGCAGGACCATGGTCCCCGCATCGGCCGGGGACCTGTGGTCATGAGCCTTTCTAGACGGCGCAGCCGCCGGTGGTCGCGGGCAGCGGCGCCGGGACGCCCAGCGTCGGCAGACCCAGGGACACCCCGGCTGTCCGCGGCGCGCGGCCGGCCTCGTGGGCGTCGCCCGCCCGCGTGCGGCGGTGGCTCAGCGGGGCGCGGTCGGCGTTGAGGTGGTGCGGGGCGGCGTACGTGATCTCGGTCTGCACGAGGTCACCCGGCCGGATGCCGGTCAGGTCGCCGGTGGCGAAGTGGACGAGCCTGCCGTCCCGGGCGCGGCCGCTCATCCGGCCGGTCCGCTCGTCCTTGCGGCCCTCACCGGTGGCGACCAGGACCTCGACCGTACGCCCGATCTGCTTCTTGTTCTCCGCCCAGGTGATGTCCTCGAGCGTGGCGATCAACCGCTCGTACCGCTGCTGGACGACCTGCTTGGGCAGCTGCTCCTCCATCGTCGCGGCCGGGGTGCCCGGGCGCTTCGAATACTGGAACGTGAAGGCGGTGGAGAAGCGGGCCTGACGCACCACGTCGAGGGTGCGCTCGAAGTCGTCCTCGGTCTCGCCCGGGAAGCCCACGATGATGTCCGTGGTGATCGCGGCGTCCGGCATCGCGGCGCGGACCTTGTCGATGATCCCGAGGTACTTCTCCGAGCGGTAGCTGCGGCGCATCGCCTTGAGCACCTGGTCGGAGCCGGACTGCAGCGGCATGTGCAGCGAGTGGCAGACGTTCGGCGTCTCGGCCATCGCGGCGATCACGTCGTCGGTGAAGTCCTTCGGGTGCGGGCTGGTGAAACGCACCCGCTCCAGGCCCTCGACGTCACCGCAGGCCCGCAGCAGCTTGCCGAACGCGAGCCGGTCACCGAACTCGACACCGTAGGAGTTGACGTTCTGGCCCAGCAGGGTGACCTCGAGGACACCCTCGGCGACCAGCGCCTCGACCTCGGCGAGCACGTCACCGGGGCGGCGGTCCCTCTCCTTGCCGCGCAGCGCCGGCACGATGCAGAAGGTGCACGTGTTGTTGCAGCCCACCGAGATCGACACCCAGCCGGCGTAGGTCGACTCGCGGCGGGTCGGCAGCGTGGACGGGAAGACCTCGAGCGACTCGAGGATCTCGACCTCGGCCTCCTGGTTGTGCCGGGCGCGGTCGAGCAGCGCCGGCAGCGAGCCGATGTTGTGCGTACCGAAGACGACATCGACCCAGGGCGCGCGCTTGACGATGTCGCCGCGGTCCTTCTGGGCCAGGCAGCCGCCGACGGCGATCTGCATGTCGGGGTTCTTCACCTTCGTCGGGCGCAGGCGGCCGAGGTTGCCGTAGAGGCGGTTGTCGGCGTTCTCGCGGACCGCGCACGTATTGAAGACCACGACGTCCGCCGCGTCCGCGTCGGCCGCGCGGACGTACCCCGCGCCCTCCATCAGCCCGGAGATGCGCTCGCTGTCGTGCACGTTCATCTGGCAGCCGTACGTGCGCACGTCGTAGGTGCGGGAGGCGCCCTGTGTCTCGGTAGTCATGGCAATTGACCAGGGTAGTCCCTAGGCGGCTGCGGGTCGCTCCGGTGTCGGGACCGGTTTCCACCGCGAACGGCCACAGCCGGGGCCGAGGGCGCACGCCGGGTCGTCGCCGGTGCAGGGGCGCAGGTGGCGGCGCTCCGTACCGTCGTCGGTCTCGATCTCGTCGACGTGCACCGCCCGTAATGTCCCGTCGGGCTCGGCCAGCACGTACCGGGAAGGGTTGAGGGTGTCGTCGGGGAGCAGGAGCTCGGCGCCGAGCCGGACCGAGACGGCGCTGGCGATCGTCGCCTCCGCGAGGTCGGCCGGGGCGAGGTAACACTCGATCAGGGTCGGGAAATCGCCGTCGACGTGCCACACGTCACAGAGCACCGCTCCATCGACGGGGACGTCCAGTGTCGTCACAGGAAGCTGCAACGCTCCCGACACCGCCGACCGGACAACTGCCTCATCGAGGCGTCCGGCGGCACACCAACTCCAAAGTCCGTCGCTCGGATCGGGGTCAGCCATACCGCTCATCGTGGACATCACTTCCCCTTCGCACCTGCACAGTTACCGCTCCGTGACCAATCTCGGTGTGAACCGATACAACCGCGCCAATAGAGTGACCCCATCCGAGTGAACCCAACGACGGGACGGTGGTCCGACGGTGCCGACAAGCGAGCCTCTCATCGTTCTCGAGGGCGTCAACAAATACTTCGGCCCGCTGCACGTCCTGCAGGATGTCAGCCTGTCCGTCGACCGCGGCGAGGTGGTCGTCGTGATCGGACCTTCGGGATCGGGTAAGTCGACGCTGTGCCGGGCGATCAACCGCCTCGAGCCGATCAACTCGGGCACGATCACGTTCGACGGGCAGGCGCTGCCGGCCGAGGGCAAGGCGCTGGCCAAACTGCGCAGCGAGGTCGGCATGGTCTTCCAGTCGTTCAACCTCTTCGCCCACAAGACCATCCTGCAGAACGTGATGCTGGGTCCGGTCAAGGTCCGGGGCGAGAAGGTGGCGGTCGTCCGTGAGCGCGCGATGAGCCTGCTCGACCGGGTCGGCATCGCCAGCCAGGCGGACAAGTTCCCCGCCCAGCTCTCCGGCGGCCAGCAGCAGCGTGTCGCCATCGCCCGGGCGCTGGCCATGCAGCCCAAGGCGCTGCTCTTCGACGAGCCGACCAGCGCGCTCGACCCCGAGATGGTCGGCGAGGTCCTCGACGTCATGACGGCCCTGGCCCGCGAGGGCATGACGATGGTCGTCGTCACCCATGAGATGGGTTTTGCCCGACACGCCGCCAACCGGGTGGTCTTCATGGCCGACGGTCAGCTGGTCGAGTCGGCGCCCCCCGTCGAGTTCTTCGAGAACCCCAAGAGCGAGCGCGCCAGGGACTTCCTCTCCAAGATCCTCACTCACTGACTGTCCACTCCGGATACCTCGGAACCGGCATCCGACAGTTCACTTGAAGCTTTTGCAGTGCACGCGCAGGTTCAGAATGTTTGCAGTTTCCAGCAGTACGCAGTTTCCAGCAGGAGGAGCAGGACGATGCGCATCACCCGTATGACGGCAGTAGCCGGAGCGTTCGCCCTGGCGATGGCCGCGGCAGCATGTGGCGGCGGCGACGACAGCGGTTCGGATTCCGGCGCCAAGGGCATCGTCGGCAAGGCGACCAGCGACAAGAAGCTGGTCGTGGGTGTGAAGGCCGACCAGCCCGGCCTCGGCCTGCAGACCGGTGGCACCTACACCGGCTTCGACATCGAGATCGCGAAGATCATCGCGAAGGGCCTCGGCGTGCCCGAGACCGGCATCGAATACAAGACGACCGTGTCGGCCAACCGTGAGCCGTTCATCCAGCAGGGTCAGGTCGACCTGGTCGTGGCGACCTACACGATCAACGACGAGCGCAAGAAGGTCGTCAACTTCGGCGGCCCGTACTACATCGCCGGCCAGGACCTGCTCGTCCCGACCGCCTCGACGATCACCGGCCCCGAGTCGCTCGCCGGCAAGAAGGTCTGTTCCGTCTCCGGTTCCACGCCGGCCAAGCGGATCCAGACCGACTACAAGGACGCGAAGCTCCAGCAGTTCGACTCGTACTCCAAGTGCGTGACGGCGCTGGCGGGTGGACAGGTCGACGCGGTCACCACCGACGACATCATCCTCGCCGGGTACGCCTCGCAGGACCAGTACGCCGGCAAGTTCAAGGTCGTCGGCAAGAAGTTCAGCGAGGAGCCGTACGGCATCGGCCTGAAGAAGGACGACTCCGAGGGCTGCAACAAGATCAACGAGATCCTGAAGGCCTCGGCGACCGACGGTTCGTACAAGGCCGCGTGGGACAACACGCTCGGCAAGAGCGGCACGGCGGCGCCGGAGCTCGACGTCACCAAGCTCACCAACTGCAGCTGATCCACCGATAGGCGGGCGGGGCCGGCGACAAGCCGGCCCCGCCCGGTCGTTCCCTGCCGCAGCGCGAGGAAGCGAGGACGATGGACGTCTTCTCCGATCCCACCAACATCGACGTGTACGTGACGGGGTTCCTCTGGATCCTGAAACTGACCGCGGCGGGCACCGTCGGTGCCCTCGTGCTCGGCGTCCTGCTCGCCGCGATGCGGGTGTCACCGGTCCCCGTGCTGCGTCTTGTCGGCACGACCTGGGTCAACACGTTCCGGAACACCCCACTGACACTGATCGTGTTCTTCTGCTACTTCGGTCTGTTCTCGACGCTCGGCGTCACCCTGTCGGACGACATCGACACGAACAACTACTGGCTCGGTGTGGTCGGCCTGTCGGTCTACACGGCCGCGTTCGTGTGCGAGGCGATCCGCTCGGGCATCAACACCGTCCCGGCCGGTCAGGCCGAGGCGGCGCGGGCGATCGGCATGTCGTTCTTCCAGACCCTCACGATGATCATCCTGCCGCAGGCGGGCCGGGCGGTGATCGCGCCGCTGGGCAGCATCTTCATCGCCCTGGCCAAGAACGCCACGATCGTCGGCACGATCGGCCTGATGGAGTCCTCGAACGCGATGAAGGAACTCATCAACGCCAACGGTGACGCGGTCATCCCGATCTTCCTGGTCTTCGCCGGGACGTTCGCGCTCGTCCTGATCCCGACCGGTTACGGCTTCGGCTGGCTGGCCAACCGCCTGGCGGTGAAACGATGAGCGCCGACGCCGTCCTCTACGACCACCCGGGTCCCCGCGCGAAGATCCGCAACACGATCCTGACCGTCGTCTTCGGCCTCGGTCTGCTCGCGCTGGTCTACTGGATCTACCGCAAGTTCGACGAGAAGGGCCAGTGGGCGGCGGCGCTGTGGAAGCCGTTCACCGAGTCGTCGACCTGGACGGACTACATCCTCCCGGGTCTGTGGGCGACCCTGAGCGCGGCCGCCGTCGCGATGGTCCTCTCGCTGATCTTCGGCATCGTCTTCTCGGTCGGGCGCCTCTCCGAACACTGGTGGCTCAGCGTGCCGAGCGGCATCATCGTGGAGTTCTTCCGCGCCGTGCCGCTGCTGCTGCTGATGTTCTTCATCTTCTACGGCGTCCCGTTCATCACCGAGGCGCCGATGGACCCGTTCTGGGCCGTGGTCATCGGGCTCACGCTCTACAACGGCTCGGTCCTGGCCGAGGCCTTCCGCGCCGGCATCAAGTCGGTCCCGCGCGGGCAGAGCGAGGCGGCGTACGCCATCGGCATGCGCAAGAGCCTGGTCATGCGCGAGATCCTCGTGCCGCAGGCCGCCCGGGCGATGCTTCCCGTCATCGTCAGCCAGCTGGTCGTCCTGGTGAAGGACACCGCGCTGGGCTACATCATCGGCTACTCCGAGCTGCTCCAGGACGGCGTCAACACCCTGGCGGCGAACTTCGGCAACATCGTGGCCGCGGCGATCGTGGCGGCGATCATCTACATCGCGGTGAACGCGTCACTGACGGCCTTCGCGGGCTGGCTCGAACGCCGCACCCGGCGCCAGGGCAAAGCCCCGAAGAACTCCGGTCCGCGTCCGGCCGCGACTGTGGAAACCGGCGAGGCGGTCGGCGCGTAGGTTTTTCGGAACTGCGCCCGGTGCCTCTCGGCACCGGGCGCATTTTCAGTTTCCGCTGAGCTTCGCGAGAGTCAGCACCTCGCCGCGGATCCCCCAGCCGCCGTCGACCACCTCGTCGACCAGGACCATGGTGTTGTCGCGGACGTCGTCGCCGAAGGTCTCCGCGTACAGGTCGGTGACTTTGTGCACGAGGGTCTCCTTCTGCTCGGGCGTGAGCAGACCGGCGGGAACCTTGAGGTTGGCGAATGGCATGGCGTTCTCCTTCATTTGGTGGCTGCACCCCGACAGTGGCCTGCTCGTCCCGGCTGATCCAGGAGCCGCTCACCCGGGGGACGCCATCCCCTGCCTCCGGCCGCCGGCGTCAGCGACACTGGCAGCATGAACCTGGCTGAGCTGGGCGCCTTCCTCCAGACGCGCCGCGCCCGGACCACCCCTGCGGAGGTCGGCCTGCCCACCGGCCCTCGCCGCCGGGTCCCCGGCCTGCGCCGCGACGAGGTCGCCCACCTCGCCGGCGCCTCGGTCGACTACTACATCGAGCTCGAACGCGGCCGCGGCGCCCAGCCGTCCCCGCAGATGCTGGCGGCACTCGCCCGAGCACTGCGCCTGGACACCGACGAACGCGACCACCTGTTCCGCCTCGCCGGCCGGGCAACACCGGGCGGCGTCAGCTCCCACGTCCAGCCGGCGATGCTGACGCTGCTCGACCGCCTCGACACCACACCGGCGCAGATCCTCACCGACCTGCACGAAACGGTGGTGCAGAACAGGCTCGCCGTTGCGCTGCTCGGGCCGGCGCAGGGCAGCTTCCTCCACCGCTGGTTCACCGACCCCGCGAGCCGCCTGATCTATCCCCCGGCGGACCACCCGCACCATTCGAAGGTGCTGGTCTCCGACCTGCGCGCGGCGGTCGCCCGCAGAAACCACGACACGACCGCCCGCACCATGGTGACCGAATTACTGCGCTCGAGTGACGAATTCGCCGCGCTGTGGAAAACGGGTGATGTGGCGGTGCGCCGCGGTGAACGCAAACGCATCAACCATCCGTCACTCGGCATCATCGACATCAACTGCCAGAACCTGTTCAGCGAAGACGGCCATCAACGCCTCCAATTCTTCACAGCCCCGATCGGCGGCGACGCAGTCGAACAACTCCGCCTACTGTCGGTGATAGGCACGCAGAGTCTTTCGGAGGTCGACCGATGAGAGGTTTCCATCGTCTTTGGCCGAGTGGGCTCAGCGATTTGCCACCGAACGCCATTGATTCCGCGGCGGCCCCAGGTCTCCGGGCCTGCCCGTTCGGACATTCATCAACGACAACACGATCCGGACCGTGCCGCCCTGGTCGTCGACCGAACGCCACCGTTACCCACACTGACCGGGGTGCTCGAAGCCGTGCCGGCCGCACAGGTGCTGGTCGACCTCGAGGCGTGGGCGAGCCGCCGCAAAGACAACCTGTCCCTCAGCCTGCGCGAAGCCCCGACCGCAAACGGGTCAACCGTTGAGACCCGGGCGCGCCCCGCTCGCGCGAACCACCGATCTTGAACATGCGCGAGGCCCCGAGCAGGTGAGGGAGACCGCGATCAATGCACACCGGTCCCTCAACCACGCCGTCCCCAGGCCCAACTTCCGTGAAGTTGGGCCTTGAGACCGCTCGAACCACCCACGGCGAGCAAGCGCAAAGCACCGGGCAGGGCCAGATAGACCGCGATGAAAGACCACAGACACTCAACCACCCGCACCCCGACACCCGACTTCCGTGAAGTTGGGCTTTCAATGCCCACCCGGCCGGCTCGCACGGAGCACAAATCTTCAGCGTGCGCGAAGCCCTGACCGGAGTGGGTCGACCGCTGAGGAAGCCCACCTGCTTTGAGCGTGCGCTGCGCTGACTGGGGTGGTCGACCGCTCAGGAAGCCCACCGGCTTTGAGCGTGCGCTGCGCTGACTGGCGTGGTCGACCGCTGAGAAAGCCCACCGGCTTTGAGCGTGCGCTGCGCTGACTGGCGTGGTCGACCGCTGAGAAAGCCCACCGGCTTTGAGCGTGCGCTGCGCTGACTGGCGTGGTCGACCGCTGAGAAAGCCCACCGGCTTTGAGCGTGCGCGGAGCGCTGAGCGTCGGGTTGGGCGCGGAGCGGCCGAGGGTGAGTGCGCACGGACCTGGCAGGGAGCGAAGCGAACGGTCTCGGCGGGAGCGACGATCGGTGCCATGCACTCAGGCACGACATCCAGAACTTGACCCGGCTTTGGGGCTTTAGCGGGCCAACTCCGTCACCCGGGACTCGCGGACGACCGTTACGCGGATCTGGCCGGGGTAGGTCAGTTCTTCTTCGATTTGTTTGGCGACGTCGCGGGCGAGGACCGCGGCGCCGATGTCGTCGACGTCCTCGGGGCGGACCATGACGCGGATCTCGCGGCCGGCCTGCATCGCGAAGACCTTGTCGACGCCGACCTTGCCGGCGGCGATCTCCTCGATGCGTTCGAGGCGTTTGACGTAGGCCTCGAGGCTTTCGCGGCGGGCGCCGGGGCGGCCGCCGGAGCAGGCGTCGGCGGCCTGGGTGAGGACGGCCTCGACGGTCTGGGGCTGGACCTCGTTGTGGTGGGCCTCGATCGCGTGGACGACGTCCTCGGACTCGCCGTACTTGCGGGCAAGGTCGGCGCCGATCAGGGCGTGGCTGCCTTCGACCTCGTGGGTGAGGGCCTTGCCGATGTCGTGGAGGAAGGCCGACCGCTTGATCGTGGGGACGTCGAGGCGCAGCTCGGCGGCCATGATGCCGGCGATGTGGGCGGTCTCGACGAGGTGTTTGAGCACGTTCTGGCCGTAACTGGTGCGGTATCGCAGGCGACCGAGGAGCGTGGCGAGCTCCGGGTGGATGTCGGTGATGCCGACGTCGACGAGGGCTTCCTCGGCGGCGCGTTCGCAGAGGCGCTCGACCTCGTTCTTCGCGCTGTCGAAAACCTCCTCGATGCGGTGCGGGTGGATGCGGCCGTCGAGGACGAGCTTCTCCAGGGTGAGGCGGCCGACCTCGCGGCGGACCGGGTCGAAGCAGGAGAGCAGGACCGCTTCCGGGGTGTCGTCGATGATCAGGTTGACGCCGGTCGTGGACTCGAAGGCGCGGATGTTGCGGCCCTCGCGGCCGATGATCCGGCCCTTCATCTCGTCGCTCGGGAGGTGCAGGACGCTGACGACGCTTTCCGCGGTCTGCTCGCTGGCGATGCGCTGGATCGCGTCGACGACGATGTGCCGGGCGCGGGTGTCGGCGGTGTGCTTCGCCTCGCTCTCGATGTCGCGGACGAGGATCGCGGCCTCGCGCTTCGCCTGGGTCTCGATGTTCTCGATCAGCTCGGTGCGGGCGGCGTCGGCGGTCAGACCGGCGATGCGTTCCAGCTCGCGGCGGCGGCCCTCCTCGGCGGCGGTCAACTCGGCCTCGCGGGCGGTCAGGGCGGCCTCGCGGGACGCCAGGTCGGCGTCCATCGCGGCGAGGCGACGCTCACGCTCGACCAGACGTTCGACCTCGTCGGCGTGGAGGCGCTCCCGCTCGTCGATCCGCGCCGCGCGGCGCTCGACCTCGGCGGCCTGCTCCTTGGCGGTCGCGTTGAGCAGGGCCACCTCGCGCTCGCCGCTGCGGCGGGCGGCGGTCCGGACCTGCTCGGCGTCGGACTCGGCCTGGCGGTGCGCGTGCTCGAGGATCGTGTCGGCCTCGCCGTGAGCGTCGTCGAGAACACGGCGGGCCTCGGCCCGCGCGGCGGTCGCCTCGGCCTTGGCGGCGGCGGCCTCGGCGCGGACGGAAGCGGCCTTGGCGTTCGCGTCGTCGACCTTGGCCTTGGCGGCGTCGAGAGTCTGCTCACGGCGGTCGCGGTCGGCGGTTTTGCTCTCCTGCAGCTGGCGCAGAGCGCGGGCGCCGAGGACCAGGCCGATCACCACGAAGGCGGCAAGAACGACGATCGCCACCACGAGCACCCAATCCAGGGCGGTCATCTCGCCGCGTCTCCCCTCGCCGCGGCGCATGGCTGCGCCGGATCTCCGTAGGGATGCCCGACCAAGGCGGCAGACCGCGGGCGTGACCAGCCTACGGCGCCTGCTGCGGCGTCGAAGACCGACCGCCGGGTATGTCTGGCCACCGCCCGCGCGGTCTGCGGGCGGTGGAGGCATCGACGGCGCCCTGCGCCTGAAGTGATGCCGTAATGTGATGCGTTCTATGTTGTGCGCTTAGCCTGCGATGGTCGAGCAAACCTTGTGTAACGCGAGGCTAGGTCGCAAGTGCCGCTTCGGTCAAGGACTCATGATTCGGCAGTGGATGGGACGTTAGGCACAGACACGCTCACGCCCTGCTCAGGTACGTTGCTGGGCAATTCAGGCGTAGCGGGCCCAGATGTCGCGCATCGGCTCCCACTGAGACCCGGTGCCTTCCTTCCAGTACGCGAGCAGATAAGCAGCCACCGGAGTGGCAGCGTCATCCCACCAGATGCCACTGACAGTCTTGCCCGACGCCGGGTACGCGAACTCCACGTAGTTGCCGTTCGTCCGCCCCGAGGGTGTCGCCCGTTCGGTCGCCGGCCCGACACCAGGGGTCAGCTTCCGGGCGTCGACGTTCTGCCCGAGCGTCTTGACCCGCGCCTTGTCCCGGTCGGCGTCGGTGGCGTACTCCACGAAGATCGCGCTCATCGCGTCCATCTCGCAGCGCACGCGTACCTTCTCCCCCTTGTTCAGGACGGGGCCGCCCTTCTCACCGCTGCGGGAACAGCCGGAGAGGTTCGGCAACCAGCCCTGGGAGATCACCGCCAGCGAACCGGTGAGTTTCGGCTGGTTGAGAGCGACCTGGTTCTGCTCGTACGGGCCGAGGCCAGCGGGTGCGGTGGCCGTCGGGGCGGGAGGTGCTGGGGGTGCGGGGGTGTCCGTGCCGCCGGTGGCACGGCCGGCGAAGAAGCCGCCGGTACCGAAGATCAAGAGGCCTGCGACCAGGCCGGCCAGGGCTGGGATGAGGTAACGGCCCTTGGGCTGTTTCGGGGTGGGCTCGATGCGGGGACCGCCGCCGAAGGCTGGAGCTACCGAGAAGCCGTAGGGGTCGGCGGCGGCTCCGCTGCCGGAGATCGGGTCGGTTGACGACCAGCTCGGGGGGCTCGAGGTGCTGTAGTTCTCACCGTAGGCGGGGCCGGCGCCGGAGGTTGGGTTGTCGCCTCCGTAGCCGGGGCCGGCGCTCGAGGTCGGTGTGTTGCCGTAGCCGGGGCCTGCGCCTGAGGTCGGGTTGTCCGCTCCGAAGCCTGGGCCCGCGCTTGAGACCGGCGTGTTCCCATAGCCGGGGCCTGCGCCTGAGGTCGGGTTGTCCGCTCCGAAGCCTGGGCCCGCGCTCGAGACCGGCGTGTTCCCATAGCCGGGGCCTGCGCCCGAGGTCGGCGTGTTCCCGTAGCCCAGGCCAGCGCCGGAGGTCGGATTGCCCCCTCCGAAACCCGGACCCGAGACCGGGGTCTTCCCATGGCCGGGGCCGACGCCCGAGGTCGGACTCTCGCCGTAGCCCGGGCCGGCGCCGGAGGTCGGGTTGGTGTGGCCCGGTCCTGGCTGGCTGGTTTCGTGGCCGGGGCCTGCGGCTGATACCGGCGGCGTGCCGGATGTCGGTGCGTTCGGGGTTGCGGCGGGGTGGGTGTCGCTCGGCTGCTGCGGGCTTCCGTGGAACGGGCCGTAGCCGTACTGCTGACTGGTCACGTTGTTGTTTTCAGCGTTGTCACCCGCGGCGGTGCCGACTTGGTCACCGGGCGCAGGCTCGGGTGGGGTGGGGCTCGGACCGGCGGCCGCGTAATGCGGGACCGGTGTGGCGGGAGACACGGTGAATGTGGCAGTGACGTCCGCGGAATCGCCGGTCGGTGTCACAGCCGCGGCCGGGCCGGTCGGAGGGTGGGCAACCGGGTGGGTCGTAGGCTCAAATGCCGGCCGTCCGGCTTGATCGCCGCTGGGAGCAGATCGCTGACCAGGGATTTCCGGCTGCGAAACCCCGTGCTGGGCCGGGCCTCCGGGCGCACTGTGCGGGACGACCTGAGCTGTCGCGTCGGGGCCCTCCGGGAGGGAGCCGCCACCGCGCCGAGCTGGGTGGAAGTCGTCTGTCACGACGCAGCAGATTACCAGTTCGGCGCCATCGGCGAGGTCCCGCGAAGATCCATCGACGACAATGGACCCGCAGCCTGGCGGGGCCGCGGGTCCATTGCCTTACTTCAGTTGCCCGGATCGACCGAGGTCGCGTCGAACGGTGTTACCAGGCCGTCGTGTGTGCCGGCCGGTCAGAACCTTATGCGGTCCGGACCCGATCAGGCGTCAGCACCCTCGGGACGACGACGCCGCGTGATCAGCACCAGCCCGACACCACCGGCGGCGATCGCCGCACCGACGCCGGCCAGGCCGACGACGTTGAAGCCGGTCACGGGCAGGCCGCCACCGTTGTCGGAACCACCGGTGCCGCCGGCGTCGTTGGAGTCGCCGTTGTTGCCCCCGTTGCCGGAGCCACCATCGTCGTCACCGTTGCCGCCACCGTTGTTGTCGCCACCGTCATCGGTGCCGTTGCCGCCACCGGTGCCGGAGTCCGGCGGGGTGGTCGGGTCGCCGGGACCGTTGTCGCCGTCACCAGGCTCTTCGCCACCCGGGTCCTCGCCACCCGGGTCCTCGCCACCCGGGTCCTCGCCACCCGGGTCCTCGCCACCCGGGTCCTCGCCACCGGGATCTTCACCACCCGGGTCCTCGCCGCCCGGGTCTTCGCCACCGGGATCTTCACCACCCGGGTCTTCACCGCCCGGGTCCTCGCCACCCGGGTCCTCGCCACCCGGGTCTTCGCCACCCGGATCGGTGGGCTCTTCGCCGCCGCCCTCACCGGGCGGGTTGTCCGGGTCGCCCGGCGGGTCTTCCGGATCGCCGGGCGGGTCCTGCTCGACCTTGGTGGTCACGCCACCCTCGGTCCCGGCCGGCTCCGCAAGAACGACAACACCGCGCGTGGAAATCTCCACAGTCGAAGCACTGGCAGCCGAAGCACCCGCAAGCGCGGCCACACCCACAGCGCCGATGATGACGCTCAGCCGAGCCATCGCACGCACGCCACGATGGCGCGCGAGATGTTTGGTCTTCATTTTCCTCCCCGTCTGTCAACAGTCGAAGGATCGCTCCATCTTCAGTGGACAGAGATCCCCGCAGTCCGATGAGCAACTTACCCGATGGAACGCCACCGTTCTATCCACCATTGACAATATGGTTGAAGTCGGACACCGAGCTTGTAGGGGTGCATGTCGCAGGGTGCGCGGCTGCTCGACGCGAAGGCTCCGACAAGGTGATCAAGGCCTTCAGAGACGTCACGATTAAGCCACGAATAGCCAATCGGATTGCCTATCGCGGGAGTGTCGAAATCGGTTGCGTCAGGCCGCTGGGGATGCGGCTTCGCGTTATCGGAATGACCGTCAGATGGGGCTTCAGTGAACCGCAATCGAGCGCCGCGGCTCGGCGAGCGCCCAAGGGAATGGGCTGAGTCCGCCCGGGTGGTGTATCCCGATCGGATACGGCGATTCTGCGCGGACGCAGTTGAGGGCGACCTCGCGGGTACCGCAGGCAGGATCAGTGGAGCCGCCTGCCCGAGCGAGCGGGGCGGGCGAGCACGGCGGGCAGGCGAGCGGGCGAGCGAGTGAGCGGGACGGGCGAGCACGCGGGCAGGCGGGCGAGCAGGGCGGGCGTGCAGGGCGGGCGAGCACGCGGGCGGGCAAGTAAGCGAGTAAGCGAGTGAGCGGGGCGGGCGAGCACGCGGGCGGGCGGGCGAGCGGGCGAGTAAGCGAGTGAGCGGGGCGAGCGAGCGGGCAGGCGGGCGAGCAGGGCGGGCAAGCACGCGGGGCGGGAGCGGGGCGGGGCGGGCGAGCGCCGAATCACACGACCTCAATGCGCCGCGCTCAACCCGGCGCACCGACACGGCGGGTGTCAGCTTCGGCCCTGGATTTGGCCTTCCGCCTACTCGACCACGCCTGCTCAGCCGCGCCTACGGACCACGGATGCCGGCTCGGCCGCCGCACCCCCGAGGCCATCGCCGCCCTGACCGCGCTGATGACCCGCGCGTGAGGCAGGCGCTGCCGCGGGTAGAGCTTGCGCAGCGCGGGGTATCGGCGGGCTGGTCAGGAGAGTGAGTCGGTCGCTTCGTCCGCCATGGCGTCGGGGTCGATCTGGTCGGCGAACTCCGCCGCTTCCTCGTCGCGGGCAGCCAGAGCGTCCTTCACTGCCCGGATTGCCACGCCGGCCGGAT
This sequence comes from Amorphoplanes friuliensis DSM 7358, assembly GCF_000494755.1. Lineage (NCBI taxonomy): Bacteria > Bacillati > Actinomycetota > Actinomycetes > Micromonosporales > Micromonosporaceae > Actinoplanes > Actinoplanes friuliensis. Next base: position 7,782,257 of record NC_022657.1, read on the forward strand.
AACCCTTGCGGGCGAGCATGCCGACCAGGCGTCGGAACACCTGGTCGGGGGTGCCGCGCGCCGAACGCAGTTTGCGGTCGACCATGGCCCGGGCCGCTGTGGCCTCGGCGTCGTCGTCGAGGGTCTCCAGGGCCTCGGAGGCAATCTCGGAGTCGACGCCGTGCTGCCGAAGCTCGTTGGCAAGTGCCCGGCGGGCCAGACCGCGGCCCTGGTGCCGAGTGGACACCCACATGCGGGCGAAGGCTGCGTCGTCGATGATGCCGACCTCGTCGTACCGGTCGAGAACCTCGGCGATCACTTCCTCGGAGATCTCCTTGCGGGCGAGCGCCTTCGCCAGCTCCGCACGGGTGCGGGGCCGGACGGCCAGCTGCCGGAGGCAGATCTCACGGGCGATCTCGGATTCGGTACGCGGCGGCTCGGGCGGGCGATCCGCCGCCCGACCACGACGGCCTTTGCCTCTCCCCCGCGTGTCACCGCCCTGCGCGGCATCATCTGCAGCACGTCCGAAAGGGCTTTCGCCAGGTGAACGGCCTTCGAGCGAAGCAGCACTGAGGGGATAACGCCCGGAGGGACTTTCACCGGGTAGACGGCCCTCAAGCGAAGCAGCGCTGAGCGGATAACGCCCAGAAGAGCTTTCACCAGGTAGGCGACCCTCAAGCGAAGCGGCACTGAGCGGATAACGCCCAGAAGAGCTTTCACCAGGTGGAAGGCCCTCGAGCGAGGCAGCACTGAGTGGGTAGCGGCCCGATGGATTCTCGCCGAACGGATAGCCGTCACGGGTCGTGGCATCACGATCTGAGTGGTCGGGGCCGGCGAACACGCCGTCGTCTTGTGCGCTTTCACTCGCTGGACCGTCGTCAAAGAACTCGTCGCCGCGGCTTGCGGACCGGCGTCCACCTCGTCGGCCTTTGCCAGAGGTGCTGCGACCGCCGCCGGAACTGCCGCTCGAACCGAAAGCGGGGCCGAAAGCGCTGCTGCCGCCGCGACGCGAGCGTGAGCCACCGCCCTCCGAATCGGAGCGGCTCCCGCTGCTACCAAAAGCACTGCTCGAACCCGACCGGCTGCCACTGCTACCAAAAGCACCGCTCGAGCCCGACCGGCTGCCGCTGCTCCCGAAAGAGCCGGAGCGACTTCCGCTGGCACCGAAAGCGGCGCCGCCCGAACGGGAGCGACTGCCGCTGCTGCCGAAAGCGCCGCCACCGGCCGAGCCTGATCCGCTGCCACTTTCGCCGAAGGTGCCGCCGCGCACAGGTGAGTCGTCGTCGGCCGGGTCGGAGTAAGAGTCGGGGTCGGGGTCGGGGTCGGTGGGCGAGCTCCGGCTTCGGCGACCCGTTACGTTGCCGCGTTCCGGGTTGCCGGGCCGGAGCTCACCGTCCGGGGAACTTTCGTCATCGGGACGGGGTGGGATTGCGTCCCAGCCCCTGCCCGCGCGGGCGCCACGTCGGCCGGCCATCGGGCTCAGCCCTTCGCCGGAATGCGCGCAGGACCGCCCGCCAGTGCGGCGAACCGCACCGACGGACAGCTGTGCGGGTGGACAGGTGTGGAGTCACCCGGCCCGTGAAGGCCGGGTGCACCAGCGGATCGCCTCGTCGTCGGAGGTCGCATCGATCAGAAGTCGACCGGGGGCAGCTCCGGGCCGCCGGCGGCGTCGCCGGTGGTCTGGCCCACGCCGAGCTTCTCCAGGATCTTCTTCTCGATCTCGGCCGCGACGTCCGGGTTTTCCTTGAGGAACTCGCGGGCCTTTTCCTTGCCCTGGCCCAGCTGGTCACCGTCGTACGTGTACCAGGCGCCGGACTTGCGGACGATGCTCTGCTCGACGCCGACATCGATCAGCGAGCCCTCGCGAGAGATGCCCTTGCCGTACATGATGTCGAACTCGGCCTGCTTGAACGGCGCCGCGACCTTGTTCTTGACGACCTTGACGCGGGTGCGGTTACCGACGACGTCGGTGCCGTCCTTCAGGCTTTCGATGCGGCGCACGTCGAGACGCACCGACGAGTAGAACTTCAGCGCTCGGCCACCGGTCGTCGTCTCGGGCGAGCCGAACATGACGCCGATCTTCTCGCGGAGCTGGTTGATGAAGATGGCGGTCGTGCCGGAGTTGTTCAGGATGCCGGTGATCTTTCGCAGGGCCTGGCTCATGAGCCGGGCCTGCAGACCCACGTGGCTGTCGCCCATCTCGCCCTCGATCTCGGCACGCGGCACGAGCGCGGCCACCGAGTCGATGACGATGATGTCGAGCGCGCCGGAGCGGATCAGCATGTCCGCGATCTCGAGCGCCTGCTCACCGGTGTCCGGCTGGGACACCAGCAGGGCGTCGGTGTCGACACCGAGAGCCTGGGCGTAGTCGGGGTCGAGCGCGTGCTCCGCGTCGATGAAGGCGGCGATGCCGCCGTTGCGCTGGGCGTTGGCCACCGCGTGCAGGGCCACCGTCGTCTTACCGCTGGACTCCGGTCCGTAGACCTCGATGACGCGGCCGCGCGGCAGACCGCCGACGCCGAGCGCGATGTCGAGGGCAATGGACCCGGTGGGGATGACGGCCATCTGCGTGACGGGCCGTTCCCCGAGGCGCATCACCGAGCCCTTGCCGAACTGCTTGTCGATCTGCGCGAGAGCAAGGTCCAGCGCCTTGTCCCGATCAGGTCCTGCCACCATGTCCGCCACCCCTGCACTCGACTTACCAGGCGTCTTCGCCGAAGAGTTTCTGTTCATCACCACGCGGGTCACGCTAGACGTTGGGTCTGACAGAAAACGGCCGCCCGGCCGTGAGCTGTGGATGACCACGCCGCTGAGGACAATAGCCGAACACTTGTACTACAGACGAGTGACACGCCAGAACAAACGTACTAAAGAGGGGTCACTGCAGGCGGGAAGGCACCCGATCGGGGTACGCGGCCACCACTGCTCGCCAGATAGTCACCGTGTCCACACCCTGAGCGATGGATTCTTCAATGGTGCGTCCCTGGAGCGCCGAAAAACTCTGATCGGTAGCGAGGCTTCTCGCGTACGCGGGGCCGAACGCCTGCTCGAGGCGCCCCCAGAAGTCTGTCAACCGCACGGAAAAAGCGTACCCGCGGTCCAAGGGCGGCCCCGGATGCGCTCCACCCTGAGACGCACATCACTATTTGTGAATGACAGTCGATGTTCTCGACCAGCCGACTTGGGCGTCACTGACGGGTCCGCACGCCCGATTCGCGCGAATTATCGGGCAGGCCGGCAGGTACGACCCGGAGGTCGCACCTTTCTTCGCTCTGGCCGATCCTGGCGATCCGCGCTCCTGGGAGGACCTGGCTGAGCTCGCCGGTCCCGGCACGGAGATGTCGATCTCCGCCCGACCGCCCGAGGATGCCGGCTGGGAGATCCGCGGGACCAGTACCGCGTTCCAGCTCATCGATGGCAAGGTGCCGGCAGCACTCGACTCCGAAGCCATTGTCCTGACGGTCGCCGACGTTCCGGACATGATCGATCTGGTGAGCCGGACCGAGCCGGGGCCGTTCCGCCCCCGCACCATCGAGCTGGGCACCTATCTGGGCATCCGGCAGCACGGACGGCTTGTCGCCATGGCGGGCGAACGACTGCATCCGCCCGGCTGGACGGAGATCAGCGCGGTGTGCACCGATCCCGCCCATCGCGGCCGGGGGTATGCCGCCCGCTTGGTCAGGGCCCTGGCGGCGGCGATCTACGACCGTGGCGAGCGGCCGTTCCTGCACACCATGGCCACCAACACACCGGCGAACAGGCTTTTCACCTCGCTCGGTTTTGTCCGGCGCAAGGAGAACACCACTGTGTCGTTGCGCGTACCGGTCAAGAAAGAGCGGCTGCCGCGATCTTGAGATCGTCGACCAGGCCCTGGTAGGCGGTGTCCCGGTCGTCGGCCCGCAGGACCGCCGATGGGTGGATCGTGGCCAGCGCCTTGGACTCGGCCACGGGGAAGTCCTGCGGTCGCTGCGCCGAGGCAGGCCAGGGCAGCAGCTCGCCTCGGGACTTCGTCACCCGGAACGACGGTCCGAAGAGGGCCTTCGCCGCCGTCGCGCCGAGCGCCACGACCAGATCCGGCTTGAGCAGGGAAAATTCGGCGACCAGCCAGGGCCGGCACGCGGTGATGTGCGCGGGACCGGGAGTCTGGTGGATGCGCCGCTTGCCGCGGAGCTCAAAACGGAAGTGCTTGACGGTGTTGGTCAGGTAGATCGTCGACGGGTCGATGCCGGCGTCGCCGACCGCGTCGCGCAGCAGCCGGCCGGCCGGTCCGACGAACGGCAGTCCCTGCTGATCCTCGATGTCGCCGGGCTGCTCGCCGACAAAAACGAGGCGGGCGTGGGCAGCACCGCGGCCGAAGACCACCTGGGTCGCGTCCTCGTAGAGCTCGCAGCCGCGGCATCCGGGCGCCGCGGATTTCAGCTCGTCGAGGGTGTGCGTATCGGCGGGGACGAACTCCTGAGCCCCCGGCGGGGCTTGTGTTGTTGCCATGGACACGTTTCTACCCCCATCCGCCCGGTCCACGCGTGAGTCCTCACCTGAACGAGCACGATTCGACACGCCGACACGACATGTGGGGTTGCGCGTTTCGAGTCGCACCTAGATATGGTGTTGCTGCAGCTGGTTCGGACGTCCCGACGGGACGTCCGAGGCAAGAGGGAACCCGGTGGAAAACCGGGACTGCCCCGCAGCGGTGAGTGGGAACGACCGCCGTCAACAGCACTGGGCCCCGGCCTGGGAAGCGACGGCCAGTAGGAGACCGGAGATCGGTCAGGCCCGCGAGTCCGAAGACCTGCCAGCGCACCGCACGCTTCCGCGTGCGGTGGTCCGAGGCCGCGTGGGACGGCCGACGCCACTGAGGTGTACGCGCTCGACATCGGCGTGTCCACCGGCGTCCTCCTGCGCGCCCGGAGACCACTTCGGAACGGGCTCGCGAGGAGAGAGTGTTCATGACGGTCACGCAGGAGAAGACTGCGTCCGAACCGGGCGTACCCGAGCAACGCAAACATGCGATGCAGGTTCGCAAGCGCAACGGCGACACCGAGTCGGTGGATGTCAACAAGATCGTCAAAGCGGTCGAGCGCTGGGTCGCCGACCTCGACGAGGTCGACCCGCTGCGGGTGGCGACCAAGACGATCAGCGGTCTCTACGACGGCGCAACCACGGCTGAGCTCGACAAACTGTCGATCCAGACGGCGGCGGAGCTGATCGGCGAGGAGCCGCAGTATTCGCGGCTGGCGGCGCGGCTGCTGGCGGCCTTCGTCGACAAGGAGGTCCGCGGTCAGGGCATCGCGAGCTTCAGCCAGTCCATCGCCCGCGGCCGTGCGGAAGGGCTTATCGGCGACGAGACCGCTGCTTTTGTCGCGAAGAACGCCCGCAAGCTCGACGACGCCGTCGACCTGACCGGTGACCTGCGGTTCGAGTATTTCGGCCTGCGGACCGTCGCCGACCGCTATCTGCTGCGGCACCCCGAGACGCGCCTGGTCGTGGAGACACCGCAGTACTGGCTGCTGCGGGTCGCCTGCGGCCTGTCCACGTCGGCGGGCGAGGCCATCGCGTTCTACCGGCTGATGTCGTCGCTGGCCTATCTGCCCAGCTCGCCGACGTTGTTCAACTCGGGCACGCGGCACACGCAGATGTCGTCGTGCTTCCTGGTGGACTCGCCGAAGGACGAGCTGGACTCGATCTACGAGCGGTACCAGCAGGTGGCGCGGCTGTCGAAATTTGCCGGCGGTATCGGCATCTCCTGGTCGCGGGTGCGCGGTCGCGGCGCCCTGATCCGCGGCACCAACGGCCAGTCCAACGGCATCGTGCCCTTCCTGCGGACGCTCGACTCCAGCGTCGCGGCGGTCAACCAGGGCGGACGTCGCAAGGGTGCGGCCTGCGTCTACCTCGAGCCGTGGCACCCCGACATCGAGGAATTCCTCGAACTGCGTGACAACACGGGAGAGGACGCCCGCCGCACCCACAACCTGAACCTGGCCAACTGGATCCCGGACGAGTTCATGCGCCGGGTCGAGGCCGACGAGATGTGGTCGCTGGTCGACCCGAGCGACGCCCCCGACCTGCCGGACCTTTACGGCGAGGAGTTCGAGCAGGCCTACCGGATCGCGGAGAAGAAGGCGGTCAAAACCGTCAAGGCCCGTGACCTGTACGGCCGGATGATGCGCACACTCGCGCAGACCGGCAACGGCTGGATGACCTTCAAAGACCCGTCGAACCGCCTCTCCAACCAGACCGGCCGCCCCGGCAACACCATCCACCTGTCGAACCTGTGCACCGAGATCCTCGAGGTCAGCTCCGACGACGAGACGGCGGTCTGCAACCTGGGCTCGATCAACCTCGGCGCACACCTGAGCGGCGGCGACGTGGACTGGGAGAAGCTGCGGGAGACGGTGCGGACCGCGGTTGTTTTCCTCGACCGGGTCATCGACATCAACTACTACCCGAGTGATCAGGCGGCGGCGAGCAACCCGCGCTGGCGTCCCATCGGGCTCGGGCTGATGGGTCTGCAGGACGCGTTCTTCTCGCTGCGGCTGCCTTTCGACTCCGCCGAGGCCAAGGAGCTCTCGACGCGCGTCTCGGAGGAGATCTATCTGACGGCGCTGGAGACCTCGGCCTCCCTGGCCGAACGCTTCGGCCCGCACCCCGCGTACGCGGAGACCAGGGCGGCCGGCGGTGACCTGCAACCGGATCTCTGGGGTGTGACCCCGACGCAGACTGCCCGGTGGTCCGCGGTGCGGGAGCGGATCGCCGGCACCGGGCTGCGCAACTCGCTGCTGATCGCGATCGCGCCGACGGCGACGATCGCCTCCATCGCCGGCTGTTACGAGTGCATCGAGCCGCAGGTCAGCAATCTTTTCAAGCGGGAGACCCTGTCGGGCGAGTTCCTCCAGATCAACACCTATCTGGTACGCGAGCTGAAGGCGCGCGGACTCTGGACGGCGGCGGTGCGCGAGCAGATCAAGCGCGCGGAGGGCTCGGTGCAGGGCATCGAGGCGTTGCCTGCCGACGTCCGGGAGCTCTTCCGGACGGCGTGGGAGCTGCCGCAGAAGGCGCTGATCGACGTGGCCGCCGCACGGTCGCCCTACATCGACCAGTCGCAGTCGCTGAACCTTTTCATGAGCGCACCGACCATCGGCAAGGTCTCGTCGATGTACCTCTACGCCTGGAAAGCCGGGCTCAAGACCACGTACTACCTGCGCTCGCGGCCCGCGACGCGCATCCAGCAGGCCACGGTGTCCGTCGCACCGGCGGTGACGGTTGCCGTCGCCCCGGTCTCCGACGAGGAAGCCCTGGCCTGTTCCCTCGAGAACCCCGAGTCGTGTGAGGCGTGTCAGTAAATGCTGCTTGATCCCGGAATGGACCTGACCCTGCGGCCGATGAAGTACCCGCACTTCTTCGACCGCTTCAAGGACGCGATCAAGAACACCTGGACCGTCGAGGAGGTCGACCTGCATTCCGACCTCGCCGACCTGGCCAAGCTCTCGCCCGCCGAGCAGCACCTGGTCAGCCGTCTGGTCGCCTTTTTTGCCACCGGCGACACCATCGTCGCCAACAACCTCGTGCTGAACCTCTACCAGCATGTCAACTCGCCCGAGGGCCGGCTCTATCTTTCCCGGCAACTCTTCGAGGAGGCCGTGCACGTCCAGTTCTATCTGAACCTGCTCGACACCTATGTGCCGGACGAGGCGGAGCGAGCTGCGGCCTTCGACGCGGTGGAGAACATTCCGTCGATCGCCCGCAAGGCCGACTTCTGCTTCCGCTGGATCGACTCCGTTTTTGAGCTGCGCGAACTGCGGACCAAGGACGAGCGGCGGGCGTTCCTGCTCAACGTCATCTGTTTTGCCGCCTGCATCGAGGGCCTGTTCTTCTACGGCGCCTTCGCCTACGTCTATTACCTGCGCTCGCGCGGCCTGCTGCACGGGCTGGCGTCCGGGACCAACTGGGTCTTCCGCGACGAGTCGATGCACATGGCCTTTGCCTTCGACGTCGTCGAGCAGGTGCGGGCCGAGGAACCGGATCTCTTCGACGACAAGATGGAACAGCAGGTCCGGGACATGCTTTCCGAGGCCGTCGAGTGCGAGGTGCAGTTCGCGGCGGATCTGCTGGAGCAGGGCGTCTCCGGCATGTCGCTGACCGACATGCGGACCTACCTGCAGCACGTGGCTGACCGCCGCCTCACCCAGCTGGGTATCGCGCCGATCTACGGGTCGCAGAACCCGTTCGCCTTCATGGAGTTGCAGGACGTCCAGGAGCTGTCGAACTTCTTCGAACGCCGGGTGTCGGCCTATCAGGTCGGCGTCACCGGCAGCGTGAGCTTCGACGACGACTTCTAAGTCAGCGGGGCCGGCACTGCTGTCCGCCGTACGACGGGCGGCAGTGCTGGTTCGCCCCGGTCGCCTGAAGTCTGCTGACGTCATCGCGACGGGGAGGGGACCGTCGCGGGGAAGGCGGCGGTGGCCACGTCGTCGGCCAGACTTTCGATCGACCCGTCGTCGATCGGGCTCACCGTCAGCCGGATGCCGGGTGGTGAGTCGACCCGGAACAGCGAACCCGGGGCCACCGCATAACCCGCGTCGCGCAGGGTCGTCACCATGCGGGTCTCGTCCTCCACGCGTACCCAGATGTTGATGCCTGTGGTGCCGTGAGCTTGCAGACCGCGCGCCGTGAGGGCGTCGCGCAGAGCGACGCGCCGATGGTCGTAGCTCTTGCCCGCGGCGGCGATCTCCTCCGTGACGTCCTCGTCGCGCCAGAGCCTCAGCAACAGACGCTGCAGCACTGTGGACACCCAGCCGGTGCCGATCCGCATCCGGCCGACGACGCGAGCGATCGTCGCCTCGTCGCCGGCCAGCAACGCGATGCGCAGATCAGGGCCGAAGGGCTTGGACGCCGAACGGACGAAGGCCCACGACCGTGTCGATCCGCCCAGGCTGTGCAACGGAACACCGGACAACTCGGCCGCGTGATCGTCCTCGATGAGGAGCACCTCCGGTTTGCCGGCCAGAACCGCGCGGAGCTCTGCGGCGCGTCCGGCGCTGATGGCGGCACCGGTCGGGTTTTGCGCGCGGGCGGTGACCACCGCCGCGCGCACATCTTTGGCCAGGGCCGAAGCCAGCTGGTCGGGAAGCGGACCCTCGTCGTCAACCGCGACGGGCACCGGGGTGAGGTCCAGGGCCGCAAGAAGATCGAGCAGGTTGGCCCAGCCGGGATCCTCCACCGCGACCTGATCACCGGCTCGGAGATGAGCCGTGAGCAGGCGTTCGATCGCATCGAGGGTGCCGCTCGTCACCGTGATCGCCGCATCGTCGACCGGCACGCCGTCCGCTGCCAGCCGGGGACGGGCCGCATCGATGAGCTCGGGCATCGCCCCGGCCGCGGCATAACCCAGCGGCGGACCGATCTCTTCGGAGACCGCCCGCAGATGCCATCCCAGGCCTGGCAACAGGCGAATGTCGGGGTCACCGGTAGAGAGGTCGAGAGCCCCCGGCGGCACCGGCAAGCGCAACGCCGAGCGTGGGCTGGCCACCGCCGGCCGGGTGCGGACGCGGGTGCCACTGCGCCCGAGGGACTCGATGATCCCGCGCTGGCGCAGCTCCTGATAGGCCTTCGACACAGTGGCCGGGCTGACATGCAGCTGGTAGGCCAGGATCCGGATCGGCGGCAGCGCCTCACCCCACATCCAGTCACCGCGGCGGACACCCGCCTCGATGCTGGCGGAAATCGAGGCGGCGGTGGACCCGGTTACCTGATACTGTTCTGGCACAAGAGAGATTATGTACTAGTACAGCTTTGTTGGCAAGGAGGGTTCCCGTGACCGACCTCTACCAGCCCACCGATCGGACCACGGCAACCCGCAACCGCGGCCGCATGCACTACGAGCGCGACGCGGCGCACGCCATTCTGGACGAGGCGTATGACTGTTCCGTCGCGTTCGTGATCGACGGGGAGCCGCGCGTGCTCCCCACGCTGCACGTCCGGGTCGACGACACTCTCTATCTGCACGCCTCGACCGGCGGACGGCTCGGCCTGACGGCGCGCAGCGACGGCGTTCGGGTTGCGGTGTCGGTGACTCTGCTCGACGGCATCGTCTATGCGCGATCGCAGTTCGACCACAGCGCCAACTACCGATCCCTGGTGGCGCACGGCCTCGCTCGTCCGGTGACCGCCGACCATGAGAAGCGCGCGGCAATGACAGCCCTGGTGGAAAGGGTGGGCGTCGGTCGTGCCGCCGACAGCCGGCCTCCGACGACGCGAGAGCTGGCGACGACCGTCGTGCTGGCACTGTCGCTCACCGAGGTGTCGGTGCGAGTTCGGGCGGGTGGGGTCGTCGACGACCCTGAGGACAAGACGCTGCCGCACTGGGCCGGCGTGCTGCCGATCCGCCGGGTCGCCGGGCCACCCGAAACAGACGCTGGAGTCACCGCTCCACCACCGGCCTACCTGCCCGGGTCGACGTCACCCTGGCACACCGCGGCACCGATGCGGGGGCGCCTCGTGGCACTCGAGCCGCTGGCGCCCGGGCACGCCGACGGCTTGCTGGCCGCCATCGGTGACGACGAGGTGTGGCAGTTCTTGCCCAGCCTTTGTCCACAGACGACGGAGGAGATGACCCAGCACATCGCCGTCGCCTCCCGGCAGCAATGGCAGGGCGAACGGGTCTCCTGGGCGCAATGCGATCCGGAGACGGGCGAGGTCATGGGGATGACCAGCTATCACGACATCGATCCGGTCACCCGGGCGGTCGGCATCGGCCACACCATCCTGGGCCGGCGATGGTGGCGCACCGGAGTCAACACGGAGGCGAAGCTGCTCCTGCTCGAGCGTGCGTTCGACGTGCTCGGCGCGGAGCGGGTCTTCTGGTACACCGACATTCGCAACGAACGCTCGCAGCGGGCGATCGCCAGGCTGGGCGCCACCCGCGACGGACTGATTCGGCGGCATCGGCTTCGACCGGACGGCACGTGGCGCGACACGGTGCTCTTTGCGATGACGGTGGACGAGTGGCCGGCGGCAGCCGAGCGACTGCGTGCCCGGCTGGCCCAGGGTTGAGGTGCGACCGGTCGTGACAGGTGGCGTTTCGCCGAGCCCGCCACGACCGGTGCGGGTGCACGATCAGGCAGTCGCAGGTTCGTCGACCGGCTTCGGGGCGGGTGCGTTCGACCCGGCCTCGGTGGTCACGGCGGGCTCAGTCGACGACGTGACGCGGCGGCGCCAGATGGCGTCCAGCGACCACGGGCCGGCGCCCAGCACCGCGATGGTCAGGAACGCCCAGGCGTACAGGGCGGGGGTGACGCCACCGTTCTGGGTCGGCATCAAGGCGTTGGGCTGATGAACCACGAAGTACGCGTAGGCCATCGAGCCCGAGGCGAGCACTGCGGCTGCGCGGGTGAAGAGGCCGAGCATCACCAGGATGCCGCACACGAGCTGGATCAGGCCCGCCCACCAACCCGGCCAGATGCCCGCTTCCAAAGCCTTGCCCGAGCCCGCGTTTCCGCCGAACAGACCGAGAACCGTTCCGGCCCCGTGCAGGCTGAACAGCAGTCCGACGACGATGCGGAAGAGGGACCAGACCGGCCCGGCGAACCTGTGCGTCTCCATGTCTCGCTCCTTGAGTGAGGCAACGTGAGTGAGGCGATACGTAGACGCACGTTAATATGTTGAAAGTGCAACCTTCAAGAGTTGGATCAGGATTAATCCGCTCGAAGCACCGCCACCGACACGTCATCGACATTTCGGATTAGTTAATCGCGCTGGTCACGTGGCGTGTCGGTCACGGCACCCAGGGCGGTGCTGAAGACCACATATTTTTGCCTCCGGGACGACTGCCGCGGGGATCGCAACAGAGCCAAGGATGGAGCCGTGCTGGGAATCACCGACTTCTGGACCTACGTGCTGGGCACCGCGGCGATCGTGCTCCTGCCCGGACCGAACTCGATCTTCGTCCTGACCGTCGGGGCGCAGCGCGGGGTACGCACCGGCTACCAGGCCGCCGCCGGTGTGTTCGTCGGCGACACCGTGCTGATGGTTCTCGCCGCCGCCGGAGTGGCGTCGCTGCTGCGGACCTACCCACCGGTCTTCATGGTGATCAAGTACGCGGGCGCTGCTTATCTCGCCTGGCTCGGCGTCGGCATCATCCGCGGCGCCTGGCGCAAATGGCGTGGGCGGGGCGAACCGACGACGGTAGCCGCGACGACCGTCCCGGCCGGAACGCAGCGGCCGTTCCGGCGTGCGCTCGTCGTGAGCCTGCTCAACCCGAAAGCCATCCTCTTCGTGGTCTCCTTCTTCATTCAGTTCGTCCAACCCGGGTACGCCCACCCGGCCTTGTCGTTCCTGATCCTCGGCGCAGTGCTGCAAGTCTTCAGCGCGCTCTACCTGACTGCCCTGATCTTCGGTGGACAGTTCCTCGCCGGCCAGTTCCGCCGCCGGCGCCGCCTGTCCGCCGGAGTCGCCACCGGTGTCGGCGCGGTATTCGTCGGCTTCGGCATAAAACTCGCCACCGCCAGCGTCACCTGACCGACCACTTCAAACCTCGCAGTATCAAGCGGCCTGACCGATCCGGGAAAGTTGGTCAAGCAGACTGTCTGCCCACACCGGCCTATCTGGACATAGCCAAGAACCGATTGGCCGAACTGGCGGGCTCCGCCCGAGAATGGCCGTCAACGCGGTGATCCAGCAGGCCTCCAGATCGACGCGCTCGCTGGCGACAAGCAAGCGGGGGCGAGCAAAGCAGGCCGAGCCGACCGGGCTGGGCCAGGCCGAGCGGGCCGGCCCAGGCCAGGCCGAGTTGGGCTGCACGAGCCCGCCGGGCCGAGCTGAGCTGGGCAGGTCGGGCTGAGCGGGTCGGGCCAAGCGGCCCCCGGGGCCGGGTTGGCCGAGCGGACCGGGTCGGGTAAAGCTGAGCGGGCGAGCCTGGGCTGAGCCGAGCGAGCTGAGCCGAGCTGAGCTGAGTAGGCCGGGCGGAGCCGAGCAAGCCTGGCTGAGCTGGGCGAGCCAAGGCGCGCGGCGACGGACCGGGCTTTAGCCGGGCCGAGCGGAATTCATATGACCAGCCGAGCTGCGTGCGCCCTCCGTAATTGCAACGTTGGGACGTTAGAGCGCTGATGAGCGGCTTCAACCGATCCTGGTTGCGGCGGTGGGTTTGGGGAGCACGGAGTTGGCAGGGTGCGGGTGGCTGGTAATGAGCCGCTAGGCGATTGGCCGCCCGGGCCCGGTCTCGGCGGGAGCGACGATCAGCGCCATGCAACCAGGCACGACATGCCCTGGACCTTGAACTTGAACTGGCTTCGGCGAAAACAACCCCCTCTCACGGGGAGAGAGCTTCGTGGACCCAGCCTTCCACTTTCGACACCCAGTCGGTGGTTTCGGATTCGGTGTGTTCTGCGCGGTGGCGCGCGTAGGTGTCGCTGCCGGCGGACAGCAGGCCGCCGCGCTTGTCGAATTCGAGGATTATTTCGGTGCCGGTGGGGTCGGCTACGAAGGTTACTTCGACTTCGTCGATGGTTTTGGTGAGTTCGGGTGGGGCTGCGAATTCGATTTCTTGGTAGAAGGGGTGTTCTTGGCGGACGCCGTAGATGCCGCCGTTTTCGAGGTGGGCGTGGCGGAGGCGGAAGCCCAGGTGGTCGAAGGCGGACAGGATTTTTTCCTGGACCGGGAGGGGGTGGATGGCTACCTCGTCGAGGTCGCCTTTGTCGACGGCTTTGGCGACCGACAGTTCGGTGCGGACGCCCATCGTCATGCCGGACAAGGGTTTGCCGGCCAGGTGGGTGATCGGGGTTTCCCAGGGGACGGACATCTGGAACGGGATGTCTTCGCGGGCGCCGGCGGGCAGGGTGAAGTGGCCGGCTACGGAGACGCGGTGGAATTCGATGAGGGCGTCGCCGTCTTCGGCTTCGACGCGGGTGACGAGGCTCAGGACGATGTTGTCGATGACGACGTCGTATTCGCCGCCGGCGATGCGGACTTCGCCGGTGAGGGTGCCGCCGGGGTGGGTGGCGGGGTTGGGAAGGATCGTGTCGACGGTGGGGCCGCCCACCCCGAAGGCGCGCAGGACTCTCGCGAAGACCACTTCTGGTTCACCTTTCAGCGCATGCGCCGGCCGACCGGCACGGGGTCAGTCTCGTCGTCGAATTCGCCGATGACCTGTTCGAGGAGATCTTCCAGGGCGACGAAGCCGACGCGCTGATTGTTGCGGGTGACCATTGCCAGTTGTGCGCGGGCTGCGCGCATCTGGGTCACGGCGTCCGTCACCGTCACCGATGCGGTGAGGACGAACGGTGGGTCCATGAGGTCCGCGGCTGTTGCGTCGCGGCCTGCGGTCGTGACGCGGACGGCGTCGCGGACGTGGACGACGCCGAGGACGTCGCCGGTCTCCGAGACCACGGCCAGGCGGGAGCGGCCGCTCTGCAGGGACGCCGCCTCGATGTCGAGGGCGGGTGAGGCGGGGGTGACCGTGACCAGTTGGTCGTCGGGGATCAGGACGTCCGCGACCTTGGTCTCCTGGAGCTTGAGCATGCTGGTCAGCAGCTCGGTCTGCTCGGCGCCGATCAGGCCCTCGGCCCGGGAACGTTCCAGCAGGATGTTCATCTCCTGGGGACCGTGTGCCTGGGCCAACTGGTCCTGGGGGTGGACGCCGAACGGTTTCAGGGCGACGTTCGCCAGGGCGTTCAGGGCGACCAGGGCCGGGCGGACCATGCGGACAAAAGCGCGGAACGGCAGGGCCAGCAGGGTGGCCGAGCGCTCGGGGTCGGTGATGGCCCACGACTTGGGCATCATCTCGCCGATGACCAGGTGCAGGAACGTCACGACGATCAGGGCCAGCAGGAACGCGATGATGCCGCTCGGGACGTCGGGGAGGCCGATGCTGTGCAGGAGCGGGTGCACCAGGTGCTCGATGGCGGGCTCGGCGAGAGCGCCCAGGCCGAGTGAGCACAGGGTGATGCCGAGCTGGGCGCCGGCGAGCATCAGGGACAGCTCGCGGCTGCCGTCGAGGGCGGCGCGGGCGGCGCGGCTGCCCTCGGCGGCGGCGTGTTCGAGGCGGTAACGCTTGCTGGCGACCAGGGCGAACTCGGCGGCGACGAAGAAGCCGTTGCCGGCCAGCAGCAGGAGGGAGCAGATGACGGCCCAGGTTGTGCTCATCGGGAACCCTCCTCGAGAGCCGAGCCGGCGGCGACGGGCATCGTGAGGCGTACGGAATCAGGCACGTGCCGATCCACCGACAGCACCTCCAGCACGGCCCCCGACGGCAGCGAGACCGAGTCGCCGACCTGGGGCACCCGGCCGAGCTCGGACATCACCAGCCCGGAGACGGTGTCGTACTCGGGGTGTTCCGGCAGGTCAGCACCGGTCGCATCGGTGACCTCGTCGATGCGCCAGCGGGCGGGGACGATCCACGAACCGTCCTCCTGGCGCGCCGGGGACGGCTCGGGCAGGTCGTCCTCGTCGCTGATCGGGCCGACGAGTTCCTCGGCGATGTCCTCGAGGGTGATGATGCCGGCGAAGCCGCCGTACTCGTCGACGACGCAGGCGAGCTGGCGGTGGTCGCCGCGCAGCCTGTCCAGCACGGCGGGCAGGCGCAGCGAGGCCGGTACGAAGAGGGCCGGGGCCATCAGCGTCTCGACCTGGACGTCGTGACGGTCGGCGGGCGGGACGGGCAGCACGTCCGCGATGCCGACAACACCGACGATCTCGTCGACGCCGTTGCCCGCGCGGACCGGGAAGCGGGACCGGCCGGTGTCCAGGAGCTCGATGACCTGGGAGGCGGGGTCGGTCGCCTGGATCACGACCACGTCCACCCGCGGGATCATCACCTCGGAGGCCGTCCGGCGGCGGAAGTCGAGCCCCCGGTCGAGCAGCAGCGACAGCTCCGGGCCGAGATGACCCTCGGCCCGGGACTCGGCGATGATCTGCTCGAGGTCCTCCTCGGTCGCGCCCTCGGGGAGCTCCTCGATCGGCTCGATGCCGATGCGGCGCAGCAGACCCCCAGCCGCCTTGTCGAAAAGCTTGATGATGGGCCCGAAGACGGTGAGGTACATCAGGGTCGAGCGGCTCAGCGCCTTTGCCAGCGTCTCGGAGCGGGCGATCGCGAAGTTCTTGGGCGCCAGCTCGCCGAGGACCATCTGGACGACGGTCGCGATCAGCAGCGCCAGCACGATCGAGATCGGCATGCTGACACCGGACGGGAGGCCCGTCAGACCGAGCAGATCGGCCAGTCCCTCACCGAGGAACGGCTCCGCTACGTAACCGACGATCAGCGCGGTGACGGTGATGCCGAGCTGCGCGCCCGACAGGACGAACGAGAGACGCTCGGTGACTTCGAGGGCTCGTTGCGCCGCCTTGTCGCCGCCCTCGGCCTCCTGCCGGAGGCGGCTGCGGTCGACCGCGACATAGCCGAATTCCTGGGCGACGAAGTAACCGGTCACCGCCGTGACCAGGATTACCAGCAGCAAACCGACCAGAATCAACATGGCGGGTCCAGGAGACGAAAAAGCCGGGCCGGGCCCGGCTGAATACTGCCGATCATCGGAGAAAGATATCAGCGTTCACTGGACTCGCGCTGTGACCGGCCCGACCCGGGGGTACGGCCGGAGCCGTACCCCCGCCCGGCGGATGATCAGCTCTGAGTGATCAGAACGTTGTCCACGGCCGCCTCGACCAGACTGGCCGTGCCGGTGTCCGCGGCCTCCACCTGGAGACGGACCGACTGCCCCGCGTACGCGGAGAGGTTGACGGTCGCGGTCTGCCAGGCCGCGGCCCGGTTGCTGGCCGCGCCGGCCTGGGTGAAGACCGTGGTGGTGGTCGTGCCGGAGATCACTCGGACCCGGAAGTAGTCGCCGCTGGTCGCGTTGTTGAGGTGCGACAGGTACCAGGAGAACGACAGGTTCAGGGTGCCGCTGGGCAGCGTGATCGCGGGTGACCGCACGGTGGTGGTGCCGGCGTCGACGTCGTTGGCACCGGCGCTCGCCCCGGCGGTGGCCCCGGTGACGAGGTCGTAGCTGCCGCTGACCGTGGTGCCGAGCTGGGTCGCGACGCCGGAACTGGTCGCGGCCGGGTCGCCGCGCTCGAAGCGGCCGGACGTGGCGGTGTCGGTCGCCCCGGCGTTGACGGTCCAGCCGGTCGCGGTCTCGAACGTGTCCGAGTACACGGTCTCACCGGTCGGCGGCGGCTCCGTGGTGCCGTCGGCGAGGGTCCAGACCGAGTACGCGATGGCATCGGAGTTCCGGTCCAGCGCCGTGTCGTTGATGTTCGAGATCGTGTCGCAGGCGGCGTGATAGCAGGGGTCGAACGCGCCGGTCGTACCGCCCCAGAGGCTGACCTGGGCGGACGTCTTGCGGCCCTCGGCACCGGTGAAGATGCCACCGGCGGGGATGCCCGCGGCGATGAACGGGCCGTAGTCGCTGCGCCCGTCGAAGTCGGTGCCGCGGGTCGGCACGCTGATCGAGGAGAAGTACGCCTCCAGCGTGTCCTCGATCTCGGCGGAGCCCGCGGGGCCGGGGCCCGAGCCGGTGCCGTCGGAGTTGTCGCCGTCGTAGAGGAAGTACCCCGGGTTGGGCGACCCGACCATGTCGAAGTTGAGGTAGCCGCCGATGTTCGCCTTCTGCGCCGAGGTGAGCGAGTTCACGTACGCGGTCGAACCACGCAGGCCGAGCTCCTCGGCACCCCACCAGCCGAACCGCAGGTGCCGCTGCGGCTGGAAGTTGGACCGGGCGACCTGCAGGGCGACCTCGAGGTTGGCGGCCGAGCCGGAACCGTTGTCGTTGATGCCCGGACCGGTGGTGACGCTGTCCAGGTGCGCGCCGATCATCAGGGTGTCCGTGGTGTCGCCACCCGGCCAGTCCGCGATCAGGTTGTACCCGGTGGCACCGCCGTAGGTGAACGACTGCTGCTGCGTGGTGAAGCCGGCCGCGTCGAGCAGGCCCTTCACGTAGGTGACGGAGGCGAGATAGCCGGGCCGTCCGTGTGCGCGGTTGCCGCCGTTCGCCGTGGCGATCGACTGGAGCTGCGACAGGTGGGCCTTCACGTTCGCGACCGGGATGTTGGGCGGGGCCAGTGCGACGGTCGGGGCGGCCTGGGCCGGGACGGCAAACAGGGCGGCGACCAGGGTCGTCGCACCTATGAAGGGAACTGCTCTCACGGGGGTCCTCCGCGGTGCTCGGGGGGAGCCGTCGCCGAGGGTGTGGCGACAGCCACGCCGAGCATTGCAGAGAGAACCGTCTATGGACTCATATCGCTTGAGCCATATCTC